>JAZNAU010000038.1:0-130129 GCA_045586685.1 Clostridia bacterium
ACTGCTTCCACCACTCACTGATGAAGTGCAGAGCGGGCTCGTAGTTAGCCAGGATCTCAATGGTCTTACCCTTGCGCAGTAAGATATTACGAAGTGCTGCGTAAGTCGGAGGCCAACGGTCTTAGGAAGACAAAGTGGCCAAACAACTCCTTGGCTCACAGAACGACATGGCTACGATCCGACTTACTGCTTCCACCACTCACTGATGAAGTGCAGAGCGGGCTCGTAGTTAGCCAGGATCTCAATGGTCTTGCCCTTGCGCAGTAAAATATTGCGGAGCGCTGCGTACTGCAGAGCATCGTTCTCTTCAAAATCAGCCTCGATAGCGCGGGCTCTTCCGCTGGCAGCACCTGCCATCAGCTGGTCGATATCAGCACCGCTTACAGCGATGGGAAGCAGGCCTACAGCAGTCAGAACAGAGAAACGTCCGCCTACATCATCAGGTACTACAAAGGTTTCGTATCCCTGACTGTCTGCCTGAGTTTTCAGTACCCCTCTTGCTTTATCGGTGGTGGCATAAATTCTCTTATTAGCCTCTTTTAAACCGTACTTTTCAATCAATCTCTTTTTAAACACACGAAACGCCAAAGCAGGCTCGGTGGTGGTACCGGATTTTGATATAACATTGATAGAAAAATCGCGATCGCCCACAATATCAATCAATTCCTGCAAATAGGTGGAGCTGATAGAATTCCCTGCAAAATAGATATCTGGAGTATCCTTTTTTTTCAGATTATAAAAAGGAGATTGTAAAAATTCAATAGCAGCACGGGCACCTAAATAAGAACCACCGATGCCGATAACAATCAACACCTCTGCTTCCTTTTTAATTTTTTCTGCAGTTGCTAAAATTCTGTTAAACTCCTCTTTATCATAAGTAAAAGGCAGATTGACCCAACCTAAAAAATCGTTTCCCTCTCCCGTTCCTTTCATTAAAGTTTGGTTTGCAAGAGCTACCTGTTCTTGCAGACAGTCTATTTCTTTTGCAGATAAAGCACTGTTAGACATGTCGAAAGAAATCTTTTTCATAACAAATCACCTTTCTGTTTTAAAATATTTCTTTTTTTATTTTATCCACAGTTTTCATTACAAAATACAATACAGGTGCCTGAATCACACAAGCCGCAAATTTTAACAATGCACGGATGAAAAACCACATCCAGCCATTGGAACCGTATAACAATATCAACCAGACAGTTGTCATACCGATTTCCACCACAGCCGTATCAATTACCTTTGCTAAAACCGCTTTTAACAAAGTCACTTGTTTTCCGTAAAAGAAAAAAGAAAAAATCACGCCGCTAATTATTGGATTTAATGCAAACCAAAAGCAATACGGTCCGTCTGTATACAGAAGATAACTGACAACATCCGTCACAAATCCTGCTGCTGCATTTACAACAGGGCCAAATAACTGAGCAATCATAGCAGATGCGAGAAATCCAAAGGATACTTGAAAATCCGGAGTAAAACGAAGTGTGGCATATGCAGACAGGACCACACCTACCGCAACCAGCATAGCAGTTGTAACCACACTTTTCGGATTTTTTAACTCTTTTACAGATTGACGAAACTGATTCACAATAAAAAAACCTCCTCTCAAAGTTTACCGTTACTCCTCCGAGAGGCTGTCCTCATGATTTGTAACAGCGGGATGCGGTATTTGTATCGCAAATCCATGGATTTTTCGTTCAGGAGGCAACTCCCCGTCCCTCTGACACTTACAAAGATAAAACTTTGCACAACGCACAAATACCTACTCTGTTCTGTTTTACTATTATTATACACCAATTTTAAAAAAAATGCAATATATTTCCATACTTTTAAAAAAAATACCACCTAAAAACAGGTGGTATTTACGTCAATTAACAGCAAGCCATTTCTGAAGAATGGTTCCATAGATGCGGAAAACACCTGCTTTTTTCACATTTGATGCAACCACTGTATTGACTGTTCCAAGGGTTTTACCGTCTAAGGAAAAAGAAATTTCTCCTATTATGTCTCCATGTTTGACAGGTGCAACAAGGCGGTCTGGCATGGTTAATTCACGAGTTACTTGCCCTTTTTGTTCTTTTTTTACAACAGCAGAAAAGGAATCGGATGCAATGACAGATACCTTTTTATCAACCCCCTTTTCTATCGGAAGTACAGTTAACTCCTCTCCTTTTTCCACACCTAGTTCCAAAGCATAAGAGGCAAATCCCATATTAAGAAGAGATGATGCGTCGGCAAATCTTTCTTTTGAGGTAGGGCATCCCAACACCACTGCAATCAACTCCATTCCATCACGCATAGCTGATGCAGACATACAAAAGAGAGCCTCATCTGTTGAACCGGTTTTAATTCCGGTGGCACCCTCATAAAAGCGAATCAGCTTATTTGTATTGGCAAGGGTAAAACTACCGTCGCGCAAGCTATCCATCCAAATTGTTAAAAAGGGTCTTATAGAATCGTGACTTAACAACTCTCTGGACAGAATCATCAAATCATGGGCACTGGAATAGTGTTCTTCTGCCGGCAATCCGTTACAATTTGCGAAATGGGTATCAGTCAACCCTAACTCCTCTGCCCTTTTATTCATCATTTCGACAAAATTGGATTCACTTCCTGCAAGATGTTCTGCCAAAGCCACCGCAGCATCATTTCCCGATGCTACCGCTATGGATTTAAACAAATCACTTACGCTGATGGTTTCGTTTACACTCAGAAACACTCTGGAGCCTGTCATAGAAGAAGCATATTCGCTGACTGTTACCATGTCATCCATTGAAATTTTCCCTTTGTCTATTGCCTCAATTCCTAAAAGCATTGTCATAATTTTGGTGACACTTGCCATAGGAAGCCGTTCCTTTGCATTTTGTTCATACAAAATCTGACCGGATGTTCGTTCTACTAAAATGGCTGATTTTGCGGATAAATTCATTTCTTCTGCATTGACAAAAATTCCTGAACATAAGAAAAACACCAGTGAAAATGCTAATATACGTTTCATTACTATCCCTCCGTTCCCACTTATTTTATGTAGATTACATGAAAGTTAGAACAAGTGTTTCAGTCAAGACCCTCAAACCGTGGTATTCGTTAATACAAAAACTAGCAATCTTTTTTACAAAAGATTGCTAGTTTTAAAACCATTTATAAAGTTACACCGTCTTTGAAAATTGCAATTTCACGGTAGCCGTTTTGTTCGTGCTTCGCCTCTGTTCCGTTGGCAGTTTCCAAAATAAGCTGATACAGCTTTTCCGTTTCCTTCTGCCAATCAGCACCATCCACCAACACACCAGCGTCAAAATCAATCCAAGTAGGTTTCTTCTCAGCAAGGGGGGTATTAGTAGAAAGTTTTAGTGTAGGAACACAGCTTCCCACAGGGGTTCCCCGTCCTGTAGTAAATAAAATCATGTGAACACCGGAGGCGGCTAATTGAGTCATGGCGACCAAATCATTTCCCGGACCGTACAGTAAATTCACGCCCGATTTCTCTGCCTGTTCACCTGTATCCAACACTGCCGTCACAGGATAACGACCGCTTTTTTGCACACATCCTAAAGATTTTTCCTCCAGTGTTGTAATACCGCCGTCCTTATTTCCAGGAGAGGGATTTTCATACACCGGCTGACCATGAGCGGTAAAATAATCTTTAAACCGCTGAATCATACTAACGGTTTTATGAAACAGTATTTCTGTTTCGCAACGGTTCATGAGCAATGTTTCCGCACCGAACATTTCAGGGACCTCCGTTAATACACAGCCTGCCCCCTGCTCCACCAAAACATCACAAACCCGTCCCACAAGAGGATTAGCGGTAATTCCGCTTAATCCGTCACTTCCGCCGCATTTTAAGCCTACGCGAAGCTGACTGACCGGAAACTCCTTCCGTTTTTCTGCGTTCGCCTGTTTTTGAAGCTTTCGAATTATGGCAATTCCTTCTGCCATTTCATCTCCGCAATCTTGAACATTTAAAAATGCAATTCGTTTTGTGGGTTCTAATCCAAGTGTATCAATTCGATTGTTTTCACAGCCCAGTCCTAAAACCAAAACACCGCCTGCATTGGGGTGATGTGCCAGAGAACAGAGAAGAATTCTGGTGTTTTCCAAATCTTCTCCCAACTGGGAACAACCGTAAGGATGAGGAAAGGCAAGAGCACCTGTTTGTTCAGCAAGCTTTAAGGCAAGCTGATTGACACATCCGACAGTAGGCAAAATCCACACATCATTTCGGATGCCAACCTTTCCGTCTTCCCGTTCATACCCCCAGAAGGTATCCTGACAGTTCACGTTAGGAAAAACAAGGTCAGGCTCATACACATAGTCCAGGTGATTGGTCAATGCAGTTTTTAAATTATGACTATGTACCTGTTCCCCTTCTTTGATGTCGCAAAGTGCTTCCCCAATGGGATATCCATACTTAATTACCTTTTCTCCCTTGGCAATGGGCTTTATAGCATACTTATGACCGGTTGCAGGATTTACCTGAACCGAATCATTAGGATGAATCTGAATCATAGACTCATCTCCTTTGCAAATCGGCTGTAATCATCTCCCCAAAGAGAAGCATCAGCCAAAATTTCTTCCAAGGTTCCTTGTTGGATTTTTTGAATAACCTTTTCATCATCACATGGAGTTCCTGTTTTGTACCAACGAATCAGATATTCCCATGCTTTTAGTCCGTTTTTCGCCACAATTCCCTGTTTTTCCAAATCTAAAACAGTAGGCAGAACACGGGCACAATATTTGCTGACAGAATTCAATGAAATGGAACTAAGCTTATGGTGCAGATAAGGATTTAAAAATCTCTTTTGTACTGCATTCCAGAATTCTTCACATTCTTCCTTGGGCAAATCTAATGTTTTAATGGCTTCATTCTGAATAAAATCAGAAACAAAGGAGAAGATTTCCTTGTTTTTCATGCAATCCTCTACTGTTTCCATTCCAGACAACAATCCCAGACAAACCATAGAGGTGTGCGCACCATTTAAAATACGAACCTTTCGTTCCCGATAAGGGGTAATATCGTCTGTTAACAATACATTACATCCCGCCTTGTCAAAAGGCAATTCTGCAAACAAACCTTTCCCTTCAATCGCCCAAAAATGAAAGGATTCTGCACTGTTTCTAAAAGTATCTTCATAAGGAAGCTCTGCATCTGCCGGAAATCCTGATACAATTCTGTCAACCAAGGTACTGCAAAACTTATTTTCATTTTCTAACCAAGCGATAAAATCTGTTCCCAGATTCCAAAGCTTAGCATAACGAAATACATATTCCCGTAACACAGCACCATTTCGTTCAATCAATTCACAGGGAAGAATCCAAAAACCGGGCAATCCCAAGGTAAAACGCTGATACAGTAGTCTTGTCAGCTTTGCAGGATAAGTGGAAGGCGGTGTCTGTTCAAAAGCATCTTTTTCATCAAAAGCAATACCTGCTTCTGTGGTATTAGACACAATAAACCGCACTTCCGGCAAGGCAGCCAGCTCCAAAAATTGTTCAAATTGTTCGTAAGGACAAACCATGCGGTCAATCACATCAACAATCTGTGTTTCTTCTCCGTCCAAGTCACGAATCAGATTGGTATAAAGATAATCCTGAGCGGCAAACTCTTCCATTCTTCCTTTGGGTTCAATAGGCTTTACCACTACAGCACTACCGTTAAATACGCCCTTATTGTTTAAAATTTGCAACATCCAGTCAAAAAATCCACGTAAGAATACGCCTTCTCCGAACTGAATGATCTTCACAGGCCGCTTTTGTTTTACGATTGCTTCATTTATTTTTTTCATTTGTAATCACCTAAATATTCTTTGGTATTTTCAACCATTTCGTTAAACAACTTTCTCGCATCATTCAGGTCAATACGAATCAGAGGATCTTTTGCAAATGCCATAAATGCAGTTTCTAAATCACGGTTCTGCACAGCATCCAAAATCAACTGCTGATTGGTAACATGAGGCATAATAAGTCCCAAAGGTCCTTTCGGCAATTCTCCAGCCATTACAGGAATAACAGAATCAGAAGTAAATGCCGCATTGGTTTCCACGATAGCACCCAGAGGCAGATTGGGAATCTGACCCATATTAGGCAGGTTTACGTTGGTTACCAAATCGCCCAAACCTAAAATTGCCTTCATCTGGATAACTCCTTCTTCTCCGGAAGGATTCAATTTGAAGGGCTGTTTTCCTGTAGCAAGATTGTTACTCTTATCCAAACGTTCTTGCAACTGATTGGTACGATATGATACAGGAGTTAAGTGGAATTTCCAGTTTTCTACTGTTTCAGGATCTTTCAGATACCAATGACCGGGACAAAATTCTGCCAAGTGGCGGTCTCCTGCTGCTGCAATGGTACCATAACGCATAAACAAGTCCATTTTGACACAGTTGCGATTGTACATAGGATGGTCTTCGCTATAGTAATCTACACCTACACCTATTTCTGATTTCTGTTTGCAATATTCTTCGTACATAGGGAATAAGTCTATTCCTTTATAATTGGCTTTGTTAATCCAGGTAAAGTGGTTAATTCCCATAACGTTAACAGTGATATCCTGTCTGGGAATTTCTTCTTTACCCAGAACTTCCTTAACCATTTTAGCTAAAAAGTTCTGAGTACCGAATACTTCGTGGCAGCAACCAAATGCTTTAATTTCGGGGAAAGCACGATACAGCATTCCAACGCTTAAGGTCATGGGGTTGGTATAGTTAATAACCCATGCCTTAGGACAGCATTCCTTGATTTTCAATGCAAAATGCTCCATCATAGGAAGAGTTCTCAAAGCGCGAATGATTCCTCCGGGGCCTGCGGTATCACCTACAGACTGATAAATGCCGTATTTTTCCGGTGCGTGAACGTCTGATTCCATTTCAGCAAAGGTGCCGGGCAAAATGGAAATTACAACAAAATCCGCCCCTGTCAAAGCTTCTTCTATTGTATCGGCAGCAAAATAGGTATTCGTATTTGCTTCAGGACAATCCTTAGGAATTTTATTTCCGATAATTTCATTTGCCTTTGCAGCCTCTTTGTCAATGTCATACAAATAGACGTCGGCTGTAAAAGATTTTTCTGTTGCCAAATCACTCATCAGATTCCATGCCCATCCACGGGAACCTCCGCCCAAATATGCGATTTTTACTTTTTTCATAACTTTTCGTTCCTTTCCGCCCACAAAAAAATATTGTTGGATGATACACTTCTTACCGTGAGCAGATAAAAAGTGCTTTTGCCTGTTTCGCCTTAAAATACATCCTTTCGATATATAGCTTACCGCATTTTTTTAAAGTTTTCCTTTGAAATTTTGTCATTTTTAATTTTTTTCTTGAAATTATTGCTTTCTTTAATTAAATGTGATATAATGAAAACAATAACTAACAAATAGCAGGTGAAAACAATGGCAACACATAATAATTTCATTCCCGGTCAAGGAATTTCGGTTCAATACTCCAGAAAAAGAGTGGGTACTACTATGAAGTCCCTTCATTGCCACGACCACTATGAAATTTACTATCAAATAGAGGGAACCCGTACATATTTTATCGATAATAACTGTTATCCCGTCAAAGCGGGAGATGTGATTTTGATTTCAAAAAATATGCTTCATAAAACAGTTTCCTGTGACGCAGGGGCATACAGCCGTATCGTGGTGTATTTTACAGATCATTCTATTCCCGCCTGTCTTCAAGACGTAGTAGCACAGTTGTTTTCCTGTCCTACTCTTACATTAAATAATACCGAAGAAATTAAAAAACGTTTTATGGATTTATTTGAAATAGAAAAATCCACAGAACCTTATAAGATAGAATGGATGAAATGCCGTCTGTTTGAATTGCTTCTTTCCTTAACAAAATCGGAACAAAAAAACAGCATTGCTGATGATTTCATTTCCGTAACAACTTCTTTTTTAAAGAGTCATTTATCAGAATCACTGGCACTTTCTAATGTAGCAGCCCATTTTTCCTTTAGTCCGTCTCATTTTTCTCGCAAATTCAAAAAAGAAGCAGGAGTAGGATATCAGGAATATATCATCGGTCTGCGCACTCAATTAGCAAAAGAACTGCTGGAAGAATCCGATATGAATATTACTGAAATTGCAGGACAATGCGGATTTGGAGATAGTAATTATTTTTCTTCTGTATTCCGCCGTGTTTATAAAATGTCCCCACGTACTTATCGACAAAGTATACTCCAACCAAAGGCTGACACAATGTGAAACCAGAATTAGAATATACAGAATAACCCGCCATGTAAATGGCGGGTTTCTTTACTGCTATTTATTCTGTTCTCTCAATTCTACTCTTCTTATTTTACCGCTGATGGTTTTGGGTAGCTCTTCGGTAAACTCCACAATTCTTGGGTATTTGTAGGGAGCAGTGTGAGTTTTTACATAGGTCTGGATTTCCTTCTTCAGTTCATCCGTCCCCTCTGTTCCCTTTGTCAGCACGATAGTCGCCTTCACCACCTGACCGCGGATTTCATCGGGCGCAGCGGTTACAGCACATTCCAGAACATAGGGAAGCTCCATAATCACACTTTCAATTTCAAAGGGTCCGATACGATAACCGGAAGACTTAATGACATCATCCACACGGCCTACATACCAGAAATATCCGTTTTCATCCCGCCAAGCAGTATCTCCTGTGTGATACAATCCGTCATGCCAGATTTCCTCTGTCTTTTCAGGTTGGCGGTAATAACCCTTAAACAAACCGCAGGGATTTCCCTGTTCAGTATGAACAACAATTTCCCCCGTTACACCATCTTTAACAGATTTTCCATTCTCATCCACAATATCCACCTGATACAAGGGGCTTGGACGACCCATAGAACCGGGAATGGGTGTCGTACCATAAAAGTTCCCGATGGTAAGAGTGGTTTCTGTCTGACCAAAACCTTCCATAGGGCTAAGACCCGTTGCTTTTTTCCACTGTGCAAACACTTCAGGGTTTAACGCTTCTCCTGCAACCGTACAGTATTCCATAGAGCTTAAATCATATTTACTCAAATCTTCTTTAATAAAGAAACGATACATAGTAGGCGGTGCACAGAAGGTTGTAATCTGATATTTAGCAAACATAGGAAGAATATCATCTGCATTAAAACGATCAAAGTCATAAGTAAATATTGCCGCTTCGCTAAGCCACTGACCGTACAGTTTTCCCCACAACGCCTTTCCCCATCCAGTATCGGAAATGGTGAAATGCAAACCGTCTGGATTTACATGATGCCAATATTTTGCGGTAATATAATGACCCAAAGGATATTGGAAACTATGAGTTGCAATTTTGGGATAACCTGTAGTTCCTGAGGTAAAGAACATCAGCATATCATCCGTACCGCAAGCAGCGTCTTTGGCTCTCGGGAAGGAATCAGAACTGACCTCCACCCCTTCATCAAAATTATGCCAGCCCTCTCTGACTCCGCATGCCATAATTTTTGTTTTAAGAGTAGGACAGTTAACTTCTGCCAAATCCACTTGCTCTGCTACATCGCCGTCTCCCGTACAAACAATGGCACTGACCCCTGCTGCTTGAAAACGGTACTCAAAATCGTGCTGAACCAGTTGGTTGGTGGCAGGGATTACGATTGCACCGATTTTATGCAACGCCAAAATGGAGAACCAGAACTGATAATGCCGTTTTAATACCAGCATGACCCTGTCTCCCCGCTTAATTCCCAAGGACTGAAAGAAATTCGCGGTTTTGGAAGAATATCGGCTCATATCAGAGAAGGTAAAGCGGCGTTCCTCATGATTTTTAGACAGCCAAAGCATTGCCAATTTATCCGGACATTTTTCTGCCAGACGGTCAACCGTATCATAAGCAAAATTATATGTTTCTTCATTGGTAAAAGAAATACTGTTCAGAATACCGTTTTCGTCAACAGTAGTCTGAATAAAGTCAGAGGAAATATCATCAGGTCTTTCCTGAACCGAAACAGATTTATGTTGAATAGGTTGGGTCACAGGGTCGCTTGCTCCCCCAACAACAATCGCATAGAATTGGCAGGGTTCTCCGCCCACTGCAATCATACCGTGAGGAGTTGCACTGTTGTAATAAACCGAATCACCCGCATTTAATATTTCTATCTTTTCCCCTATCTGAATCTTCAGTGAACCAGATACCACAATATCCATTTCCTGTCCGCCGTGGGTTGAAAGCTCAATAGCTTTATCCTGTTGTTCGGGCAGAAAGGGGGCAGTTACCATAAAAGGTTCTGCCAGCTTACTTCGAAACATGGGGGCTAAGTTATTATAGACAAAACCACGCCGTCTGTGTATTGGCAATCCTTCCCCTCCTCTTGTAACGCAGTGAGAAGAAAGGGTAGGAGATTCTCCACTAACCAAATCTGTTACTTCCACTCCAAAGGCAGAGGCACATTTGAAAATAAAGGTAAAGCTAAAATCAGATTCTCCTAATTCCTTTTTCAGGTACTCTTCTGCAGAAGTGGCAGTAATTTCTGCCATACGTTCCACACTCAGACCCAGAATTTCACGAAGCTCCTTAATTCTTGCACCAATTTCCTTAATTTTCTGTTCCACAAAAAACGCCTCTCTTTCTTTTTTTTAAAATAAAAAACCGCCCCAAAGAAAAGATTCTTTGAGACGGGAATCAACATTTGGATTTTTTCCCGCGGTACCACTCAAATTGCGTTTATAAAAAACGCCACTCACAGGCTCAAACAAGCCCCATGCCTTAACGTAGCATACTCACGAAAGGTGCCTACTCACATCTGTTTTCTGGCCTTCAGCTCAAAAGTGATAAGTCATTGGAACGCTCTGACATTGGCTTGCAGCAACCACCAACTCTCTGTGACATTTCGTCCCGACCGTCTTCGTCATCGCTTTTATTGAGTTTAATTATACCACTGTAAAAATCATTTGTCAATAGTTTTTTTATATTTTTTTGCTATCGTCTTCTCATAACACTCTCCAACGCGTACCGAAGAGCATCAATGGAATGATTGTCCCGGTCAGGATATCCTGAAATGACCTGTCCTTTGGTATCCTGCTCATATTCATATTCCAAAAACTCCTTTGCAGCAGCAGGACATCTCTTAGGGTCAATAATAATTTCATTTAATGACGAAAGCCACTTCATAGAAAATTCCACACTCCCGGGGCCCTTTCTGGCTCTTCGCATCAAGAAACCCATTTCACGAAAATGGTTAATGGATTTGGGTCCTTCTCCCCCGCTGTCTGCCACAATTTTATCCCCATTTTTCACACCATGTTCCCGAAGTAATGATGCGATTGTTTCGTTTGTCAGCTTGTTTCCGCTGATTTCATCAAACACATACACCCTCCTTTCATTTGCCTGGAAATGTACCGCTATATAACGAAAAGGATCAGGATACCAGCCCCAGTCGATTCCTCTGTAAATACGGTCAAAATTATTGATTTCATCATTGGTAATGTCTCGTAAGATGACATTGTCAAATACCGCACCCCCTGTGCCGTTTGCCTCTCCCAAATATTCATGAGCATACCGTTCCGGGCGAGAATTTTTCAAATGCTCTGCATCGTCTAAAAACTTCTGACCAAGCCAACTGGGCGGAACCGTAAGGAAACTGCTTTTATGGACCAGCATTCCTTCCTTTGGCTGTTTGACATACAAATTCACCCACGCCTTGGAGGATTGAGGAGGATTAAAGCTTTTAAAAACAGTAAACTCCCCTTCTCCTCGCAACACAGACTGTTCAATGTTTCGGATTTCCTCCTCCGATTCAAATTGATCCAGTTCCTCAAACCACAGAACGCCGATAAAACCAAAGGCGGGCTTAATGGATTTCAGTTTTCCGGGGTCGTCTGCTCCGCGGAAATAAATTTTTTGCCCTGTTTTCTTGTACTCAATTTCCATAGGATTTGATTTACAGTTAAATTCCGATTCTAATCCCAATGTACCGATTGCCCATTTATATTGGGCATATACACTGTCACGTAAGGTATCCTTTACCCGTCTGCAGGCAAGAATATGAAGTTTGGGATTATTAAGCATTAACTCTAAAGTTACAAGGCTGATAAACGTTGATTTACAACTTCCGCGTCCTCCGTGAAGAAGATATTCACTGTGCTTCTTCTCTGTAATATCACGGTATAGGTCAACAAATGAGGAGGCAAGAAGATGTGCGGGCAACCGAAAATTTTCTCTGTTCCCTTTTTGTTCAATAAAATCAGAAACCTCTTTTATAACCGCGGGATTCCCCTTTTCAACCGCCTGTTCAAACAACTTTATGGCAAGGAGCATGGTGTTGTTCCTGTCCTTTTTTGGAATTTTATATTGTGCAAATAATTCTTCCTGGTCACAGGGGCTTGTGGCCAGTTTGGATAAGTATTTTTGAAATTGATTCATCTGATTTTCACTCCCTCTGATTCTATTATAACACAAAAAAGTTGCCATGAATTGTAAAGATGGCAACATAAAAATCCCTCATTCTCCACGAACAAGGGATTTTCCTATCTATATTTTTTGATATCTTCCGTCTTTGTATAAAAAGCGGTCACGAACGGGAATTTTATTTGTTTCGGAAAGGTTACAGACTCTACTGTAATCACGCTCCGACACAATCAAACTGTAACTGCACCCCTTTTGGCTCAAATCCTGCGGGGTATGCACTACAGACAGAGAAATCCCCTGTCTTTGACACAGCTTTTGCAGACGTTGGGCAGTTGTCACCGAAGACACAACCAAATAATATTTGGGCATACTTCTCTCCCCTTTTGTAATTTTGCGCAAAAATGCGTTCATTACATTATATGCAAGGGGTTATTTTTTGTTTCGAGCCTTTCCTCTCAAATCATTGTTCAGAATTCGTTTTCTCATACGCAAATGTTCAGGCGTTATTTCTAACAGTTCATCATCTGCAATAAATTCCAGACATTGCTCCAATGACAAGTTTCTCGGAGGAGTCAGTTTTAATGCATCATCCGACCCTGATGCACGGGTGTTTGTCACGTGCTTTTTCTTACAAACATTGACCACCACATCATCATAACGACTGTTTTCACCGACTACCATACCTTCGTACACTTCTACACCGGGACCAATAAACAAACTTCCTCTGTCCTGTGCATTAAACAATCCATACCCCACCGAAGTCCCTGTTTCAAAAGCGACCAAAGACCCTCTCTGTCTGCCTCCGATGTCTCCTTTATAGGGTTGATATTCTTCAAATAAACTGTTCATCACTGCTGTTCCTTTGGTTTCGGTAAGTAATTGATTTCTGAAACCAATCAGACCTCTTGATGGAATCAAAAATTCCAGACGGGTATAGCCTTGGCTGGTAGGAATCATGTTGGTCATTTCCCCTTTTCGAAGGCTGATTCCTTCCATAACCGCACCTGTAAATTCATCAGGTACGTCAATCAAAAGCCGTTCAATGGGTTCGCATAGCACTCCGTCTATTTCTCTTGTGATAACTGCGGGCTTTGATACCTGAAATTCATACCCCTGCCGACGCATATTTTCAATCAAGACAGACAAATGAAGCTCTCCTCTGCCCGACACGGTAAAGGTATCCGCAGAATCCGTCTCCTCCACTTTTAAGCTAATATTAGATTCCAATTCCTTGAACAGTCTGTCACGCAAATGACGAGAAGTCACATAAGTACCGTCACGTCCTGCAAAGGGACTGTCGTTTACCGAAAACTGCATGGATAAAACAGGCTGGTCAATCTCCACAAAAGGCAAAGCTTCAGGCTTTGAAGGGTCGCAAAGGGTTTCCCCAATATTGATATCCGTAATACCCGAAATGGCAATCAACTCACCAACGCCCGCTTCATCAATAGCAATTCGCTTTAATCCTTCAAAATTATATAAGGTTGAAATTTTTGCATTCTTGTTAGTACCGTCATTTCGGCAAACAGTGACCGATGCTCCTAATTTTGCAATTCCCCGTTCTACTTTTCCGATAGCAATTCTACCTGTGTATTCATCAAAATCTATGTTTGACACCAAC
Organism: Clostridia bacterium; assembly: GCA_045586685.1. Classification (GTDB taxonomy): domain Bacteria; phylum Bacillota; class Clostridia; order HGM11514; family HGM11514; genus SIG438. The sequence continues at coordinate 13,948 of JAZNAU010000038.1, forward strand.
ATCTGAAAAGGCTCGTACTTTTCTCCTTTGGGCGGTGCAATGTGATTGACAATCAATTCAAACAAAGGCTGTAAATCCGACGCCTTTGGATTTTCGGGAGCTTCACTCGCCCAACCATCTCTAGCGGAGGTGAAAATGACAGGAGAATCAATCTGCTCATCCGTGGCATCCAAATCCAAAAATAGCTCCAGTACCTCATCCACTACCTCGTACGGGCGGGCATTGGGACGGTCTACCTTATTCACTACAATAATAGGTTTTAAATCCAAAGCCAGCGCCTTTTTCAGCACAAATCTGGTCTGTGGCATACAGCCTTCGAAGGCATCTACCACCAGCAACACCCCATCAACCAGTTCCAGACTCCGTTCCACTTCACCACCGAAATCCGCATGACCCGGAGTGTCCACCACGTTAATTTTTATATCCTTATAAAAGAGCGAGGTATTCTTGGCAAGAATGGTAATCCCACGTTCCCGTTCCAAATCGTTTGAATCCATGACCCGTTCCGCTACCTGCTCATTGTCACGAAAGGTTCCGCTCTGCTTGAGCATAGCATCAACCAGTGTAGTTTTACCGTGGTCAACATGGGCAATAATCGCTATATTTCTAATATTATTCTGTGCTACCATAATTTCAAAACTCCCTTCATCAATTGATTAGTATATCATATTTTCCCTCTCATTACAATCTTTTTTTACAAAAAACAAATAAAATCATTCTGATTTGTAAAATTTTATCAATAAAGTTTTTTGTAAAACCTTGATTTTCCATGGAATTTGATGTATAATAGAACTAATTATCTAAACAACACTAGCAAAGGAATCCTTTTTATGATTTATAGTAATATTCTTGAAGCAATAGGAAATACTCCCCTAATCCGTCTCCAGCACATGGTTGACGAAGACAGCGCGGAGATTTTGGTAAAGTTTGAGGGTCTGAATGTAGGCGGTTCCATTAAAACCCGTACGGCTTTTAATATGATTTGCGATGCAGAAGAAAAAGGCTTCATTCATGCCAACACTGTTATTGTAGAGCCTACAAGCGGAAATCAAGGAATTGGTCTTGCTTTAGTAGGTGCTGTCCGTGGCTATAAAACAAAAATTATTATGCCCGATTCGGTCAGCGAAGAGCGGAGAAAACTGGTAGAACATTACGGTGCGGAAGTAATATTGGTTCATGATAAGGGTAACATCGGAGAATGTATTGAAGAATGTTTGCGAATTGCAATGGAAATGAAAAAAAACAATACCAACGTATTTGTTCCGCAACAGTTTGAAAACCCTGCAAATCCTGCCATTCAGCGTTCGCGTACAGCAGTGGAAATTTTGGAACAAGCAAATAAAAAGATTCACGGTTTTTGCTCCGGAATTGGCACAGGCGGTACCATTACAGGTATTGGCGAGACTTTAAAAGAAAAAAATCCCCATATCACCATTTGGGCGGTAGAACCGGAAAATGCAGCGATTTTGTCAGGCGGTTCCATCGGAACCCATATTCAAATGGGTATTGGAGACGGTCTGATTCCTCCTATCCTCAACTGTGATATTTATGATGAACTCTGCATTATAAAAGATGAAGAAGCCATTCAATGCTCAAAAAATTTAGCATCTAAGGAAGGCATTATGTGTGGAATCAGCAGCGGAACCAATGTGGCTGCTGCTTTAAAACTGGCAAAAAAATTAGGAAAGGGAAAAACAGTGGTCACGGTACTTCCCGATACCGCAGAACGGTATTTTTCTACTCCTCTTTTTGATTAAGATATTCAATTCCTTATTCGCCCATAATAAGGATGTTTAACTTTATATTTGTTGGGCAGAAAGGCTATGATAACTATGCAAAGTAACAAACGACCCGAAACAATGGAACGCATTAACACCAAAGCACTTGCCGATACCTTTATAGAAGAACAAGTTGCTCAAGTCCGTAATCAAGTGGGTGACAGAAAAGTTCTCCTTGCTCTTTCAGGAGGTGTAGATTCCTCTGTCGTGGCGGCACTGTTAATCAAAGCAATTGGAAAACAACTGGTATGTGTTCATGTCAACCACGGTCTGATGCGAAAAGGAGAAAGCGAAGCAGTCATTGAAGTATTCCAAAATCAGTTGGATGCAAACCTCATTTATGTTGATGCAACCGACAGATTTCTTTCTAAACTGGAAGGAATTTCTGATCCGGAACAAAAGCGGAAAATCATTGGCGGAGAATTTATTGTAGTGTTTGATGAAGAAGCCCGCAAATGTACCGATATTGATTTTCTGGCTCAAGGTACTATTTATCCCGATATTTTGGAAAGCGACGGAGTCAAAGCTCATCACAACGTTGGCGGACTTCCGGAAGATATGAAATTCGAACTGGTAGAACCCATTAAGCTTTTGTATAAAGATGAGGTCAGAGTAGTAGGAAAAGCTCTTGGCTTGCCTGCTTCCATGGTTGACCGTCAACCCTTCCCCGGCCCCGGTCTTGGTGTTCGTTGTCTTGGTGCAATCACCCGTGATCGTCTGGAAGCTCTGAGAGAAGCTGATGCCATTTTAAGAGAGGAATTTGACAAAAGCGGTCTGGGTGCAACTGTATGGCAGTACTTTATTGCTGTGCCCGATGTGAAAAGTGTGGGTGTGAAGGACGACAAACGTTACGAAGGTTGGCCCGCCATTATCCGTGCCGTCAATACAACAGATGCCATGAGTGCCACCATTGAGGAAATCCCCTACAAACTTTTGCATCACATCACCCACCGCATTACCCACGAAGTTCCCGGAATCAATCGTGTTCTCTACGACCTTACTCCCAAGCCTATCGGGACAATTGAGTGGGAATAAGCTTTCGTTATACCATTAAGACAAACCACATCTGAGAAAGCTTCCTTAGATGTGGTTTTTAATAAAAAACTGGAGGAAAAGTATGAAAAGAGAACATTACATTTCATGGGATGAATATTTTATGGGAGTTGCGTTGCTTGCGGCAATGCGTTCAAAAGACCCTAACACACAGGTTGGGGCATGCATTGTAGACAACGAAAACCGTATTCTCTCCACCGGATACAACGGTTTCCCAAGCGGTTGCTCAGATGATGAATTTCCATGGGAACGGGACGGAGAATTTGCTGACACAAAATACCCCTTTGTGGTTCACGCAGAACTCAATGCCATTTTGAATGCACATGGAAAAAAGCTGTCAGGAGCAAAAATCTATGTCGCTCTCTTCCCTTGTAACGAATGTGCAAAAGCCATTATTCAATGCGGTATTAAAGAAATTGTTTATCTGTCGGATAAATATGCTACCACTCCTGGAACTCTTGCATCAAAACGAATGTTACAGGCAGCCGGAATCAAACTGACGCAACTCAAGCCTACTACCAACACTCTTACCGTTAATTTTGAATGTGAAAAATAAGCTGAAATAAAAAAACTCTTGAGCGAACAAGTTCAAGAGTTTTTTATTTTGTACTGTTTAAAATATCTTCTGCCTGCATCTGTAATAAATATCCGCAATCAACCATGGCTGCTACTACCTGCTCTTGCCTCTGTTCTGCCAATTCCGGATTGACATCCAAAGAATAAACAGAAGGAGCATTAGGAATTCCTGCAAGAAGAGTACATTCATATTCCGTCATTTCCATAGGTGTTTTACCGAAATATCCCATAGATGCATCATAAATATTATAATATCCGCTGCCGTAATAGATTCCGTTGACGTATAATTCTAAAATCTCCGACTTGGTGTACCGCTTTTCTATTTTCACCGCCATGAGAATTTCGGCAATTTTTCTCTGAGGAGTATCATCTGATGAAAAATAAATATTTTTGGCAAGTTGCTGAGTTAGAGTACTTCCCCCTTCCAACAGTTTTTTCGCCTTAACATCATTGACCAAAGCTCTTACAGTTCCTACTACATCAAATCCTTTATGATGATAAAACCGCCTATCCTCCACCGCAACAACCGCTTCCAGATAAATTCCGGGAATTCGGTCAATAGGAGTAAAATGCTCCTGAGTATGAATATCCTCTACCGCCTCGTCCAAGGGAAGATATGCTAAGGCTTGTTGATATTGTTGAAAACCTTGATATGCCCATGTTCCGCCAATCGCAATGATAACAAGAAACGTTAACCAAATCAGTCTTTTCACAAATTTCATATGCAAGTCCTCCCTTTCTATGTTCTATTTTAAAGGTAGCATATTTCGAAAAAAATGTCAAGTCAAATCAGTGATTTGTAAATAAATAGCAATATTTCTAAAGGGGGAATCCAATATCAGATTCCCCCTTTCACTCAAATTTTTATTTTAATTCACCGTTTTCTGCCATCAGATGTCCATTAACAAAAACTGCTTTTACTTGAATATCATCATCAAAAACCACTATGTCAGCATCATATCCTTTAAGTAAATGTCCCTTGTTGTCCAATCCCATCACTTTCGCAGGATTTTGTGTCATCATCTGAATAGTTTCAGGAAGCGGAATTCCTGCCCCCTTATGCATGGTTCTTACCAGACGGTCTGTTGTTGCAATACTTCCGGCAAATGCGGAACGGTCAGGCAGTTTTGCCACACCATCCTCTGAAATACAGCGCATTCCGCCTTTTAAGCTTCCTATCACATATTCCCCATCCGGCATTCCGGCTGCACGCATGGAATCTGTCACCATACAAATTTTATCAACGCCTTTAATTTTATAAATCATTTGCAGTAATTCAATAGGAAGATGACATCCGTCGGCAATGACCTCTACCATCATATCATCTAATAAAAAGGCAGATTCAATCACCCCAAGATGACGATACCCTCCAATTCTTACAACGGTAGAGGTAGCGCTGTACAAGTGGGTAATCAGCTTACAACCCTGTTCAAAGCAAGGCAAAATATCCTCATATAAAGCACCGCTGTGAGCAATGGCACTGACAACACCTTTTTCTGTAAGAAATTTAGCAAACTCTGCACTCCCCTTCAATTCGGGTGCAAAGTCTATTCTCTTCACAATTCCAGACTTTAAATATTCTTCTGTTTCCTCTGTATTGATTTCACGGATGTAGTCAGGGTTTTGCGCACCGCAATTTTTAATATCAAAAAAGGAACCTTCCATATGAGCACCACGGACCGTAGGAAAAGACATCCCATTTTTAATATTTTTCAATGCAGTTTTAGATTCTTCTATCGATGAACAAACTGTAGTCGGAAAAATAGAGGTTGTGCCATGGGTCAGATGCATTTTCGCAGCCGTCAAAACATTTTCTTCACCCGCGTCCATGAAGTCTGCTCCCCCACCCCCATGAGTATGAATATCAATAAAACCGGCAGATACATAGCATCCCTTAGCATCATAAATTTCATCAAAGGGCAGGTCTTGGTCTGTTATCGCCTGAATTTTTCCATCCTTAACAAATACAGACTGCCCTTCCTTCAATTCATGTTCTACCAGTATGCCGTTTATAATTTTTGTTACCATACTATTTCCTTCTTTTTCAAAAATATTTAAATCATTTACTAATTTTTCAGTTGATTCTTCCTGCAAGACATCTATAATATACGTCCTTCAGTCCTGATCTTTCCAGAGCATCCACTACATTCAGTTCCGGTAAGGGATGAGCAAACTTGACACTATAACTATAGTGAGTCATTTTGGTTGCAAGGTTTTTTATAGAATCCCATAATTGTTCCGTCTCATTTTCTTGCTCTAAGGCTTCATAATATTCAACAAACAGAGTGGTCAGCAAATAGACATCAATGCTGTAATGTAAACCTCTGATATCGGTGCTGATTCTGTTGCTTAAAAAGTTTTTCTTTTGTTTAAAGCGATTATCAGTTGGATTTAACGGGATCCCGCATACAAATTCTCCCTTTTGGGCATATAGCAAATCTGCTTTGGGCTGAATTTCCTCCATCAACGCCTGAGCTTGTTTCAATAATTCAACAGATTTGTGACCATATGCAACTGCGTTATTGCCCAGATGGTCATCACGGTATAAAGGCTCAGTTGTTGTAACGCCGTCCCAATTCAAAAGATTGGAAAGGACGCTTCCGCCACACCATGCACGCCAACTGGAGCAATGCTTGGAGGCTTCTTCCACCAAACTGTATGCTTTCCTTGCGGTATCTGCAAAAGGACCATATAAATCGATGAAATATTTTTCCAACAGTTTGGAAACATCCTCGTTTTTATCCCAACTAAGTTTTGCAAATAAGTACTGGGTCTGGGTTCTCATTCCCCATTCCAACATAGGAAGATGCATATAGGTCATTCCTGTAATTCCGATTTGAGCGTAATATTTTAAATCTTTCTCAATTTTATCCGCAAACAGCAGGGACAAATCTTCAAATTTGGAAACGTTATAATACTCCAAAATCATCATAGGCATATCCTGCCATGCCGTCATTACTTTATCATAATAACTGTTATAGCAACATTCCTCTGAATGCATTTCATGCTCATAACATCTTAAAATGGGAGCAAATGCCACATAATCGCCGGAGGTCTTTAAGTTTTCCGGAACCTTCTTTTCCGGAGGCAATAATGAAGTGGTGCCTTCATAAGAGCAAAACACCATACGAACCGGGTATTTTAACACTCCTTTTTCGGTTTCTTCATCAATTCTGGTTCTTAAATAAGAAAAGAAATTCAAGGTCTGGTCAGTGCCGTTTCCTAATGCTTTGCATTTTTCACACTGACAAGTGCCACCCCAGGTATCAAACCCCCAGATGTCCAGCCGGTCTGCCTCAGCCCAAATTGTTTGCATGCGTTCAAGTAAGTGCTGAAATAAATATTCCATCAAATCTGTATTACTCATACAAAACTGAACGTGCAATGCATTATCCGTGGTAATTTCATCTTCCCGTTGTCCATACCAATCGGGATGTGCTTCCAACATGGTTTGCCCTGTTTCCGTTGCTTTGTCGGGGTCTAAAATCTTTTCAAAAATATGACCTCCCGCCTTAAATTCCATTCCTAATTTTCTTTGGAATTTCCATGTATTGGCACGATATGCTGCCATATTCATCTTATTTCTTGCCATCCACAAAAACAACTGAGCAGAATCCTTTAAAGGCCCTTCGAACTCAAAGCCACGACCCAAATACATGGTGGGCTCGTAATGCTTACATTCAGGAATCTGTAATGCTTCAACCTTTTCCGGAACATATTCATCCCAAGGGGAATACCAACGAATCCCCTGTGCCTCTAACAACTCATAAACACCGTAAAGAAGACCTTTTCTGCCATCACCGGAAATAGTCACCTGTTTTCCATCCTCATGGATGGAAAAGCCTTGTCCGTCACCTACAACAGCTTTCAACAGAATGCTTTCTTCTCCCGGTTCATCTGTTACCTTTGCTTCCAGTCCAATACGGTTCAGATAGGTCACCAATTCCTCTGCTGCAAAACATACGGTACATCTTGTAGCACGATCCAAATCCGCTCTGAAATCAATAGTATCTTCCTCGTGTGCCCAAAGACGGTAATAATTGGCTCCTTCTTTGTAGGGCAAAACAATGTGAATCATAACTTCCTCCTACAGCAAATCTGCTCCGCTGTCGCTATCGCAATACATGGTTACGCTTTTATGGCGACGCATGATGGTAGCAGGACAATTTTCACTGATTTCTTCATGCACTGTTCTGGTAACCGCTTCTCTCTTGGTTGCCGCAGGAACAACACAGAACAGATGGTCTGCCTTAATCAATGCAGGAATGGTCAGAGAATAAGCATACTGAGGTACATCATCAAAGGTCGGGAAGCATCCGTCATTTACTTGTTGCTGACGGCATACATCATCCAGCGTTACCTTCTTTAAAAGCTTGGTATCATTAAAATCTGCTTCCCCCGGGTCATTAAATGCAATGTGACCGTTTTCGCCAATTCCTAAGCATACAATATCCGTAGGATACTGACGGAGAAGCTCTTCGTATTTATCCTGATGCTCAGAAATATAATATACATGACGGAAGGGAACCAAATCAAAAATGTGTTCCTTCAAAAAATGCTTAAAGGTCTGAGGAGCATCACTGTCCAGACCTACATATTCATCCATATGAAACGCATTGACTCTTGACCAGTCAATGTTTTGCTTAGAAAGTTCTGCAAGCATTTCGTTTTGTGAAGGAGCTGCTGCAAATACAACATTGATGTACTCCTTGGTTTCCAAAAGTTTATTCATGCAAGCCGCAGCATCCAATGCGGCAGCTTTTCCCATTTCTGCCCTTGTATCAAAAACAGAAACATTTAATTCATCCTTTTTAAATTGTTTGATAAGACCCATGAGATCTCTCCCTTTCTAATAATATTTTTAAAATTTTGATTGATTTCTTTCGCTTGTTCGGAATAAAGGAAAATATTTTTCATCTTTCCTATCAGTCTTCCGTTCCCAAATCAATCCAATCATTATAATTATACCTAATTTTTGTCACTTTGTAAAGTGGTTTTTTTAAAGATTCCAAGTTTTTTCTCATATTATTTCAAATTTTGCAATTTGTACATCGAAATCCCTTTCACATCAAATTAACCCCTCATTTCGCTACGAAATGAGGGGTCCGATTTTTAATTAACCAGAATAATGATAGTGGATGCTTCGAAAGTGCCGTCCGCTTGTTTGACACCGCTGACTAACACCGATTCGCCTGGCAAAATCTTATCTAACGCTCTTGTGTTGTTATCATTTTTATTATCAATGATTTTAGTTCCGTTACTCTTCTTTGTAAATACTTGAATCCGTTCTGTTGTACCGGAACCGCTGGTATCAGTTGCATATACATAGAGGAAGCCGTAACTGGAATTTACAGAATCAATCACTCCCATCAAAGTATTTGTAGCTTGAACCACCTTTGAGGTAATCTTGATGATTGTGTCACTTTCCAAGGTAATATCAACAGCATAACCCAATCTTAAATCATAAATATCTCCCGTTTCCCCATCAACTGTAATTTCCGTCGCATTGTTCAATGCATATGTAGAGGAAGTTTTTCCGTTATTCACGGTAATGGAAGGTGTTGCAGAAATAATGATTTCTTCAATGGTTCCGCTGGTGTTTTTCTTCGTACTTGTTGCAATCACAGAGGAAACCTTATTATTGTCCAGAGTCAGTGTCAGATTATCCCCAACCAGCAAATCTTTTAATTCAACAAGCTTGGAGTTTTTCTTAACGGTTACTTTATTTGCTACCAAATAGGTTCTTTTTACACCGGAGGATGTTTCAGTAATAATTCCCAGTTCCGGTTCGTATACAATTCCCGCAAACTCAACAGAAGTAACCTTGTTTGTCCGCTGAGCGATTTCTATTTTGGCGATTTCGTCATTCTTCAGGTAAATTGTAACATTATCTCCTAATGTCAAATCACTGAAGGAAACAGCTTTATTATTATAGTGAATTTTACATCCGGATGCCAAGGTAAACACAGTTCCCGTTGCAGAATCACTGGTGACAAGGGTTACTTCATTAGGAGTCCCAGTCTTTTTGGAGGTTACATATCCCTCTTGTACGCTATCTGCATCCAGAGAAATCACATCTACATAACGCAAAGAACCGTTATAATATTTCAAAACAACTGACTCACCGGATATTGCATTTGTAATAGATTTCTTCTGACCGTTAATACGAACTTCTGCAGCTGCAGGAATTTCATATGCCTTTGCAGCGCCGGAGGTTTTTACGGAAATCGAAGAATTAGAAACTGTTACTACCTCTCCTGCTACATACGTAATGTTCAGGTCTTTAATGACACGATACAACATGGTTGCCATCTGAGCACGGTTCACTTCCACATTTGCACCAAAGCTTGTATCGCTCATTCCCACCATATACCCTTGATTCACTACATAGGATACATAATTCTTTGCATCATTGGGAATTTCATTTGCATCATCAAAAGACAAAGCTCCTGCTCCCAAGTTTTTTTCAGCACCGGCCGTTTTGGTTAAAAATACAGCTGCTTCATATCTTTTCAGACCCTTGTTAATCTTAGAAGAAGCAAGATAAGTCTGTAATTCGCTCTTTGTGAAGATACCATAATACATCAGCAATGCAATTTCAGACTGATTATTCAGGTTATAGGACTCTAAAAAATCACTATACAGTTCATTTGCCTTTTGAACAACATCCTGATTTGCAGATTCATAAAATCCGACAATACGTGACATGAACAACATCGCCTGTAACGTAGTCACTCCATCTGCAGGTCCAAATTCGGTTTCGCTGTATCCGGCAATTAAACCTTGCTCTGTCATAGAGTCAATCGCATCTCTTGCCCAATCCCAACGAGAATCGTTCAGGTCAGCAAAGGAAGAGGCAGATACCGTCATTCCCAACATCGATACTGTCAGTATTGCAATTAACAGTAATGAAATAATTTTTTTCATGTAACTTCACTCCTTATTTTATATTTGTTGCCATTTTTAAACAAATTTCTGTAAAAAAAGCAAGCTTATATTATAATAATGACATAAAACAAGTTATAAGTAAAGTGCTTTTTCTATTTTTAAACAAATCTTAACACATTTGTAATCACTTTCTCAAATTTTCTTGTTTTTTCCTGACAATTTTCCAGAAATTGTGCCTTGATTTTCTGTATGAAATGCCTTAGAATAGAGTATGTGGTTGACATAACGTAATACCACGAGAGAACAATTCCTCTTAAATTCCCATATTATTTTGGCTTTGTTTCAAGGTTACGGAAACAAAGAAACAACCACATCCCCCCTCGGGGGGAACAATAGAATCGGTATTGACAGTCGATTCATTAAAAATTATTTGTTAGGAGGAAAGTAAAAATGTCAAAAGCAAAAAAAACAATATCCTTTGCAGTAGTCATGATGATGTTGATCAGCATGTTCGTTCCGGTTTCTGCATTTACGGTTGCAGAAGATGTAAAAGGAACCGAATATGAAACTACTGCAGCGATCTTAGGCGCATTGAACATTATGGTCGGTGATGCTGAAACCGGCGATTTCAGACCCGAAGATGATATTCTGCGTTCTGAAGTTGCAACCGTAGCAGTCCGTACTTTGGGACTTGAAAAACTGGCAACAAGCTTTGCTAACAAAAAAGTGTTTGAAGACGTTGTAGAAGGCCACTGGGGTAATGGTTATATTAACGTAGCGGCTTCTCAAAAGCTGGTAGTTGGTGACGACGGTATCCACTTCCGTCCGGATGACAAGATCACTGTGGAAGAAGCCTCTGTTATCTTTACAAAGCTGCTTGGTTATGAAAACAAAGCAGAAGCTTCTGGCGGATTCCCAACCGGATATATGATTACAGCCAACTCCATCGGTCTGTTTGACGGCATCAAGGGTGCAGAAGGCAATGCAACCCGTGGTCTGATTGCCCACATGGCCGAAAACGCACTGGAAATTAAAATGATGGAGCAAACAGGTTTTGGTAGCATCCCTACCTTTGAAGTAGTAGATAAAACAGTTCTGAACGATGTCCTGAACGTAACCAAGGAATACGGTCAGATTACTGCAAACATGTTCACCAGACTGAATGGTGCAAGCTCTTCTTTGAAAAATAATCAGGTTGAAATCAACGAATCTGTTTACACTGACCTGACTGGTACAGCAACCTCTTTGTTGGGATACGAAGTCATGTACCTGCACCGCAACAACAAAACCACAGGGGATAAAGAAATCCTTCTGGCTCTCCCAGATAAAACCGCTATGTCCGAACTGACAATCGAAGGAGAAAATGTTGTAGCAATCACTGGTGATACTGTCCGCAAAGTGGAATACTGGGAAAACAAAGACACCGATAAAAAGACTCAGAATGTAAGCATTGCACAAAATGCTGTCATGATTTACAATGGTGTATACACCACCTTTGATTCCACTCTGATAAAGCCTGAAAGCGGATTTATTTCCGGAGTGATTCATCTGATTGACTCTGACAGAGATGACATTTATGACGTAGTAAATGTTGCGGCTTACGAAAACTATGTAGTAGAAGACACCTCTGTTGTAAGCTACAAGATTTTTGACAAATATGAAAAATCTCCTTTGACCTTGGACCCCAACGACAAAACTATTAAATTCACTCTGACCAAGGACGGAGCAAACTACAAGTTTGAAGACCTGAAAGAATGGGATGTTTTGTCTGTAGCAAAAAGTCTGGACGGTACCGCACTTCATGTTATGGTATCTCATAATTCCGTAGAAGGTACTGTTACCGAACTTTCTAAAAACTATGTGTATATTGACGGCGTAAAATATAAGGTAGCCGATAATTACACCAAGACCATTCAGTTAGACGATCAGGGTATATTCTACCTGGATCATTACAACAGAATCGCTGCAGTAGACAGCAAGACCAGATTTGCTGACCAGTATGCATACCTGTATGACGCATACTCCACCACTGCAGGAAGAAATGCAACCTTCATTATGCTCACCGCAAAGGGTGAAAAAGTAGAACTTAAGGGTGCAGAGAAAATGACCTTGAACGGTAAATCCGGTTTAAAACCCTCTGATGTAATGGCCGAAATCACAGATGGTGAAGGAAATATTATTGCCCAGGTTGTTACCTTTGAAACAAACGAAACAGGAGAATTGAGAGTACTGGCAACTGCAAGCGACCTGACTGACGGCACCATCAATGATAAGGTGTTTGGTAAAAACGCAGTATTAACCGAAGCTGAATATCGTGCAAACGTAACAAAGCTTGGTAAGTATAACGTTGCTGAATCCACCATTATCTTTGATATTCCTGCCAACAGCGAAAACTCTGCCTCTTATGTAGTTCGTAACAGATCCATGTTGGTTGACCAGAATAAGTATGATGCAATTCTTTACGATGTACAGGACGACCTGACAGCAAAAGTAATGGTAATCACAAATTCCGACGGTATTATCAGCGGCGAATCTTCTCTGGCAGTAGTTGACTTTATTGCTACCACTCAGAATGCAGAAAAAATTACCGTTGACAAGCTGTATGCATTCCAAAACGGAAAGCAGATTGAAATCAACGGAACCGACGCAAACTTCTTTGTAGACGGTGAAGGAAACGCATTGAAACAGGGTGATATTATCCGTTTCAAAACCAATGCCAAAGGCGAAGTTGATGATTTTGAAATTCTGTTCCAGGTAGCCAACAAGGCAACAGAAGCAATCAAAGAACTTGATAAAGACACTTACACTGTATATGGTAAGGTAGACCGCAAGTTTGCAAACTCCATCAACGTGTCTGTAAACGGTGAAAACACTGCAAACTATGCAATCGACAACGCAATCGTTTACGACTACGATTCTGCTAAGGTGGAAAATCAGATTACCGTAGTAACCGCAGCAGACATTCAGAAATACGACGAAGCTGATGCAAAGCGCGTATTCATGAAGGTTTATAAGAATCAGGTTACTGAAATTGTAATTGTAAAATAGTCTGAAAAAAGAGTCTGACCTAACTCTCAAACTACTGACAAACCCGCCACAAAAATGGCGGGTTTGTTTATCATTTTAATGAATAACATCTTGACTTTTGATCTTGTTTATGGTATAATAAAATCTGTTATGGGGGTATAGCTCAGTTGGTTAGAGTGCTTGCTTGACATGCAAGAGGTCGCAGATTCGAGCTCTGCTATCCCCACCACCTTTAAAGAGGTTGCTGCAAACCATTTTGCAGCAACCTCTTTTTTTCTTCATTGTTCCATCATTCAAATGTTCCATATCGTCCCACATATTCTTCCAGTGTTCCAATGTTGTTTTCCTTCATTTTCATGGAATGTTCTTTTCCAATATATCGGATATGCCACGGCTCGTCCATATACCCTGTTACATTCTGCCATGCCTTGGTATAACGAACGATAAATCCATATTCATGGCAATGATTTTTCACCCAGTTATATTGTGGACTCCCGGAATAACCATACACATCTATGGCCAGACCTGTATGATGCTCGCTTAACCCCGGACGAGCACTGTAGGTATCCACATTAGCACGGGAATCTCCTGCCAAATAACCGTTATACAAATTTCTTTGGTATTGTACAGAACGATATCCTGAAATAGCGCTCAAAGCAACGCCTTGTGTGGCTGCTGCTCGTTTCATTTCATCAAAAGCGTCCGCTGTCTCGGCACGAAGCACACAACCATCTGAATTTTTCTTTAAATCTCCAGGGACATAATCATCAGGAATTTTATGATACTTATTTACAATTACAAGTGGGTCCTGATTCAGTTTATCATGACCTATCACAACATAATCCTCATATTCCCTCAAATCAAGGCGGGCATTCACACGCCAAATCACATCCTTGGCGTAATAGCCTGTCCTTTCCTGATAAGCCTGATAACGGTCTTCGTTCTCCTCACAGTATCCCGCACTTTTCCAATATTCCTTTGGTGCTGTTTTCTCCGTTGCAGAAAGCAGAGATACCAAATTGGAAGAAGGAGAATACGAAGCTCTTACAATCATTTCGCCATCGGCAGTAGTTATCATTTCCCCTATAAAGGCGTGCTGCAAAACGGAAAAGGAAATAGATTCATTGTATCTCGTATAGGTTTGATTCGTAAACAAAGAAACATTTTCACCAAAAGATTTTGCCGTTGCTTCTTCCACCTCTTGCATCAATTCCCTATAGTTTTCCTCATCCATTTTATAATAATCAGTCAAATTATCTTCGCTCTCTTTTCCAAATGAAAGGAGATGATCTTTATATTTTTCTTTTACAAAGCTCCGTAAATCAATATAACCGCTTTCGGGAGTATAAATAATTGCCATTTTTGTTCCATCTGCACTGTTTTCGTAATAATCGACCGTACAGTCAAAGAGTTCTGCAACAAAACGCAAAGGAACATATGTATAGTCATAAACAACTAAAGGGGCAACATCAATTTGATAACATCGTTCATTTCCGTTTTGTTCTGTAAACACAAAACGATTCCCGATAAACAACTGTACTCTCTTTTCGTCACTATCAATCAAAACAGACTTTTCTTCTGCATTCCAGGTAATTGTCGCACCCATTTCTTCAAAAACGCTGCGCAGAGAAACCATAGTTCTTCCTTCCATAACAAAGGGTTTTGGGTCGCTTTTTATTTTCCTGTCATCTATCATAACAACTATTTCTGCTTGATCCGTCGCCTCCGCCCTTTGTATGAATGGCGCACATATCAGAATCAGTGCTAAAACGACGCCAAAATATTTCTTCATATTATTTGTTCCTCCTTTATTCCAACGGGTTATTCACAAAAAGACAACAGCACCTTTCCTTTGTGTTCGCTGTTTCCGTTCCGTTTTAGGCAAAGTTTTTTACCATAATCAAATTATAACATATTTCATACAATTCGTCAAATGTCATAAAACCTTATTTATCTAATTTTTTGTATCGATATAATGTTAATTCATTTTTTTGAAAAAATATATTTATTTTTCAAAAAATGCTTGACATATTTAAAAAGTTCTGCTATAATAATATATGTTGTTGAAACGGGCGCATAGCTCAGCTGGGAGAGCATCTGCCTTACAAGCAGAGGGTCACAGGTTCGAGCCCTGTTGTGCCCACCAAAAAGGACTTGCAAATGCAAGTCCTTTTTCCTTTATTTATTCCACATCAAAAAATGATAGCTGTCCAAAATCTGAACATATTTTGCAAGACGTTCATATAAAGGATGTGCTTTTTCTCCAAATTGTTCTTCCACTTCTTTTCCTAAATCAATCAAGCTTTTTGTTCCGTCAAACCGTTGCCATAAAAAACTGCCCAGTTCATCCATATGAATATAGCTTATTTTTGGTTTTCTAAAGAGTTTTTGAGCGATTAGGTTCATAAATCCCTTGTTTTCAATGGCAAGGGTAACAATCCCTGCCTCATCTGCAGTCCAGTCAAGACCATTTGCCCGACAAGGGCGGCGTTCAAGATAATTTCCCTCTTTCATCTTCATTGTTTAGCTTCTTTTCTTCCAAAGGGAAAATTTCAATACGCTCAAGATAATCAACCCAAATACCACCAGACTTCCAATATTAGAAACAAAAGTCGGAACAAGTCCGGACAGGTTGATTGCCTTATCGATACCGAATACTGCAAACAATGCAAGCAGGATTCCCACTAATCCTTCTCCGGCAATCATACCGGAACAGAACAAAATGCCGTCATTTACAATCACTTTCTTTTCTTCTTCCTTACGTTTCATCTTATCTAATGCCAACCGAACCAATCCGCCAACCATAATGCATGCATTCAACTGTACAGGCAGATAAACGCCGATTGCAAAGGGAAGAACAGGAATACCAACAACTTCTGCAACAACAGCGATAAACACGCCGATAAATACCAATCCCCAAGGCAGATTGCCTTCCATAACGCCTTCTACAATCATTTTCATCAAAGTTGCCTGAGGAGCTGCCAGTTCTGCACTGCCAAAGCCCCATGCACTATCCAACAGATACAATGTTCCCCCGATTGCCAAAGCTGCTGCAACAACACCAATCACTTCGCCAATCTGTTGTTTCTTAGGGGTGGCACCCAGCAAGTAACCGGTCTTTAAATCCTGAGAGGTATCACCGGAAATTGCCGAAACAATACAAATAATAGAACCAATAGCAATGGCACTTGCCATGCCAACTGTACCGGCACTTCCTGTCAATTTCAGAAGCAAGGTTGCAATCAGCAAGGTTGCGATTGCCATACCGGAAACAGGGTTGTTACTGCTTCCAACCAAACCTACCATACGGGAGGAAACAGTTGCAAAAAAGAAACCAAAAACAACAACAATCACTGCCCCCAGCAAGGTTACAGGAATTGCAGGAACCAACCATACCAGTAAGGTCAGGATAACAAGGGCAATCAAAACAATTGTCATACTCAAATCCTGAGCTGTACGCAAATTACTGCTTGACTTACTGCCTGCAACACTCTTCATAGCACCTGCAAAGGTGGTGATAATCAAAGGTAAAGATTTAATCAGACTGATAATTCCCCCTGCCGCCAGAGCACCGGCACCAAGATATCTGATATAAGAACCCCATATTGCACCTGCTCCACCATCAGCATACATTTGTCCGATGGAAGCTGTGCCGGGATAAAGCACAATTTCTGCACCAAATAATACAATCAAAGGAATCAGGACTAACCAGCTTAATACACCGCCGGCGAACATATAAGAAGAAATTCTTGGTCCGCAAATATAGCCAACGCTCATAACAGCGGGATATATCTGAGTTCCAATTTCACCGGCAAAGCCCTTTACCGAAGCAGATACTTCCCCGGCAACCAATTTCAAACCATCAATGATAAACTTAAAAACAGCGGCAAACCCCATACCTGCAAACACTGTTGATGCATTCGCTCCGCCTTTTTCCCCTGCTAAAAGAACCTCAGCACAAGCTGTTCCTTCCGGATAAGGAAGAACCCCGTGTTCTTTCACAATCAAAGCATTCCTCAAAGGAACCATAAAAAACACACCAAGCAAACCGCCAAGAAGTGCAATCAAGGTAATTTCCATAATCCCCGGCTTGTCCATCACGCCGTCCTTTGCCCACAGAAACAATGCAGGAAGCGTAAAAATCGCACCGGCTGCCAAGGATTCTCCAGCAGAACCGACCGTCTGAACAATGTTACTTTCTAAGATGGAGTTTTTCCGCATAATCACACGGATAACTCCCATTGCAATTACCGCAGCAGGAATAGATGCCGAAACGGTCATTCCTACTCTCAATCCCAGATAGGCATTTGCTGCACCAAATACCACAGCCAAAATAATCCCCATAATAATTGATGTTACAGTAATTTCGGGAGTAATTTTTTCTGCCGGGATATAAGGTTTAAAATTATTATGCTGTTCCATAAACCTTCTCCGTTTCCGCCGTATCAATACGGCATATTTTATACCAATTCATTATACCATAGGTCGACAAAAATTTCAATAACAAAATAATTCCTATAACAATTTTTCTAGCAATCCGGTACAACCCCGAACAATATCATCATAGGTCACATAAAAATTTCCGGTATACCAAGGATCTGCAATATCCCCGCCCTCTGCAAAATCCAATAATTTGCATACTTTGTTATCCTTATCTTCCCCAATAATACGAAGAATATTTCTTACATTCATGGAATCCATGGCAATCAAGTAATCATATTCCTGGTAATCAGCTTTCGTCAGTTGAACAGCGTATTTCCCCGCTGTTGAAATTCCCACCTCTGCCAATTTTTCTCTTGTTCCGTAATGAACAGGATTTCCCAGTTCTTCACGACTGGTAGCAGAAGATGCAATTTGAAAGGAATCCTCCACCCGTTTCTTTTTCACCATATCTTTTAATACAAACTCAGCCATAGGGCTTCTGCAAATATTTCCATGGCAAACAAACATTATTTTTATCATCGTTTCCTCCGAAAAAAACCGATGCAGATTTTCCGCATCGGTTGATTGGTTTTCTTATTTAATAACTTTAATCCAGCCTTCCGGTGCCTGTAAACGCCCCATCTGAATACCGGTCAGAGTATCGTACAACTTCTTGGTTACAGGACCCATCTCGGTCATACCGCTGGGCAAACAAATTTCTTTCCCGTGATCCACAATCTTACCAACAGGCGAAATAACAGCTGCAGTTCCGCACAGACCACATTCTGCCATATCATATACTTCTTCTAATGCGATAGGCCGTTCTTCCACCTCCAGACCTAAATAGTCTTTTGCAACAATCATCAAAGAACGTCTGGTAATAGAAGGCAGGATGCTATCAGATTTAGGTGTCACAATCTTATTATCCTTAGTAACAAAAATAAAGTTTGCACCGCCTGTTTCTTCAACATAAGTATGGGTTGCAGCATCCAGATACATATTTTCATCAAAGCCCTTGTTATGAGCATCCACAATAGCATGCAAGCTCATTGCATAGTTAAGACCTGCTTTTACATGGCCTGTTCCGTTAGGAGCTGCACGGTCAAAATCACTGACACGGATAGTAAGAGGTTTCACACCGCCTTTAAAATATGGACCAACAGGCGTTGCCAGAATTCTAAACTGAAATTCATCTGCCGGTTTTACACCGATTACAGGATTGGTTCCAAACATAAAGGGACGTAGGTAAAGGGTTGCACCGCTTCCGTAAGGAGGAACAAAATCCTCGTTTGCTTCTACGGTTTTTACTACAGCTTCAACAAATTTATCTTCAGGAAAAACTGGCATTTCCAATCTTTTTGCAGATGCCGCCATACGCTCTGCATTCAAGTCAGGGCGAAACACAACAATATTCCCCTTTTCCGTTGTATAGGCTTTCAAGCCTTCAAAACAGGTTTGGGCATACTGCAATACACAGGCACATTCATTTAATACAATGTTGTTGTCATCACTTAATACGCCTTCATCCCATGCACCGTCTTTAAATTCCGATACATAGCGTTTATCCGTTTTTATATAGCCAAATCCAAGGCTTCCCCAATCAATATCCTTTTTTGCCATTTTGATTCATCCTCTCTGTAAAACATTTATTTAATTCATTATATCATAAAAAAATTTGAATTACAATAGTTTTTCTGAGAAAAAAGAAATTCCTGACAGATTCTCTATCAGAAATTCTCGTTATTTTAAATTCAATTTTCCCATCTGGTCTTTTACAAGTTTGAACTGAGTTCTTGCGCGATCCAAATTTTGTTCGGGATAGTTTGTTTTAAAATAGATATCCCCATTCAAATAATCAGCCAGAAATCTGATTCCGCATTCATAAGTCATAATGACAATCGACCATGGAAGTAATTCCTGTTCCTTTGGTGTCACAGTGTCCCCTGCTTCTTCTAAAAAGCCTTTTGTAAATGCCTCGTAAATAGGCATTACAAAATAAATTTTATCCAAATCCTTTTCATCTTCCGGTCCGCTACTGGCTCCGAATCGGAGAGCATCACCGTAATCATATAACAAAGAGCCGGGCATAACTGTATCCAAATCGATGACACAAATCCCCTCACCCGTATCGTCATCTAACATAATATTATTAAACTTCGTATCATTATGAGTTACTCTTAACGGCACCTCTCCAGACTTTATTGCATCGGTAATCAAAGAGGCATATTTGCTGATTTCCATTGCAAACTCCAGCTCCGATTGAACAATATCCAATCTGCCTGCGCGGTTATCCAAAACCGCCTGACGTAATTGTGCTACTCGTTTGGGAGTATCATGAAACTGCACAATTGTTTCATGCAACTGTTCTACAGGAAAATCAGCAAGACGTTTCTGAAATTTCCCAATTACTTTTGCCGCCTGATACATCTGCTGGGAAGATTGCGGAAGATTATATGTAGTTGCTCTATCTACAAAATTGTAAACACGGTAACAATCATTTCCATCCTGCAAATAATTGTCACCCTCTGTAGTTTTAACGACAGAAAGGGTTTCACGACAAGGATCTCCCCCTTCGGCTAAAATCTTCTTTTTCAAGTGCTCTGTAACTGCCAGTATGTTTTCCATGACCTGATCAGGTCTTTTAAACACAGTTGTATTGATTCTTTGCAAAATATAATTTCGATTACTTTTTGCAAGATAAGTATCATTGATATGTCCATCTCCGTAAGACTCTATCTCCACATCAATATCAAACTTTTTTAAAATTTCTTTCAAACTATAAGCCAATATACTGGCCTTCTTCCCACAATTCCTTGAGTGCCTCCTGTACACCGGGAGTATCCTCCCGATAGGTAACACCATGCCAGCGGTCAGTTGTTACAAACACCTGAACTTCTTCCCCTTTGGAGATTTCGTTGTCAATAACAAAGGGCAGATACAACTCCTGTTTCAAGGGATTGGTCAGATTTTGGGTAAATGCATAGAATTCCCGCTCCAGCACATCAAAAAACTCAGGCTTTAACCCCCAAAAGTTCATAGATACAATCGTATCTTCCGAAAGACCGCTGTTTTTATCCAAATCAGTATGCTCTGTTACATTAAGCAGACGACCATTTTCGGTTTTACAAACTCCGCGGCATACCGTTCCGTTTTCAGTCAAGGTGTTTCCCAACAAATAACCCGCCATACAACTTCCACCGCCGTTTTTCAAATGGTTGGCAACTAATTCATAGGCTTTTTTTCCATAAAAATCATCCGCATTGATGGCAGCAAAGGGGGTTTTTACTTTCTCTTTTGCACAAAGCACTGCGTGTGCCGTTCCCCAAGGCTTGGTTCTTCCTTCCGGAAATGCACCTTTCAGATAAGAATCAGGCTTTTGAAATGCATAATCCACATCCATAAATCGACGTGCTCTTTTGCCGACAGTATTGTCAAAATCCTCAAGCATTTCTTCTTTAATGACAAAAACCACTTTGTTGAATCCTGCTTTTGCTGCATCATAAACAGAAAAATCCAAAATAGCTTGACCGTCCGGTCCCATCGGTGCCATCTGCTTGAGGCCACCAAAACGACTGCCCATTCCGGCTGCCATTACAAGTAATATCAAGTCCATACAAATCCTCCTCATTAAGGTAGTACCAATATATAAAAACACACCAAAAGAACGCTCTTTAAAGCGTTCTTTTGTTATTCATAAAAAATTATGATCCAATTAGTTTTGAGGAATGGAAAGTTCTCTGCGGTTATCTTCAATCAAATCGAGCGCATCGTTAATGTTGCTCAAAGAAGCCTTTGCATCACTCAATGATTTATTTAACACTTCCTGACTGTCAATAATCACTTCTTCAACCTTCGCAAGCAAACCGTCGGAATATTGAATAATACTTTCGCGAATTTCACGGGCATTTTCCTGAGCCTGATCCACAATTTCTTCAGCTTTTTGCTGAGCCTGAACAACAACAGTCTCTTCCATTACCATTTCTTCAGCCTTTGCTTTTGCATCGGCGATAATTCGATCTGCCTCATTTTGAGCCTCATGCAAAATATGTTGACGTTCTTCCTTGACCCATCTTGCCTGTTTTAAATCTTCAGGCAGGTTCAAGCGGATTTCTTCAATCAAATCCAACAATTCTTCCTTGTCCATTAAACTTTTTCCGGACAGCGGAATTGATGCACCCTTTTCCACAGTTTCTTCCAATACATCAATCAATTCTAATAAATCCATTTCTTTTATTCCCCTTTCGGTTTCATTAGCTTTTTGTAAATTAACGGTATAATTTTTTCGGGCACCATACCTTCCAGCTTACCGCCATGATAAGCCAGTTCCCGCACAATGCTTGAACTTAAAAATGAATAATCAGTGCTTGTCATCATAAATAATGTCTCAATTTCAGGATTTTGCTTACGATTGGCCATTGCCATCTGAAGTTCATATTCAAAATCAGATACCGCACGCAAACCCTTAATAATTGTCTGAGCCTTTTTTAATGTTGTGTAATCAACCAAAAGTCCGTCAAAGGTATCGATTTCAACGTTTTTCAAATGCTCTGTCGAAACCTTAAGCATATCCAGCTTTTCGTTAACGGAAAAAGCGGGATGCTTGGTACTGTTATGCAGAACTGCAACAATCACACGGTCAAAGATTTTTGCAGAACGTTCAATAATATCAAGATGACCGTTTGTAACCGGATCAAAGCTTCCGGGATATACAGCAATTTTCATCTTACTCTCTCCTCTGATAAATAAGCACACCTATGCTGCCATAGTAATTTTGCCGATACAGAGAAAATGCTTCGTTATGAACAGGTTCTGTTTTTTTGTCACATTCATAAATCAAGAATCCGCCTGGCTCAATGCTTTCAGCACAAAGCTGAAGCAAACGAGGCAATATTTTCATTGCATAAGGAGGATCAGCAAAAATCAACGTATACTGTTTTCTGTTTTGCTTACAAAATCCTTCCCAATCAATCTTTTTTAATAAAGCTCGTTCTTTCAGATGCGTATGTTCCAAATTTTCTTCTGCTACTTTCAATGACCGTGGAGACCCATCAACAAATGTTGCATGAATTGCCCCTCTTGACAAGGCTTCTATTCCCAATGCACCGGAACCGCAGAACAAATCAAGCACTGTAGCGCCTGATATTGAAAACTGAATCATATTAAACATGGCTCCCTTTACTTTATCAGTAGTGGGACGAACCAAGTCCGTTCCAAAAACAGTTTTCAATTTTGTTCCCCGTGCTGTGCCGGAAATGACTCTCACACAAAATCCCCCGCAATTTTACTCTATATTACTATTTTACAATATATCAGAATTTTGTCAATAGTATTTTGAAAATTTATTAGAAAAAATTATTTCTTTTTTATTGCATTTTTTGAACAAAAATTACATATTGATTGCTTTAGTGAGTCAAGTCTGTCGGTAAAAAAGTATTTTCACATCGAAACAATCCCTTTTCCGTCACTAATGCATTCATTTTTATATCATGGGATTCGGAAGGAATATGTTCGTAAACCTGAAATTCAAAACAAAACCCTATCAAATCTGCCGAAGAATCCTTCAAAAGTCTGTCATAACAGCCTTTTCCGAAGCCCACTCTGTTGCCTGCTTTATCAAACGCAATTCCGGGAACAAGAATCACATCTGTTTTTGACATATCTGCCATCTGTGTTCCCAACGGCTCTGACACGGAAAATGCTCCTTTTAAAAACTTTGTATCGGGCAAAGCATAAAACGGAGTAATTTCGCCGCTTTTTTCATCTGTTACAGGAAAAACCACCGTCTTTCCGTCACGAAATGCAGCCTTAACAATAACAGATGTATCTGTTTCGTTTCCTAAAGGCATATAAAGCATAAGCTGTTTACTGTTTTTATAGTAATTACTTGCCAAAAAAAAGTTTGCCGCAACAGTGCTTTTTTGTATCACATCTTCTTTTTTCATGGCAGAACGCATTTTTTTTGTTTGTTTTCGAATTTCACTTTTCATCTTCATCACTTAAATATACAATGTATCAATTTGCATCACTACTCTGTAACGCTCATCCGTTTGTTGAATCAACCGTGAAACTTCCGCTATCGTTTCCTTTTTCTTCTGTTCGTCAAAGGTATAGGGAACCACCAAATCAAAAATCAGATTTACACGGTTTTCGCCATCTGTAATTCTAAAATCGTGAATAGAAAACCGGGGATCGATTCCCTTACAAATTCCTTCTGTCATTTCCCGAAGCTGATTGGTTCTCACACAATTAACTAAAATCGGGTCCATGTGAATGACCAGTATAATTCCTAATTCACTGTTTGCTAACTGTTCCAATGAGTCAATTTCCTCATGCACCACAATCATATCCGCATCGCTGGGGACCTCCGCATGGACGGATGCCATAACCCGACCGGGTCCGTAATTATGCACAATCAAATCATGCATTCCCACAATGTATTTCCCTGACATCACAATTTCACTCAAACGTTCTACCGTTTCCTTTTCAGGTGCGGTTCCCAACAACAAACTAATGGTATCACGGGCAACTTCATACCCCGACCGGAGAATCAAAGCCGACACTGCTACGCCCACATATCCGTCAATGGAAAAGGGTAAAAAATAACCAATTATTGTAGAAACAATAACCGCTCCGGTGGAAATTACATCATTCAAGCTATCCCGTGCTGTTGCAAGAAGCAAGCTTGACTGAATCTTTTTTCCAAGGTAACGATTATAGGAATACATCCACACCTTTACCAACATGGATGCCGCTAAAATAACAATGGCCACAGGATAAAAGGAAACCGCTTCCGGATGAATGATTTTTCCAACCGAGCTTTTCAACAGTTCCACCCCTACCATCAAAATCAAAAAGGAAACAATCAGCGAGGCGATATACTCCACTCTGCCGTGTCCAAAAGGGTGCTCGGGGTCAGGCCGTTTGTTGCTCATTTTAGCACCAATCACAGAAACCACCGAGGAACCAACGTCAGATAAATTATTAAACCCGTCTGACAAAATGGAGATACTGTTCATCAAAAGTCCCGTTGTCAGTTTTAAGAGAAACAAAAAGAAATTGCACAGAATCCCTACCGTACCGCTTAACACACTGTACCGTTCCCGTACTTTTTCGTCTGATACATTTTCATAATCAAATACAAATTTCTTCAGCAAAAAACGAATCAAAAAAATGCCTCCATTTCGATCAGGACATAATTACTTTTTATAAAAACTTATACAAAACAGGCAGTCTCAACAAGGTAAGACTGCCTGATATTTATTATCTTCCCAGATAACTTTTGAGAAGCTCTTCCAACAGTTCATCCCGCTCCAGACGGCGAATCATACCGCGGGCATTGTTGTGACTGGTAATATAGGTAGGATCACCTGAAAGAATGTATCCAACCATTTGATCAATGGGATTATATCCCTTTTCCGTCAATGCCTGATATACTGCATGAATAATCTGGCTGGTCTCCCCTGCTCTGTCGTTCTCAAATTTGAATTTCATTGTTCCATCTGTCATGATCACTCACCCTCACTTTCAAAAAAATCCGCTTATATATAGCATATAACAAATTCGGAAAAAATGCAAGTGTTTTTTTAATTTTTTCTTAATTCAACATGCAGTTTTTCTTCCAGACGGGTTAAAATTTTATCCATTACCCCGTTTACTTCCTGCTCTTCCAAGGTTTTGTTGGCATCACGGAATACAACAGAGTATGCAACACTCTTCTTTCCTTGGGGAATCTGCTTTCCTTTGTAGATATCAAACAGCTTGATTTCTTCAATCAATGCCTTACCGCACTGACGAATGATTTCTTCAATACTGCCCACTTCAACCTCATCATCACAAAGCATTGCCAAATCTCTGGTTACTGCAGGGAATTTAGGCAGTGCATGGTAAGTTTTTTCAGGTTTCATGTGTTCTAACAGCAAGGTAAAGTCGATACTTGCCATCAGCACCTCCCTGTCTAACTCATAGTTGTTGCAAACCGCAGGGTGCACTGCTCCAAACACACCCGCACTGACACCCCCTACAATCAATTCTGCTGTTTTTCCGGGGTGGA
Organism: Clostridia bacterium; assembly: GCA_045586685.1. Lineage (GTDB taxonomy): Bacteria > Bacillota > Clostridia > HGM11514 > HGM11514 > SIG438. The sequence continues at coordinate 39,742 of JAZNAU010000038.1, forward strand.
AGGTAGGATCGTCCTTCTTCGCTTGCACCTTATATTTGGCAATATTCAGGGTTTCCATCAACTGTTCTACTACACCCTTCAAATCATAAAAATCTACATTGCCATACATTCCAATCGTCACAAACTCCCGTTCCTCCGGAAGCTCTGTTACAGGCAAAGCTTTGGGATAATAAACCGCCCCCAGTTCAAACAACCCTACATTTTGATTCCGATGGCTGTTATTTAAGGACAGTGCTTTTAACATTTCATTATAGTGTTGAGTTCTCATGACGCTCTGTTCTTCCCCTAAGGGATTCAAAATAGTCACACATTCCCGTAGGTTTGAACTGCTGGGGATATTCAGCTTGTCAAAAGATTTGGGGTCAGTAAAGGAATAGGTATAAATTTCATACAAACCTCTCGCGGTTAACGCTTTTTTCACCGCATCCTCGGTTGCTTGTTTCAAGGTTTTTCCACCCGCAACCGATTCTCCCTTCATGAGGGTAGAGACAATTTTATCATAACCGTAGAATCTGGCAATTTCCTCTGCCAAATCTGCTTCCGTTTCCAAATCTTTGCGAAAAGTGGGAGGATACACTTGACCTTCCTTCACCTCACACTCCAACCGTTCTAAAATACGAATCATTTCACTTTCTGCAATGTCCGTCCCTAAAAAGGCGTTAATTTTTTCAGGACGAAGTGTAATTTCTGTTCTCTCAGGCAATGTACCGCAAACATCAATCACACCGCCTACCACTTCCCCGGCGCCCAGCTCACATATCAGCTGGCAGGCACGATTCACCGCATCTAACGTAACGTTGGCATCCAGTTCCTTTTCAAAGCGGGCAGAACTTTCCGTTCTCATTCCCAAAGCCTTGGCAGTAGAACGAATGGATGCACCGCTAAAGTTGGCACTTTCAAACACGATTGTTTTCGTTGTTTCTTGAATTTCACTATTCTGCCCGCCCATGACACCCGCAACCGCTACAGGTCTTTGAGCATCACAAATCACCAGCATATCAGGTGTCAGACTCCGTGTTACATCATCTAATGTAACAATAGTTTCTCCATTTCTCGCATTACGGACACAAATGCTGTTACCTTTCAGAAAATCAATATCAAATGCGTGCATAGGCTGACCATATTCCAACATAACATAATTGGTAATATCCACAATATTGTTAATGGCACGCACTCCGCATCCTTCCAGCCGTTTCTGCATCCACATAGGAGAGGGCTCAATCTTAATATTCTTCACCACACGGGCAGTATAACGCGGGCAAAGTTCAGGTGCTTCCACGCTTACAGAAATAAAATCTTCAATTTTTTCACTGTTTTCTTCTACAGTCACTTTCGGAACAGAAAACTCCTCATTTAAGGTAATGGCAGATTCCCGTGCCAAACCAATGATACTCAGGCAATCAGGACGGTTGGAGGTAATATCAAAATCGACAATCACCTCATCTAACCCTAAGGTCTTTTTAATATCTTCGCCAAGGGGGGGCTCACCATCTAAAATCAGAATTCCCGTTGCAACACCTTCTGTCATGCCAAGCTCATCTGTAGAGCACAACATCCCTTCGGACACAACCCCTCGCAACTTACCTTTTTTAATGACTGTTCCGTCAGGCAAATGAGAACCATGCAGAGCAACAGGCACAAAAGCACCTTCAAACACATTTTTGGCTCCCGTTACAATCTGAATGGTTTCTCCTACATTCACTTGACAAACCACCAATTTATCCGCATCAGGATGTTTCTCAATTTTCTCAATTTTTCCTACAACAACCTTTTCAATTCCTTCCCCTACCATTTCAAAGGCATCTACCTTGGAACCTGACAAGGTCATGGCATCACAATATTCTTTGGGTGTTACCCCTACTTTTGTATAATCATTCAACCAACTCATTGGCATTTTCATGGCTATCCCCTCCTTTAAAACTGCTTTAAAAACCGTACATCGTTTTCGAAGAACAAACGCAAATCGTCAATATCATATCGACGCATTACAATCCGTTCCAAACCGATACCAAAGGCAAAACCGCTGTAAACTTCCGGATCAATTCCACAGTTTTTCAGCACTTTTGGATGCACCATACCACAACCTAAAATCTCAATCCATCCTTCGCCTTTACAAACGCGGCAACCTTCTCCACCGCATACAAAACAGGAAATATCCATTTCTGCAGAAGGCTCTGTAAAGGGAAAATGATGAGGACGGAACCGCACCTTTACTTCCTCTCCGTACAGTTTCTTTACAAACACTTCCAGAGTACCTTTCAAATCTCCCATGGTGATTCCCTTATCCACCACCAAACCTTCAATCTGGTGAAAAACAGGAGAGTGGGTTGCATCTACCGCATCAGAACGGAACACTCTTCCCGGTGCAATAATACGGATGGGTGGCTGTTGCTTTTCCATCACACGCACCTGCATGGGTGAGGTCTGGGTTCTTAACACAATGTTATCGTTGATATAAAAGGTATCCTGGGTATCGCGGGCAGGATGATTTTTAGGAAGGTTCAACGCCTCAAAGTTATAATAATCATATTCCACCTCAGGACCTTCTGCAATAGAAAAGCCCATACCGATAAAAATATCCTTCAATTCATCTAAAACAGTTGTCAAAGGATGCGTTTTTCCAACAGGCCATTTTTTCCCTGGTACGGTAACATCCAGTGTTTCATTGCTTAACTTCTTTTCCAATTCTGCTTGTTGAAGCTTATTTTTTGTCTTATCCAGTTCCTCCTCAATAAAAGAACGAACCTGATTGGCTAACTGACCAATAAGCGGACGCTCTTCTGCAGAAAGCTGCCCCATACCTCTCAAAACAGAAGTAAGCTCACCTTTTTTTCCAAGATATTTCACCCTGATTTCTTCCAGACCGGCAATGGAATCTATGGTTTTCAAACTTTGTTCTGCCGATTGTCTGATTTGTTCTAATTGCTGTTTCACAAAAACTACCCCTTTCGGTAAAAATAAAAAATCCTCCGCCCCAATTAGGGACGAAGGAAAAATTCTTCGCGGTACCACCCTGATTCCTGCAAATTCACAGGCACTCAAGTCCATGATAACGGTATGAAACCGGCTTTTCCTACTGCAGTGTTCAGAAAAACAGCTCAACGGGCGAACTTCAACTCCGTATACTGATGAGGATGCTTCCAGCCGACGACATCCACTCTCTGACACCTTCTCACGAAATCTACTTTCCCGATCATCGCTTTTTTATATCATATCATAAATTTTACAATTTGTCAACTTTTTTATTCAATAACAATACTCTTAATTTTCTGTTCTTCCAGAGGTCTGTCGCTGTAATCCGTCTGAACATTCGCAATTTCGTCCACCACTTCAATCCCCTCTACCACCTTACCGAAGGCTGCATATTGTCCATCCAGGTGTGGTGCGTCCTCGTGCATAATAAAGAACTGCGAGCCTGCACTGTCAGGATGAGCAGCACGAGCCATTGAAATAACGCCTCGGGTGTGTTTTAAGGGATTGTTTACGCCATTTTGTAAAAATTCTCCCTTAATCTGATAACCGGGGCCGCCCATTCCGGTTCCGTCAGGACAACCGCCCTGAATCATAAACCCAGATATCACACGGTGAAAAATCAATCCATTATAAAATCCTTCTTTCGCCAGCTTTTCAAAATTTTCCACTGTAATAGGAGCCGCTGTTTTATCTAACTCCAGCTTTATTTGTTTTCCGTTTTCCATTGTAATAAGAATCATTGTTAACATCCTTTCAAAAATATTGTAATTAGCTTGGATACATATATATCGTGATTGTTATATCACATCTTTCCCCATTTGTCAAGCAAAAGATAACAATTTATTCGCATTTTATTTGGTGAAATAATATATCAATTTCTTCTTTCAAGGGAGGATTGGTTCCTGGTGTCATACAAGCTGCGGTACCAAATGCGGCAGAAAGCCGAAGTGTGTCACAAAATGGCAAGTCATTTATCTGACCCGTCAAAAAACCCGCTACCGTACTATCCCCCGCTCCCACCGTAGAAACAACGGAGATTTTGGGAACAGAGATCCGATAATGTCCGTTTACGCCAATATAAACCATCCCTTTCCCACCAAAGGAAATTAAAACATGGTCAATTCCGCTTTTGTAAAACGTTTTGGCAACCTCTAAACTCTGTTCCGGTTCCAGTTCCCTTCCTGCAAGAAAAGAAATCTCTTGTTGATTTGGCTTTATCATCATAGGTTGTAACTCAATCAATTCTTCCATAGAAAAGGAATTGGAATCAATCACAAGTTTTGCACCGCTTTGCTTTACTTTATGTAAAAATGAAATGACCGCCTCCTTGGAAAGCCCTGAGGGAATTCTTCCGGTAAAGGTCACTATGCTTTCTTCATCCAGGGGCATCAGATCTATTATTTCATGTAAAATACCGTCATCCAACTGAAATCCATCAAAGCTAATTCTGGTTTCAGGGGTATGAGTACTATGCACCGTCAGATTTTCTCGGATTCTCCCCCTTGCCGTTACTGCCAGATAGGAAATACCGTCCGCATCCAAGCCCTTTTTAAATTCTTCTCCGTTTTCCGTTCCCAAAACGGTAATAGCTGTATTTTCAATTCCGTATGAATGTAACGCACGGGACAAATTGATTCCCTTTCCTCCCGACTGACGGGTCAGGTTTGTTCCGTAATTTTCTTTATATAATTGCAGATTTTCAATAACACAATGGACATCAAATGCCGGATTAAGTGTCAGCGTAATAATCTTCATCAGCAAGACCTCCTTCTTCACTAAGGGGTTATAAAAAATCAAACAAATAATAAGTAAAAATCCGCACACTCCTGTGTACGGATTTTTGGCTGCGAGAGAAGGATTCGAACCCTCACAAAGTGAGTCAGAGTCACTCGTGCTACCCTTACACAATCTCGCAACGACAAATAATATTATACGATATAAATTCAATTTTGTCAAGCACTTTTTTTATTTTTTTCAATTTTTTTGGTTTCATTCAAAAACATGGAAAATTTAATTTTGCCAATAAATTTGCTGTTCTCGCATGATTGGATAACGAACCAAACTATCTCCTTCCAGATTTTCCTTTTTTATATCAACACCGGAGATTCTGCTGTTTTCATAAGTGGTATAATAATAAATTCCTTCCTCTGTATTACAACAAGAAGAATACACCGTTCGTTCAAGGGTTCCGTTTTTTAGTCTGACACACCCTTTTTGTTGCTCTACCGATTTTAAAATATGGAAAAACTGACTGACTTCTTCACAAGGCTCGCAAAGGGAATGCTCCTTGACAAACACCCCTTTTACAAAACGTGAAAAGGAGGACAAATCACCGGGCAACCCATATGCCCCCAAACCTCTGCTGTACGGTTGTTCTTCCTGTTCATTGGGGGTCAAATTGTTAAAATTTTGCAGTAACAGAAGTTGGGTGTTAAAAGGGGGATTGTTGGTCAGTACCCCTACGGGATTTTTCCATATTTTTAAACCTTCTGTTAAGGGTTCTACCGTAACAGATTCCTGTTTGTCGCTTAACAGCCAATGAAGAGGCGTAACAGGCAATTCTTTGTTAAATGAAATATTTGAAAGTTGAATAGAAGAAAGCAGTTCAACCGCTTGTGCCGTACTCTTACACTGGCTGAGAATAAAGGGAATCAGCTCATAGGGAGCTATCCCAAAATTTTGTGGAAAATAATAAGCATTTCCCGGGAAATGAAGTCCTGCCATACTAAGTCCATGCTCGTTGGTTGCATCATAATACAAAGGATATTCGTCCACCACATATGCCATTCCAATCATAGCATAATGGTTTTTGATTATTTGTGCGTTTCCAAAAGAGAAAGGAAACCGACGCGGTGTTACCGTTACCTCTTCCTCGTAAGAATATTCCAAGTCCAGATTTCTGCCAAAATAATGACCTTGTTTTAAAAATGAAATTGCCGTACACATACAAACACCCCCGTCAAATTTCTCTTACAAAAGTGTTTCCCAAAATCTAAAATATATTCAGTTTCTTCCTATATAAAAAGATTCCTCATTTCATTCAGAATAACCAAATCTGCTCTATCTGAACGGAGTGAAGAATCTTTTTGTTAATGTTTTGGCTTTGGTTTAAACAAAACCGCCACCAGCCAACCAAAAATTATAGCAGCGGCAATCCCTCCGGCTGTAGCGGTCAATCCGCCGGAAAAAACACCAATCAATCCCTTTTCGCCAATGGTTTTTACTGTTCCTTTTGCCAAGGTATATCCAAATCCAGAAATAGGCACTGTTGCCCCTGCTCCCGCGAACTGAACCAAGGGTTCGTATAACCCTACCATGGTAAGGAAAACACCCGCAACCACAAATCCTGTTAAAATTCTTGCAGGGGTCAGTTTGGTATAATCAATCAAAAGTTGCCCGACAACGCAAATAAGACCGCCAACCACGAAGGCTTTCAGATACTCCATTTGTTTCACCTCAATGTAAGTATCTCCCTATTCTTCCTGTTATATACCTATCTGGGAATTAGAATTTTCTGTCCTGTCACAAGATTTCCTTCTCCCAGCTTATTGGCTTTGATAATGCTGTCACGGGTGACGCTGTACCGTTTTGCAATATTCCACAAAGTATCACCTTTTTGAACAAAGCATATAACAAGGGACGGTCTTGTTTCGTTACATTCTGTATTATCAGACTCCTCTGCCTTGGTAACACAAGGAATCTGACCCATTTTCACAGCAGTTCCTTCTATATAAATAACCCCTCTGATTTCTACCTCGTCAGCAGACAGCAAATGATAAGAAAAATGACCGGTGCTTACTGTCATATCACCACGATTCATTTCACCTTCCAGCTCTTGTGAAAAAGGCAGTTCCTTGGTAAGACTGCAATATTCTCCTTCCGAACTTTGATAAAGAATGGTAACACAGCATTTTCCTTCTACCCTTGTTTTTTCACCATGACAGGAAACTGCTTCTATCCATACGGAAGGTTCCATAAAATATATTCTGGAAATGGGCGGTTGCTCTTTGCAGAATAAATTTTCCCGAATTGCAATTTCTTTTGATGCAACGGGATGCAATTCGGAATAACATATGGTATCACAGGTACATTCCAAAGGAATTTCTGTGCAGAATAAGTCCTCCACAAGTTCTGTCTTTTCTGTAAGCATAGCACGAATCTGCACAAAAATTTTAGCATCTGCAAACAACAGCCTCGTGTCCCCGTCGCTATCTTCGTCGGCTCTGATTTGAATCCCTGATAAATAAAGAGTCGAATGATCTTCCATTTCCTCTGTAACCCCTATGGCATCCACCACTTCTGTAAAGGGAATCACGTGCTCTGCATATTCTGTTGTTTCTTCCATACTATAATAGAAGAAACTCAGTACAATTTCCCCTTTTATCATTGCTTTGTTGGTCATCAACCTTACTTCTGGCTCCCTGATTTTCCCCTCGCAAAATAAAATTCTGTGAATATCAGGAAGAGAACCATTTAATTCCGTTTGCTCTCTGACTGCCAAAACCTGATCCAAGCAAACATGCTCAGTAATATAAGTGGCAGGTTGGTACTTCATTTCTGTTTCGCAATCCGCCTCACACCCTGTCAGAACCCGATAAGTACAATCCTCTGAAAATTGTTTTTTGATACATACTGTCACCTTGAGATTCAGTTTCCTTGAATGATACAAATAATAGGAAACTTCTCCTACCTCAGCCTGTGCATCAACAAGCAATTGTTCCCCATCCACCCGCACAGTATGCTGAAACGGGAGAGAGGTATGAATTGCCTCCATCCCTGTCCCTTCTGCGGGCTGATAAAGAATATGGGCATATACCGTTCCACTTAATGTAATACGGTCACCGCCCGACTCTTTCGACTCAATGGCACAGGAGGTTTTAATCAAAAGCACCTTTCCTATATCCCCCTGTACATCCGGAACAATCACATCCTCCTCTGCTGTTTCCGCTGCAACCTCCCGAGCACGGATTTGATTCAGCGTAATATCCTGATACTTTGCTTCAAACGCCATTGCGTTCCCTCCTTCACCAATTCTGTAACCATTCTATGCCCGTCCTTTTAAAAATATGAACAAAAAAATGGAAAGTTCTTGCCACTTACCGCCTTTCTGTGTTATAATAGATGTAACAGAAAAAATTACAAACGTTTTTCTACTATATATAATAGTAGAAACTCGAACTGGAGAGCAAACTATGAATCAAAAAAACATTAGAAATTTTTGTATTATCGCCCATATTGACCACGGAAAATCCACTTTGGCAGACCGGCTTTTGGAAATTACGGGTGATGTCAGCCAAAGAGAAATGGAACAACAGCTCCTTGACAATATGGATTTGGAACGGGAAAGAGGAATTACCATTAAAGCCCGTGCCGTCCGTTTGGTTCACAAAGCAAAGGACGGAGAAGAATATATTCTGAATCTGATTGACACACCAGGACATGTTGACTTTAATTATGAAGTTTCCCGTTCTCTTGCAGCCTGTGAAGGTGCCATTTTGGTGGTAGATGCAGTGCAGAGTATTCAGGCACAAACCCTTGCCAACACCTACCTTGCCGTGGATCATGGATTGGAATTGTTGCCTGTTATCAACAAGATTGATTTGCCCAGTGCACGGCCCGATTATGTAAAAGAAGAAATAGAAAATATTATCGGAATTGAGGCAACAGATGCTCCGTTAATTTCTGCCAAAAACGGAATTGGAATTGAGGAAGTTTTAGAGCAAATTATACAAAAAATTCCCGCACCCGAAGGTGACAAAACCAAACCCCTTCAGGCATTGATTTTTGATTCCTATTATGATGCTTACAAAGGGGTCATTGTCTATGTCAGAGTGGTCGAGGGAACCTTAAAATCCGGTGATATGATTCGGATGATGGCAACGGATAAAACCTTTGAAGTAGTAGAGGTAGGTTACTTAAAAGCAAACGGCACCGTGCTTTCCGACAAGCTCTCTGCCGGCGAGGTTGGATATATTGCCGCCTCTATCAAAACTATGTCAGACACCCGCGTAGGTGACACGATTACCACTGCAAAAAACGGAGCAGTGGCGCCTTTGCCCGGTTATCAACAGGTAAACCCCATAGTTTTCTGCGGAATCTATCCTGCTGACGGTGCCAGATATGACGATTTAAGAGAAGCCCTATTAAAATTGCAGTTAAATGATGCCTCTCTGGTATTCGAACCGGAAACCTCCCTTGCTCTTGGATTTGGTTTCCGATGCGGATTTTTAGGACTTTTACACATGGAAATTATTCAGGAACGGCTGGAACGGGAATACAATTTGGATCTGGTTACCACCGCGCCCAGCGTTATCTATAACGTATATAAAACCAATGGTGAAATGGTGGAAATTTCCAATCCTGCAAACCTTCCTCCCATAGCTGAAATCGACCATATTGATGAACCTATGGCAAAGGCAGTGATTATGACTCCTACCGACTATGTGGGCAACATTATGGAGCTTTGTCAGGAACGTCGGGGTATTTTTAAGGATATGCAATATATTGATACCGACCGTGCAAGTCTTCACTATATTTTGCCTTTAAACGAAATTATCTATGATTTTTTTGATACTTTGAAATCATTGTCACGGGGATATGCTTCTTTCGACTACGAACTGTCCGATTATCAACCCTCTAAATTGGTAAAACTGGACATTTTGTTAAACGGAGATATGGTAGATGCCATGTCCTTCATCGTTCATGAGGGAAAAGCTTATGCACGGGGACGTAGAATTGCAGAAAAATTAAAAGAAGTCATTCCCAGACAGCTGTTTGAAATTCCCATTCAAGCAGCAATTGGCAGTAAAATCATTGCCCGCGAAACGGTAAAAGCAATGAGAAAAGATGTACTTGCCAAGTGCTACGGCGGTGACATTACCAGAAAGAAAAAATTACTGGAAAAACAGAAGGAAGGAAAGAAACGGATGCGTCAGGTGGGCAGTGTAACGGTTCCTCAGGAAGCCTTTATGTCCATTCTGAAACCCGATTGATTACAGTTATGAAAGGACTTTATCTTCACATTCCCTTTTGCAAATCAAAATGCCCGTATTGCGACTTTAATTCCTATCAAGGAAAAGAAGAACTGATGCAGGAATATGTGTCCGCAATGCTCCATCATATTCGACAAAGTAAAGAACAAATTCCAAATCGATTCGACACAATTTTTATTGGCGGTGGTACCCCCACCGCCCTTTCTGATTCTTTACTGAAGGAATTACTGTATAATTTACGAACTCTTTTCCCGGATACCGTTTCAGAATTCACCGTTGAAGCAAATCCCAAAACTTTGACAAAGGAAAAAATGCGGATTCTAAGTGGCTATGGCGTGAACCGCATGAGCTTAGGTTTACAAGCTTGGCAGAATTCATTATTACAAACATTAGGCAGGACTCATACAAGAGAAGATTTTTTAGAAAGCTTAGAGATGATTTTCGCATCAGGTATCAACAATGTAAATGCCGATGTCATGTATGGCTTACCAAACCAAACAATAGACAACTGGCAGGAAACGCTGGAAAGCTTAACCGCTTTGGAGTTGCCTCATATTTCCTGTTACTCCCTTACCATTGCAGAAGGTACACCTTTTTCTCAAAAACTCCCCGCTCCCTTGCCCGACGAAGAAACGGAACGGGAAATGAATCATTTGTCGAAAAAGATTTTGTCAAAAAAGGATATTTTTCGATACGAAATATCAAATTACGCCAAGACAGGTTGGGAATGTAAGCACAATCTGATTTACTGGAAGGGTCAGGAGTATGCCGCCTTCGGTGCAGGGGCAAGCGGATACTTGCAGGGAATCCGATATACATGGGAGGAAAATCCGGAGGCTTACATCCGTCACGTCAACGAAAATACCATTTTGCCCTATGTACAAGAACAGGTAATGGATTTTTTGGGAGAAAGCATTATGCTTCGTTTGAGACTGACAGAGGGTGTCAACTTTTTAGAGATGGAACAGCAATTCGGTCCTCATTGGATAACCCCCTACGAAGATGTCCTTCAAAAGCACATCAACAACGGTTTACTCCAAAAAAACCAACACAGTTTTGCTCTTACCGATTACGGCTTCGATCTTGCCAATTATGTCATGGCAGACTTTGTGTAAAGCGACGCATTTTAAGACGATTTAAGGCACCTTTTTTTCTTGCCGTATCCTAATATTATTTTTAAAAATCAAGTCTTATTTGACCAATTTTAGGGGTGTTTTTAAGACACCCCCTTTTTACTCCCTAAATTTTACCATTTTTTGTGTTATATTTTCCATTTATTTCAAAATATTGGTATTTTTTTGCCCCGTTTTTAAAAAAAATTTAAAAAAATTTTTATTTTCTCTATCCCGCATAGTTCCTGTGTTTTTCGTAAAGCACGAGCAACCATTTTGCAACATTTTTGTAATAAAGGGGTTGACAAAACCCTTTCCTTTGGTTTATAATACGCAGTGTTCGAAAAAAACGACAGGAGGTCAAAGTTATGTTGCAGAACAAAACGGCATCCTTTCACAGAGTATTTTTCTGTGTGATTGCCGCCATTGTACTTCTGCTGAGTATGATGATCACAACCGGTTTTACCACGATCAAACACGTCACCATTGATGACGGGTCGGGAGAACTCAGAACTGCTGTTACCATGAAAGGAACAGTCAGTGCGATTTTAGCAGAGCAAAACATTAAAATTAAAAAAGGTGATATTGTAACACCCGCATTAAATTCTAAAGTGTTGCGGGACCAGCAGATTTCCATTCAAAGAGCAGCACAGGTGGTTATGACCATTGACGGTGCATCCACCACATATTATTCCGTTGCTCGCACAGTAGGAGAATTCTTAGACGAAGCCAATATTGTTGTTGGTGAACATGACGGATTCAACGCTACTATGGCAGATGCCATAAAGCCCGGAATGAACCTTACCATCGACCGTGTCAATGAGTATCACTACACCGTTGATGAAGCCATTCCCTTTGTTGTAAAAGAAACCAGCACCTATTCTCTTCCTAAGGGTGAACACAATGTTGTTCAACAAGGTCAGGCAGGGGTTATGCAAAGACAGTATGTTGCCCGTTACGAAAACGGTGTAAAGATTTCAGAAGAATTGATCAGCGAATCAATCACCCAACAGCCTGTTGATGAAATAAGAGAAACAGGATTGTTAGATGTGGTTCCCACCTCTGCGGGTAATATCGCAGTTCGTGCTACCTACTACATGCAGGCAACAGGATACGACATAGGCTATGAAAGCTGTGGAAAGTTCCCTGGGGATCCCCTTTACGGAATTACAGCTACCGGAATTCGTGCAACTTATGGCGTTGTAGCAGTAGACCCCAGAGTAATTCCTTTAGGCTCCAAGCTGTTTATTCAGACTACCGACGGTTCCTTTACCTACGGCTATGCCTTAGCGGCAGATACCGGCGGTGCAATCAAAGGAAACAGAATTGATTTGTGCTTTGATTCCAGACAGGATGCGCTGAATTTTGGCAGACGCGATGTTGTTGTCTATGTTTTAAACTAAACTGAACACATAATGAACGGGTCCTTTAGATCCGTTCATTTTTCCGTTCAAAAAAGGAGAATGGACATGAATCCCTTAGCAAACCCAAAAATTATTAAACATATCATGCAAAAAAACGGTTTGCAGTTTAACAAACGCTACGGTCAGAACTTTCTGACAGATGAAGGTGTATTGCATACCATTGCAGACGGTGCCCGTATTTCAAACAAAAACGTTCTGGAAATCGGACCTGGTTTAGGAACTCTTACCTGGGAACTTGCCTCTCGGGCAAACAAGGTGGTTTCGGTTGAAATTGACAAAGGATTGACTGAAGTTCTGGAAGATACCTTACAGGAATTTGATAATGTCACGGTGCTCCATCAGGATATTTTAAAAACCGATTTAAAGAAATTGGTAGAACAGGAATTCGGAGGAACACCCCCTACCCTTGCTGCCAATCTGCCTTATTACATCACCACCCCCATTATCATGTATCTGTTGGAATCAGGCATTTCCTTTCCCAACATAGTCATCATGATTCAGAAGGAGGTGGCAGAGCGTATTGCCGCCAAACCAGGCGGTAAGGATTACGGCGTACTGACCATTGGGGTGAACTTTTACGCAGAACCCGAAATTCTTTGTCACGTTCCGGCAGAATCCTTTGTTCCAGCACCCAATGTTGATTCCGTGGTTCTCTCCTTAACCCCCAGACCCCACCCTACCTGTAAGCCTCAAAATGAGCAAGCATTTTTCACCGTAGTGAAAGGGGCATTTGCTCAGCGTAGAAAAACACTGTTAAACTCCTTATGCGGTGCAGGTTGTTTCAAAGGCTCAAAGCAAGATATTGCCGCATCTGTTTTAGAAGCCGGAATCGATGCAGGACTTCGAGGTGAAGCTCTTTCCATGGAACAGCTCTGCAATTTAGCGGATGTTTTTTGCAAAAATAAGCTAATTTAAAATAAATTCTTACGTATTTTTTGGTTTTTTTGTATAATTTTTCTTAAAAAATAGAAAAATTTCAAAAAAACCATTTACTTTTTTGAGATTTTGTAGTATAATAAATACCAAATGGCGCTTTAACGAAAGGAGTTTTTATTATGACTAACAATAAAGCTGTTCTGGCATGGCTGGAAGAAATGAAAGCGATGACCAATCCGGATCAGGTAATCTGGTATACCGGCTCTGCTGAACAAAAAGCAGAATTGACAAAGCAGGCTGTGGCAGAAGGAACTTTGATTGAACTCAATCAGGAAAAATTGCCCGGTTGCTATCTGCACAGAACAAAGGAAAATGACGTAGCCCGCGTGGAAGACCGCACCTTCATCTGCACTACCAACAAAGAAGATGCAGGCCCCATCAACAACTGGATGGCTCCCGCTGATGCATACAAAATGCTGGGTGATTTGTATAAGGATTCCATGAAAGGCAAAACCATGTATGTAGTTCCCTTCATCATGGGTGTTCCCGGTTCCCCCTTTGCAAAGGTGGGTATCGAATTAACCGACAGTATCTATGTTGTACTGAATATGGATATCATGACCCGTGCAGGGAATGTTGCTCTGGATGAACTGGGTGACAGTGATGATTTCACAAAGTGTCTCCATGCAAGCAAGGATATTAACGCTGATGAAAGATATATCGTTCACTTCCCTGAAGACAACACCATTTGGAGCATCAACTCCAACTATGGCGGTAACGTTTTGTTGGGCAAAAAATGTCTGGCTCTGAGAATTGCAAGCTATCTGGGTAAACAGGAAGGCTGGATGGCAGAACATATGCTCATCTTAGGTCTGGAAAATCCGAAAGGTGAAAAGCACTATATTGCTGCTGCATTCCCCAGTGCTTGCGGTAAGACCAATCTGGCAATGCTGATTCCTCCCCTGTCCGGTTACAAAGTAACCACAGTTGGTGACGATATTGCATGGTTAAGAGTTGGTGAAGACGGAAGATTGTGGGCTGTGAATCCCGAAGCAGGTTTCTTCGGTGTTGCTCCCGGAACCTCCTCTAAAACAAACAAAAATGCTCTGGAAACAACCATGAGCAATACTATTTTCACAAATGTTGCCTTGAAGCCTGATGGTACTGTTTGGTGGGAAGGCATGGACGGCGATGTCCCCGAAGAATGCATTGACTGGAAGGGAAACCCCTGGACAAAAGAAATGGGCGAGCAAGGCATCAAGGCTGCTCATCCCAACTCCAGATTTACTGCTCCTGCGGCTCAATGCCCCTGCATTTCTCCTGAATTCAGCAGTCCTGCAGGTGTACCGATTTCTGCTATTGTATTTGGCGGAAGACGTGCAAAGACCGCTCCTTTGGTATATCAGTCCTTTAACTGGCAACATGGTGTATTTGTTGGTGCTACCATGGCTTCTGAAACCACTGCAGCTGCCGCTGGTGCTGTAGGTGTTATCAGACGCGACCCCATGGCAATGCGTCCTTTCACCGGTTACCACATGGGTGACTATTTCAAACATTGGCTGGAAATGGGCAAAAAGATTCCCAATGCTCCTAAGATTTTCCACGTTAACTGGTTTAAGCAAAATGATCAGGGTAAGTTTATCTGGCCCGGATTTGGTGATAACTTACGTGTACTGAACTGGATTTTGGACCGTTGCGATGGTAAGGTTGATGCAACCGAAACTGCTATCGGTTATTTGCCCAAAGCAGAGGATCTGGATATTTCCGGTCTGAATCTGTCTGATGAAGTAATGGCAGAATTACTGTCCGTTGACAAAAACGCATGGTTGGAAGATGTTGCAAACCAGAAAGAATTCTTTGCACCTTTGGGTGACAGAATGCCCGCTGAACTGTTGGAAGAACAGGCCGCTCTGGAAGCAAGACTGTCCAAATAAGTATAAAATCTCTTTAAAGGCAATCACACAGTAGTGATTGCCTTTTTTATGTATTTCAAACAAATTTATTTGACAGTTTTTTTGTTTTATGGTATAATAATTTTATGTTATGGGAAAGGATTTTGTCAGTATGAAACGCAGAAAAATTTTTCTTTATGTATTTGGAATTTTAATGATTGCTATGGTAGCACTTGCCGGAAGCAAGGGCTTTTTTTCTGATCCCGCCTATTTTATGGAAAGGCTGACTCATAAAGTACAACAAAAATATTATGCCTTGACAAAATCGGAGCCCGAAATTCAGGAGGAAATTATCACCACGGCTGACCACCATAAGGTATTGGTGGATCATCCAAAGGGCTACAGTGTTGCCTTCCCTGAAAACATGAGCTTTGACCGCTCTATTGCCCCTGAACAAATTAAGGCATATAATGATTCCGTAACTGTTGTTGTCACTCGGGAATGGGCACCTTATGAAGATGTATTTTTCTTTATAGACCATTATCTGAACAATTATTACTTAAACGAAACCTTTATTGCCCAAAACAACATTTCCATTGAACGGAACGAAACCTTTCAAATGGAAAACGGTGCCAGAGCACAACTTATTTCCCTTACCCGCACCCCTTCGGAAGGCTCAAAAGTTACCCAAAACGCATATACCTACTTTTTTGTTGAATCCATAACGGGAAAACAAGCATTTTTCCGTATGATGTTTAAAGGAAAAAGTCACGAGGAACTGAACCCAATCGTTGAAGAAGCCGTTTCTTCCTTTGAGGAAATTTCCATAAAGGGTGGAAATGTATTTCATGCTGATTTTGCTCCCGTCATTCCTGAAAGCTGGAATAAAGAAACCACTGAGCTTTATAAAAATATCAAAACCTCAAAAGATATGAAATGGGGTTTATTTGTGGACGGCTCTTATACTGATGATAAAAAATATCAATGGTTTGATGATTTGGAAAAGAAGGTTGACTATACCTTTGATTTCAGCCTTCACTATGTAAACTTAAATCATGGTTTTCCTGTGGAAGAATTACAAAAAATGTACGATAAAGGAAAACTGACCGAGCTTACCCTGCAAATTTCTTATCATGCCAACGACAATTTGTTTGGTAAAAACATCAATCTGGATTTGTATGACGGAATGTATGATGAAGAAATCCGTGAATTTGCCCGCGGTGCAAAAGAGTTTGGTCATCCTTTCCTATTCCGCTTAAATAACGAAATGAACAGTGATTGGGTGAATTACTCCGGCGTTGCCGCCCTTTCCGATCCGGATATTTTTATTGACAACTGGCAGAGAATTTACCGGATTTTTGAAGAAGAAGGGGTTGACAATGCCATCTGGATTTTTAATCCTAATGCAGAGGATTGCCCTCCCTGTCATTGGAACTCGTACATTTCTTATTATCCAGGAAATGAATATGTTCACATGATTGGTCTGACAGGATATAATACGGGCACTTATTATGCCGAATTGTATCATGAAAAATGGCGTACTTTTGATGAAATCTATCGGGAGCCTTATGACAAATATATGAATGTATTTTCTGAATTCCCCTTTATTATTACCGAATTCGCCTCAAGCTCAAAAGGCGGTGACAAAGCAGAATGGATTACACAGATGTTTTCCTCTATGAAAGAGTATCCCAATATTAAAATGGCTCTTTGGTGGTCCAGTGCCGACTACGATATGAGGGAGGAGTTTTATAAAACCTTAGCCCGACCCTACTGGTTGGACGAGACGGAAGAAACCACAAATGCATTCCGCGAAGGAGTCAAGGAATATAAATAAACCACAAATGGAGGGAATTCTATGTTTGGTCCAAAGAACAGACAATTGGGATTTGGTTTTATGCGTCTTCCCATGAACGATAATGATGTAGATTATGCCCTGACATGTCGCATGGTGGATTATTTTATAGAAAACGGTTTTTGCTATTTTGATACTGCAAAGGGGTATCTTGACGGAAAAAGCGAAATTGCGATTCAAAAATGCCTGACCTCTCGTTATCCGAGAGAACGCTATCTTCTGGCGAACAAGCTTTCCACCAATTTTTTTGAATCAAAGGAAGAAATCCGTCCCCTCTTTGAAGAACAGCTAAAAGCCTGCGGTGTGGATTATTTTGATTTTTATCTGATGCATTGTCAAAATAAAATGTTATATGAAAAGTATAAAAAATGCGAAGCATACGAAACAGCATTGGAATTGAAAAAAGAGGGAAAATTTAAGCATTTTGGCATTTCCTTTCACGATACACCTGAAATGCTGGAGCAAATTTTAATGGAGTATCCTCAAATTGAGGTAGTGCAGATTCAGTTTAATTATGCCGATTATGAAAGTCCGTTGATTCAATCAAGAAGATGCTACGAGGTATGCCGTAAATTTAATAAACCGGTTATTGTTATGGAACCGGTCAAGGGCGGCAGTCTTGTCAATCTCCCCCATCAGGCAAAAAAAGTTCTGGAGGAGCTTCAGAGCGGCAGTGTGGCAAGTTTTGCTATTCGATTTGCAGCGGGCTTTGAAGAAGTGAAAATGGTACTCTCAGGTATGGGCAGTATGGAAATAATGACGGATAATGTAAAATCAATAATGAATTTTTCTCCTTTGGACAAAAAAGAACAAGAAACAATCAAACAGGTATGCTCCATTCTTGATTCTGAGAATTTGATTGCTTGTACCTCCTGCCGTTACTGCACAGAGGGCTGTCCGAAAAATATTCTGATTTCTGATTTATTTGCATGTATGAATAACAAATCCATATGGAAAAATTGGAGTGGAAGGTATTTTTACAACATTTATACCAAAAACAACGGAAAGGCAAAGGATTGTATTGGTTGCGGAAAATGCGAACAGAGTTGTCCTCAACAGCTACCCATCCGCACACTGTTAAAAGACGTATCAAAGGAATTTGATCAATCATAAAAATGGAAAGGGTTTGTAGTAAAATTTTGCTGCAAACCCTTTTTTATTTTATCGAGATGGGCGATCAAAAAAATCTTTTGTCAGCTCTTTTACTCTATTACTTAGGAAAAACAAGGCAATCAGGTTGGGTACTGCCATAAGTCCGTTAAAAAAATCTGCCAGCTCCCAAACGGTTGTCAGCCTCATGACACACCCAAAAAATATTAAAATAATATAAATACCCCGATACCAGGCAAGAGCCTCCCCTCCTACCAGATACTCCATACAGGTTTCACCGTAATAATACCATGCGATAACGGTTGCAAAGGCAAACAAGGTAAGAGAAAAAGGAACCACAAATTTCCCTAAAGGAAATGCGCAAGAAAAAACAGATTGTAATAACAATTCCCCTGATTGCTCCAAATACAACTGCGAACTTAACAAAACAAGGGCGGTAACAGTGCACATGACAATGGTATCAAAAAATACTTCAAAAGCACCCCACATCCCCTGTCTGACAGGGTGGTCTGTATTTGCGGTAGAATGAGCAATGGGAGCACTTCCCAACCCCGCTTCATTGGTAAATATTCCACGGGCAACACCTATACGGATTGCCTTTCCAATTCCTGTTCCCATCAAACCACCCCCTACAGCCTGTACCGTAAATGCATTACGAAAAATCATGGAAAACGCATTTCCGATTCCCGCTCTTTGCTGAAACAACACGATCCCCGCACTTATCATATAAAAAAGTGCCATAAAGGGCACCAGAAATGATGTGACACCGGCAATTCTCTGCATTCCGCCAATCAGCACCAGACCTGCAAGGAGAGCCGCAATCAATCCCGTCATCCAAAAAGGAATGCCAAACACCTGATAAAGTCCTCCTGCCATGGCATTGGACTGCACCATGTTTCCAACACCAAAGGAACAAAAAACACCAAATACACAAAATAAAAAGCTGAGCTTTTTGCTTCCAAGTCCTTTTTCTATGTAATACATCGGACCTCCCTTCCATTCCCCACTTTTATTTTTTTCACGATATGCAACAGCCAATGTAACCTCCGAAAATTTAGTCATCATCCCAATCAGGGCAGAAACCCACATCCAAAAGATCGCTCCTGCTCCCCCTTGCATCAAGGCAACCGAAACACCTACAATATTTCCCGTTCCCACCGTTGCCGCCAGAGCCGTTGACAATGCCTGAAAAGAAGAAATCTCTCCCTTTGTCCCCTTCGAGGGCCTGAACAAGGAGAAAAGAGTGGAAGAAAGCACCGTTTTCCATTTGCGAAATAATATTCCTTTGGTATTTCCAATTAAATATATCCCACATCCTGACATGAGAATCATCATAGGAATTCCCCATAATATGGTTTCGTTCCACCATTGTAATAGTTTCATTTTATTTCACCCCTCTCCTCTTACAGTATGAAAAAAAGGAGAAGTTTATGAAAAAAAGCCAATGTCAACACGACATCGGCTTTTCGTATTATCTTCTGTCTTTTAGTTCTTTAAATACATCCTCGTAAGAAACTCCCTGTTGTGCAAGAAGTACAGTCAGGTGATACAACAAATCTGCAGTTTCAGCAGCAATCTCGGCTTTATCGTTATTTTTTGCCGCTAAAATGGTTTCTACACACTCTTCCCCAACTTTTTTGGCAATCTTATCAATTCCCGCATCCAATAAATAATTGGTATAAGAACCGGGTTGAGGGTTTTGTTGTCTGTCTTGCACCACGTCATAGAGTTCTGTAAGCATATTGGCAGTTTCCACACCTGTTTCGTTCCAATTTCCTTCTTCATACTTTCGATAAAAACAGGATTTATTTCCGGTGTGGCAAGCAGCTCCCGTCTGTTCCACACGAATTAGCAAACAATCACCGTCACAATCAAGTCTTACAGACACCACCTTTTGAATATTTCCGGAGGTATCTCCCTTTCTCCATCGTTCCTGACGGCTTCTGCTATAAAACACCGTTCTGCCCGTTTCTATGGTTTCTTGTAGGGTTTCTTCATTCATGTAGGCTACCATTAACACCTGATCGGTATCATCATCCTGAATGACTGCGGGAATCAATCCGTTCTGATCATAATTTATCATATTCCTCATCCTTTCAATTCCTTTACCGCTTCTGTTAAATTGATGGTTTTTTGATACAGTGCCTTTCCAATAATAGCACCTGCAGCGCCCGTTTTTTGAATTTCGGCCAAGTCCTCTATTCTTGCAACACCGCCTGAGGCAATCACACCAACCTTTGGGACTGCTTGGACCATGGCGGCAAGCCCTTTTACATTGGGACCGCACATCATACCATCTGTATCAATATCGGTGTAAATAATATGTTTTACACCAATTTGTTCCATTTCTTTTGCAAATGTAACCGCATCCGTATCACTTACCTCAAGCCAACCGGAAACGGCAACCAAACCGTCTTTCGCATCAATTCCAACGGCAATTTTTTCCCCGTATTTTTCCACCGCTTGACAAACAAAATCAGGATTTTTCAAAGCGGCAGTGCCTAAAATGGCACGGGCAACCCCCATGGAAAAATACCGTTCCAACTGCTCCATAGATCGAATCCCTCCGCCTAATTCCACAGGAATATCCAAGGCATTCACAATATTTTCAATCACAGTAGCATTTTTTGAAACACCGTCTTTTGCACCGTCCAAATCAACCAGATGCAGAAACTCTCCCCCCATGTTTTGCCACATAAGTGCTGTTTCCACAGGGTTTTCAAAATAGACCGTCTTTTGGTCAAAATCTCCTTTTTTCAGTCGCACACAACATCCGTCTTTTAAATCTATTGCAGGATACAGTATCATTCAATCAGTCCTTTCAGCTTGTTCACAACCTCTAAAATCCGTTCTCGTTCCAGTTTGGCACTGACTCGGTTCACCACCAGCCTTGCAGATAATTCGCAAATGGTTTCCAGCACCTCAAGACCGTTTTCTTTTAAGGTAGCTCCACTTTCTACAATGTCCACAATGACCTCGCTGAGTCCTACCAAGGGCGCCAACTCTACCGAACCGTTCAATTTAATCACTTCAATGGTCTGTCCCTTTTTTATTTGAAAATAATTTTTTGCAATATGAGGATATTTGCTTGCTACACGAAGGTTATGAGAGGAATGTAAGGAATCTGCCATACTGGGCGGTCCTGCTACAGCCATACGGCAAGCTCCAAATTTCAAATCCAGCATTTCATATAAATTTCTGCCTTCCTCAAGCAAGGTATCCTTTCCCACAATTCCCATATCTGCTGCACCATATTCTACATAAACAGGAACATCTGATGCTTTTACCAGAATAAATTTGAATTTATGGGTTTCATCCGTAAAAATCAGCTTTCTGGTTTTGGTTTTCATTTCAGCGCACTCAAATCCCAACTGTTCAAAAAGGCTGATGGCAAAATCCGCAAGTCGCCCCTTTGCCAATGCTACAGTAATATATTTCATGCAAGCACGCCTCCTTCCATAAGCTGTTCATTTCCTGATACCATGTCACATTTTGTAATTCCCTTTTCATCACAACGATAAAGGGCTGGAATTCCTTTTTCTCTTGCGTAATTAACAGGGTCTTCTTCCCCCAAATAGTATTCTGTCCGAATACCGGAGGCTCTTAGCTGTTCAGCAAGACAGCGTGCTGTTTTACTATCTCTTCCGAACACAAGAGCACCAACGCTTTCTAACTCGCTTACAACACCTTGTCGATACAGAGCATCAGCAAGCAAGTCTAGATAAAGTGCTGCTCCCGTTGCGGGGCTGTCTTTTCCAAACCGACTCATCAATCCATCATACCGTCCCCCCGCACAAACCTCAAAACCAACGCCACGTGCAAAACCCTTAAAAATAATTCCTGTATAATAATCCAAACTTTGCACCATTGCCAAATCAAGAGAAACATAGTCGGATAAACCATATTCTTCCAATATGGTATATACTTCCCGCAAGTTTTTAATTGCTGCCTCTGCCCGTTTTCCGGTAGTCAGCTTTTCTGCCTGTTCCAACACTTCTGCACCGCCAAACAAAGAAGGCATCTGCAAAATCAGCTCTGCCTGTTCAGTAGGAACATTACAGTGATTTAATAATTCCTGTACCCCAAAAATATTTTTTTGGTCAATAAATACTCTGATTTGCTCCGTAATCTCTGGCTCAAGTCCGGTCTGCTCCATCAGTTCCTTAAATATTTCCACCTGACCGATTTCAATCTGAAACTCCTTCAATCCGCATGCAAGCATACTGCGGATTGAGGCGGCAATGACCTCGGCATCTGCCTCGGCACCTTTTAAACCAATCAACTCAATTCCCGCTTGAGAGGTTTCACAGGGGCGAATTCCGCCTTGATAATTACGAAACACTTTACCCGCATAACACAGCTTTTGAATGTCACCGTTCAATTTGGTGGCAGTCAGTCGTGCAAGGGGTGTGGTCAAGTCGGGGCGAAGAACCAGAATTCTTCCTTCCCGATCAAAAAACTTAATCATCTTTTCCTGAGTCAGTAATCCCTGACCCCCTTCAAACACATCGTAATATTCAATTTCCGGAGTCGTTACCTCCGTATATCCATATCCGGAAAACACTTGCATCACATCATTTCGCACCTTACGAATCCGATAGGCTTCCCTTTGAAGCAGATCCGAGGTTCCCTCCGGAGTATGCAGTCTTCTGCTCAGCATAATATCTCTCCTTACTTTATTGCTTTATCTAACTAAAGTAATTATACTCTATTTTTTTCCCTTTGTCAAGAGTTTTTTTAAGAAAAATGGATTTTTCCCTTGAAAATAATTGCACATAGTTTTTTTTTATGTTATAATTAAAAGATAGAAAACAAAAAGGGATGTGAACTCCATGAGATATTTAACCACAGGAGAATCTCACGGCAAGGGGCTGACTGCAGTCATCGATGGTCTTCCCTCTCAGATGCCTGTAAATCTTGAGGAAATCAATCATTATATGGCATTACGGCAGACAGGCTACGGACGTGGAGACAGAATGAAGATTGAAACCGATCGAGTTGAATTTTTGTCGGGTGTCAGAGGCGGTTTTACCACCGGCGGACCTGTTACTATGTGGATTCAAAATAAGGATTACGAAAATTGGGAATGCTATACCAATCCGGTAGAAATAAAAGCGGGCCGTGAAGTCACCAAGCCACGCCCCGGTCATGCCGATTTGTACGGTGCGCTAAAGTATGGTCATTCGGATATCCGTAATGTGCTGGAACGTGCCAGTGCAAGAGAAACAGCCGCACGGGTTGCTGTGGGTGCATTTTGTATGCAATTTTTAAAAGGCTTGGGCATTACTTCTTTTTCCCATGTAACCGCATTGGGAGGTATTTGTTCCAAAACGGAGTACACTTCTTATGATTTTGCAAATAAGGTTGAAAATTCCCCTGTCCGCTGCGGAGACAAAACCGCATCCAAAAAAATGATGGAAATGATTGATAAAGCAAAAGAGGCTGGAGATTCTTTAGGGGGTGTAGTACAGATTGTCATTCGTAACCTTTGCCCCGGCATCGGCAGTTACGTACAATGGGACGAAAAATTAGATGCAAAGCTTTCTTATGCGTTAATGAGCATTCAGTCAGTAAAGGGAGTTTCCTTTGGTATGGGATTTGATGCAGCATCACTCCCCGGCTCTTTGGTGCATGATGAAATTTTCTATCATAAACAAGAAGGCTTTACCAAAGAAACCAATCGTGCCGGAGGAATTGAAGGGGGTATGAGCAACGGTCAGGATATTGTCATTCAGGTTGCATTAAAGCCCATCCCCACTCTGTATCAGCCTTTAAAAACCGCTGACCTTCTAACAGGAGAACCCTTGACAGCCGCAGTGGAACGAAGCGACACCTGTGCTGTTCCGGCTGGTTCTATTGTTGCAGAATGTGTAGCTGCTTCTGCCTTGGCAGAAGTTCTTTGCACACAATTCGGTACAGGTTGTTTTGAAGATTTTAAAGACAGATATCAAAAATTTTCAATACGCACAAAAGGAATCATTGAATAAAAAAGTGCGGCAGAAGAAAAAACTTCCGCCGCAAAGTGAAATAAAGGGGGTCTCAATATTTTGTGAGGTCCATAACATAAGATTCCCTTGTTTCGGATTTTTATTCTAATTTTAAAAACTTTTTTGGAGATGTTTTTCATGAAATTTTTATTACTGCTTTTATGTGTATGGTTTACCAAAATTACCATTTTCTTTTGTAAACTGGTTGGCCATAACGGCACCAATCTGGCAGGGAAAGTTGTTGTTCGGGTATATCCTAAGATTCTAACCCACCTGTCCCGTCAGGTCAGAGAGAAAATCATTGTGGTATGCGGTACCAACGGAAAAACCACCACCAATAATGTAATCGATAAGCTGTTAACTGACAAAGGAAACAAGGTGGTTTGCAATCGCTTGGGCGCTAATATGACAGAAGGCGCCATTGTAGCCTTCATCCGCGAAACAAATTTATTTGGAAAACTGGATGCGGATTTTGCCTGTCTGGAGGTTGACGAAGGATATGCCCAAAAGCTGTTTTGTTACTTTGAACCGGATTTTTTGATTATCAACAATCTGTTTCGCGACCAGTTGGATCGGTATGGAGAAATTGATTTGACCATTGGAATGTTGGACAATGCCATAAAAAAACTGTCCAAAACCACTTTAGTATTAAATGCAGACGACCCTCTTTGCACCCAATTTGCAAAACGCCATTCCTTAAAAACGGTATATTACGGAATTGAACAAAATCTGAACATTGCCTTAGACGAAATTAGAGAAAGCCGTTTTTGTCCCATTTGCGGTGCAGAGCTTTCGTATGACTATTATCATTATAGTCAGTTGGGTCAATATCATTGTCCCCAATGTGATTTCCAACGTCCCCAAATCCATTACGGTGCTAACAAAATTTCCTTTAACAAAGGTTTGTCTTTTTGTGTAAACGAAAAACCCATTACCTTCAATTACAGAGGTTTGTATAACATTTATAACGTCCTTGCAGCGTATGCTGTCATTGACCAATGCGGATTGACAACGGATGATATTAACGATATTTTGTCCACCTATCGTCCCCAAATCGGAAGAATGGAGGAATTTTCCTTCTCTCAAAAAAAGGTGATACTAAACATGGGAAAGAATCCTGCGGGCTTTAATCAGGGAATTTCCACAGTTGCACTGGATACCTCCAAAAAGGACGTGATTCTTTCCATAAATGATTATATTCAGGACGGAACGGATGTTTCGTGGCTTTGGGATGTAGATGTTGAAAAATTACAAGAAAATACTCGTCATATTACCACTTGCGGACTACGAAGATACGATTTACTGCTTCGTTTGAAATACGCAGATTTTTCCAGTATCTCTACCCAAGAATCTATGAAAAATGCAATTCGAGAGGCTCTGAATAGTGACAGTGAAATTGTGTATATTCTGGCAAATTATTCCGCAACCTTTACCACTCATGCAATTTTAAAAGAAATGCTGAAGGAAGAAGGGGGTAAAAACACATGAATTACAGTATTACAATCGGACATTTGTATCCTGATTTGTTGAATTTATACGGTGACCGCGGCAATATTGCCGCACTGCAAAAACGGCTTATATGGCGAGGAATTTCAGCAGAAGTAAAAGAATTTGAGTTAAATGACGAAATTGACTTTTCGAAACTGGATTTGGTGTTTATAGGTGGCGGCAGTGACCGGGAACAACGTCTTGTTTGCAACAGACTGTCAGAACAAAAAGCTGCACTCCAAGAATACATTGAATCAAATGGAGTTTTGATGGCAGTGTGTGGCGGATACCAGTTATTGGGAAACTATTATGAACTGGCAAACGAAACCATTGAAGGGCTAGGGCTTTTGGATTTTTATACCAAAAACAAACCTGAACGGTTAATGGGAAAAGTTGTAATTCAAAGCGGACTATTTGATGATTATATCGTTGGATTTGAAAATCACGGCGGAAGAACCTATACAAATCACCTTCCCTTAGGAATGGTAAAACACGGCAAAGGAAACAATGGTGAGGATCATATGGAGGGAGTGGTTTACAAAAATGTAATTGGCACCTATCTTCATGGTCCTGTTCTGCCCGCCAACCCCAAGCTGACAGATTGGTTGCTGACCCAAAGTTTAAAACGAAAGTACGGTTCTGACACACCTGTACTGTCTCCCTTGGATGATAGTTATGAAGATGCAGCAAGAAACCATATTGTGCGAAAATTTGTAAAATAAAAAAGGGCAATGCCCTTTTTTATTGTTCTTGAACCGGCTTATCCTCTCCTAATTCCACTTTCAAGGTAATGGTTTCCCCGTTTCTGTTTACTTCAAATTCCAATTCGTCCCCTACCTGATACTCATCTCGAATTTCATTGATTTCTTCAATAGAACGCACATCCTGACCGTTCACCTTTCGAATGACATCACCTGATTTGATTCCGCCCTTCTCAGCACCGGAGAATGGTGCCACTTCAACCACATAAACTCCTTGAGGAAAACCGTACATTTTTGACATCTGCTCCGTAATTTCACGTCCTGAAAAACCGATTAAAGGACGTCCCTGCACATAACCAAATTCCATTAAATCTTCAATGACAGTTTTGGCTTCATTGACCGGAATAGCAAACCCAAGACCCTCTATCTGACTGGAGGAAATCTTTGCAGAGTTGATTCCGATAACCTCTCCATAAGCGTTTACCAAGGCACCACCTGAATTACCGGGGTTGATGGCAGCGTCAGTCTGAATTAGATTCAGAGTAATCCCTTCATCTACCTCCATCGTTCTGTTCAGGGCGCTGATAACTCCTTTGGTAACCGTACCCGCAAATTCAGTTCCCAAGGGGTTCCCAATAGCAATCACAGATTCTCCTGTTGCCAAATCGGAAGAATCCCCTAATACAGCATAAGGATAT
Organism: Clostridia bacterium; assembly: GCA_045586685.1. Taxonomy (GTDB): domain Bacteria; phylum Bacillota; class Clostridia; order HGM11514; family HGM11514; genus SIG438. Next base: position 66,850 of record JAZNAU010000038.1, read on the forward strand.
TCTCCGTTCTCCTGTATTTTCAAAAGAGCCAAATCAGTTCTGGAATCAGAACCAATCAATTCTGCAGGATATTCTTCACCGGTAGAAAAAATAATCTTTAATTCTGTTGCCCCTTCTACTACATGATTGTTGGTAATAACATACCCTTCTTCATTCATGATAATACCTGAACCGCTTCCCTGCTCCACCGACTGAGAAAAGAAGGTAGTATTATTGCTGATCCCTACAACAGCAGGGCCTACCTTTGCTGCAATTTCTTCATCTGTCATTTTCACTCTCTGGTCGTTATCAATATTCACCTTTTCCGCATCATCTGTTTTTTCAACAGAATAAAAGCTGACAGCAGGTCCACCGCCAATCCCTCGATTTCCGCCGCTTAATCCAAGAATCAGTCCGGCACCTAAAACGCTTCCTAATACCGCGCCGATTGCTACAAAGGCAACCGCACGAAAGCCACTCTCTTTTTTGGTATTTTTCACCTTTTCTCTATAAAAAGGCTGAGGGCGATAATTGTTATAAGAGGGTTGTGTATATTGTACAGGCGGTGTCACAGGTTGTTCCCGAACTGTGTTTTCCGATTTATCCCTATCATTTTCTTGGTTCCCCCATTGATATTCTCTTTTATTTTCATCCATGGAAAATTCCTCCGTTTTCTTCTTTCTCGTCTATAGTATACGTCCAATTTTTTAAAACAATGTGAACAAATTGTAAATTTTGTTATTATGATTGTCTGGGCAGACAAAATGTAAATTGCGTTCCCTGTTCCGAATTACTGATCACACGAATAGATTGATCATGCCTTAAAAGAATGGATTTCACAATATGCAGTCCTAAACCCGTTCCGTTTTTATTGATTCCTCTGGATTGGTCTGCTTTATAAAATCGGTCAAAAATATGACTTAACATATCAGGAGGAATGACCTCTCCCGTGTTTGTGATTTCAACTTTTACCAGTGTCGATTTCTCTTTCAGACCAATAAAAATTTTACCTTTTTCTGGTGTAAATTTTACAGCATTATCCAATAAATTTGTGACAACACGCAAAATCCCGTCCCTATCGGCATGAACATTTTGTACCTCTCGGCAAAATTCCACCGAAACATCAATTTGTTTTTCTGTGATTCTCGATTCCATTCCAATCAGCACCAGCCGAATCAACTCGTTCAAATCAAAGATGCTTTTTTGCAATTCCTCTTTATTGCTCCGTTCCATGTAAAGCAAATCGTTTACCAGGCGGGTCATTCTCTTTACCTCATCCAATACAATAGAAAGATATTGTTCTTTCTTGTTTTCAGGAATGGTGCCGTCCAGCAAGCCTGCCACAAAACCCCCTATGGTCGTAAGAGGAGATCGAAGCTCGTGAGATACATTTGCCACAAAGGAACGTCTGTTTTGCTCCAACTCATCCAAGGATTTTGCCATATGATTAAAGGCAACGGAAAGTTCTCCCATTTCGTCGTCACGAAAACCTGAAATCCGAACATCAAACTTCCCCTGTGCAAACTCTTCTGCCGCCAGCTTCATCTTTCGAATGGGCCTTGAAATTCTTTGGGAAACAAAGAAAGCAAAAGCAAAAGAAACGGCAAGGGAAATCAGCACAGATAGTAATAATATACGAAAAACATTCATCATTAGAAAATGAATCTGGGGCATGGGTGAGGAAATAAACAGCACTCCCCCAATCTCTCCCCGAAGAACAAGGGGCAAAATAATATTCAGCCGTTTCTCCCGAAAGGTTCCGTCCAAATCGCCCCATTGCCGTACAGTTTTCCCTTCCAAAACCCTATCCATCACACCAACAGATAGCTTTGTCCCAACCTTGGGACTTTGATTCCCTTTTGCCGCAAGCATAATCTGTCCTGAAATATCGGTAATAAAAATAGAACTGTTCAACTGATAAGAGTAAGAATTCAAGCTTCTTTGAAATAAATCATAAGCCTCCTCGCTGTCATTCTCAAGCAAAAAAACAGTTAAATTTCTGATTTCCTGTGCATTTTGCATCAAGGACTTTTCCTCGCTCACCAGCACATATCGTCGCATCATAAGGGTAAGAGAGCTTCCCGTAATCAGAGAAAAAATCAAAATTACAAGCAAAGTACTCCAAAGTATTTTTGAAAAAATTCCTTTTGGCATTTACCGTCTCACCTCAAATTTATAACCTACACCGTAAACAGTTTTTAACTGCCAATAAGAGGATTCTCCCAATTTTTCCCGAATCCGCTTGATGTGCACATCCACCGTACGGTCTGCACCAAAATAATCGTATCCCCATACCTGATTCAAAAGTTGGTCTCGGGTAAATACCTGATTGGGGTGTGAACTTAAAAAGAAAAGAACTTCCAGCTCTTTTGGCGGTACCTCGAGACTTTTTCCGTTTACCTTTAGCTCGTAATTGGTCATATTCACAGAAAGTCCCGGATACACAACCTCCTGATGTTCTCCGCCGCCTCCGTGATCCCCGCTGCGACGTAATACAGCTTTGATTCTGGCGACTAACTCTTTGGTTTCAAAGGGCTTGACCATATAATCATCTGCACCGAGCTCAAGTCCCAACACCTTATCAAAGGTTTCTCCCTTTGCTGTTAACATAATCACAGGAATATCACTGATTTTACGAATTTCACGGCACACAGACAACCCATCCATTTTTGGCAGCATCAAATCAAGAATCACTAACGAGGGTGGCGCAGACTGAAAAAGTTTGATTGCCTGCTCTCCGTCGTATGCCTGAACAGTCTCGTACCCTTCCTTGTCCAGATACATCCGAATCAATTCGTTGATATTACGGTCGTCATCCACCACCAATATTTTAACGGATTCTTGCATAAGTACCCCTCCCGAAGAAAAAATACACTTTTATTTGTTATTTATTATATCATTTTCTTCTTTGCTTTGTCAATCTACATATCTTTTTCTTTCAAAACATTTTATTTGTTGCATAAAAAACGGGGGAGCTATCTCCCCCATTTTCAATAACACAACAACTCCGTCCCCTTGCCTCACATAACTCCCTTAATTTACTCATATACAGTTTTCATAATATCCGTTAGTTCATTCCCCAACATACTCATTCAACTTCATTTCGATAATTTGCTGTTTTAAACAGCTCACGCAATACATCAGCATGTGCTTCACAATCAAGATAGTGCGCAAGCTTGGTATCACCCCTAGTTTCCTCACTTGATTCTTCACTTTGATTGACTGCTGGGATATATGTACCCTTAACTCTCTCGCAGAATTCATGCCATCCGGCTTTCCATGTGCCATCTTTTAGACTTTCATTTCGCATCGAAAAGTCTGACATTATTTTATCCTTAACCTCACCTTTTGCAAGCTCAATACCGAACTGGGTATTGACAGTAGGAATAAACTCGATTGCATTTGATTTGGTATCATACTTTACCATAAGTGACTGACACCATAAATCGGTTGTATTGTCTGTAATGAAGTGAAAATTACCTTGACCATAAAGGATGTGTGCATCTTTATAATTTTCATAACAGCCAATACAGTGTGTATGCTGACATAAAACTACATCAGCACCATTATGAACCATTTCACGACATGCCTTTATAAGTCGAGGTGACGGATATTGACAATGCTCCTTTGCTCCATGATACAACACTATTACTCTGTCAGCTTCCGCTTTTGCTTTTCGTATATCCTCCATTGTTTCAAACGGGTCAAACGGACGGCTTCCCATACGTTTTTCAAGTGCATATGAATATTCATGTTCACAGACAGCCACAAATGCAACCTTTTCTCCGTCCTTTTCTACAATATAATTTTTTCTTGAATCATTATAATTTTTACCAAAACCTGTATATGCGATTCCTACTTCATCAAGCACTTTCATTGTATCTAAAGCACCCTCTTTTCCAAAATCAAAAATGTGATTATTGGAAAGACCGCAAAGGGTTGTTCCTATACTTTTAAGCACTTCTGCTGCTTCTCGACACACCTTTAAATTTGGTCCAAATTTTTTTATGGCATTTTCCGATTCGGTAATCGCACACTCTACATTAACAAAAGTTGCATCATTACCCTCAAACAAAGGCAGAGTATCGTTAAAAAGCAAATTCATATCTTTTGCTTTGATAACACTCATATTTTTTTCTTTCGCACAAAAATCACCAAGTAATAATGTTTTCATTTTATCTCTCCTCCTCTAAATGAAGCTAGCCTTTAACAAAGTTACACGCCTATTTACTCTTGACAGTATTTTTCGTTTATTGTATCACATTTTCCTTTATTTTGTCAAGCCTCATATCTTTTTCTTGCAAAATTTTTTATTTTGTTGTATAATAGAGTTAATACATATATTAAGTTAGGAATGAGACAAATATGAAATTAGGTATCGTAGGACTTCCCAATGTAGGAAAAAGCACGTTGTTTAACGCAATCACAAAGGCAGGTGCAGAATCTGCAAACTATCCTTTTTGTACCATTGAACCCAATGTAGGTGTTGTTGACGTGCCGGACGAACGATTAGGCGTTCTCGCAGAAATGTACAACCCCGAAAAGTTGACTCCTGCCATCGTTGAATTTGTTGACATTGCAGGATTGGTAAAAGGTGCAAGCCGTGGAGAGGGGTTGGGAAATAAATTTTTATCCCATATCCGTGAGGTAGATGCAATCGTTCATGTAGTACGTTGCTTTGAGGATGCTAACATTGTGCACGTAGAAGGCTCCATTGACCCTCTGCGTGATATTGAAACCATTACACTGGAACTGGTTTTTGCGGATTTGGAAAGTGTGGACAAGCGGTTGGAGCGCAGTGCAAAGCTAATTAAAACAGGAAATAAAATGTACGTTGAACTGGTTGAAGTACTGAAAAAACTAAAGGCTGTTTTGGATGAAGGAAAGCCTGCTTCTTCTGCAGGTCTTTCAGAAGAAGAGGAAAAGCTGATTTCCGATATGCCTCTTCTTACACAGAAAAAGGTACTGTATGCCGCCAATGTATCTGATACAGATTTTGCACAAGGTATTGAACAGAACAAATATGTGAATATGGTAAAAGAATATGCAAAAGATCAAGGAGCAGAAGTGCTTCCTATCTGTGCAAGCATGGAATGTGAAATTGCTGAACTTGACAGTCAGGAAGAAAAACTGATGTTTTTACAGGATATGGGTCTGGAAGAATCCGGCCTTGACCGTTTGGTGAAAAAAGGATATTCTCTGTTAGGACTAATCAGTTATCTGACTGCCGGCCCTAAAGAGGTTCGTGCATGGACCATTCCCAACGGCACCAAAGCACCTCAGGCTGCAGGGAAAATCCATACAGACTTTGAAAAGGGCTTTATCCGTGCAGAAGTTGTAGCCTACGATGATTTAATCGCCTGCGGCAGCTATAATGCCGCCAAAGAAAAGGGGCTGGTTCGTTCCGAAGGAAAAGAATATGTGTTCTGCGATGGAGATGTTGTGCTGTTTCGTTTTAATGTATAATGCAATATTACTAATTTTTTCAAATCTTTATTGGTTATTTTTAATAAAATGAAAAAAATCTCTTTACAAATCTGAAAAAAACTGGTATAATAAAATGTGAAGTAAAATAGATTACCGTTCATTCTGTCGCAAGACAAAAAACGGAATAATCTCATAAGGAGGGTTTCGGTATGAAAACTTATACCAAACCGTCAATGACGATTGCAAAGTTTGGCTCTAAGGAGGACATTGCTACTGGCTCTGTTTACGGACTTCAAGCACAGTTCGTGGAAACAGAAAACAGTCCCGAATTCGGTACTATCTCTGTTTTCGAAATTACAAGCCTTGGTGCTAACAGCTAAGAACAAACAAAACATGACGTCATTTAACAAAAGCAACCCATTTGGGTTGCTTTTGTTACGTTATTTAAAATACTCTTCCAAAATTTCATTGTAAGCTGAAAATGCTGAAGGAATCGCACATCGCTCTACCACCTGAGACCAATTCATCCAGACAAAATCTCCCCAAGGCTTTGACACTTGAACAAGATAGCCTTTCATATCCCATTCAATATGAGTAAAAATATGCTTTGCCCCTCCCACTGACTTCATTTTCTCTATCTGTGCTCCTTGCTCGGTGAGAAGATTGTGACATTGGGTCATGGTGAGCCTTTCTTCCATCCAAGGATACTCCCACATTTTTGCAAGAAGTCCTTTCTCTCCCCGTTTTCGAACTGCAACTTTCTGCTCACACACCATTAGCAACACCGTTTTTTCTTCTTTTTTCCGTTTTTGCTTTTTTTCTTTGACGGGGAGCTCGTTTTGAATTCCTTTTTTGTAAGCCTGACATATTTTATTCACAGGACATTCATCACATTTGGGTTGTCCGTTAGGCAGACAAACCATAGCACCAAGCTCCATCAATGCCTGATTAAAATCCCCCACTCTTTTGGGCAGAATCTCTTTAATTTCTATTCCCATTCCTTTCATAACAGCAGGACTGCTGATGTTATCAAAGCTTGCCTTGATTCTAGAAATCACACGAAGCACATTTCCGTCCACTGCAGGAACAGGTTGGTTATAGGCAATAGAAGAAATTGCCCCTGCGCTGTATACACCGATTCCGGGAAGTTCAAGGAGTTTTTCATATTCTTTAGGTAAAATACCGTCATACTGCTCCATAACGATCCGTGCCGCTTTTTGCATATTTCGTACACGATTATAATATCCTAAACCCTCCCACAGTTTTAACAAAACATCCTCCTCCGCCTCTGCCAAGGCTTGAATGGTAGGTAATGTATCTAAAAATCTATCATAATAAGGTTTTGCTGTCTTCACTCTCGTTTGTTGCAGCATAATTTCAGACAGCCAAACCCGATAAGGCGACGGGTCATCACGCCATGCAAGCACACGGGCATTCCGGTCGTACCATGCAAGCAAGGGATCAACAATACGAATTAACTCCATCCTTTTTCCTCCTCTCTAATTATTATTATAACACAAAACGCTCCCACATTCAAGGTGTTTTACCGATTCCAAAACGGAATATTAAGGAATTAACATAAAAAAAGAACTGTAACAAAATGAAATCTTTTTGCCACAGTTCCTTATTTTGTTTTCATTATAATACACTGTTTAAAAATTGCCGTGTTCTGGAATCCTGAGGATGTTCAAAAATATTTTCCGGTGCTCCTTCCTCTACAATATTCCCGTCACACATAAACAAAACTCTATTTGCGACTTCACGGGCAAATCCCATTTCATGGGTTACAACCACCATGGTCATTCCCTCTTGGGCAAGCTGTTTCATAACTGCCAATACCTCTCCCACCATTTCGGGGTCCAAAGCTGAGGTGGGTTCATCAAACAACATAACATTCGGATTCATGCAAAGAGCACGCACAATAGCAACTCTCTGTTTCTGTCCGCCTGACAACTGAGAAGGATAAGCACCGCTTCTATCTGCCAAACCAACCCGTTCCAACAACTCCATTGCTTTTTTTTCTGCATCCTCACGGGGCATTTTCAAAAGTTTCATGGGAGCTAAGGTCATGTTACGCAACACTGTCATGTGTGGAAACAAATTAAATTGCTGAAAAACCATTCCCATCTTCTGGCGGTGTTCATTGATATTGACTTTCGGGTCTGTAATATCCGTTCCTTCAAAAAATACCTTTCCCTCAGACGCAGTCTCCAAAAGATTCAAAGAACGCAAAAAAGTTGATTTTCCGGAACCGGAAGGTCCGATTACAACCACAACTTCCCCCTTTTTAATTTCAGCATCCACATGATCTAATGCTTTAATTTCGTTATTTTTTCCGTAATATCTGCAAAGGCCTTCTGTTTTGATAATCACATTATCGTTCACTCTTTCTCAGCCTCCTTTCAAGCACATCAACCAACCATGTAAAGAACATTACCATTACAAGGTAGATGGCTGCAATGGCAAGCAAAGGCCAAAAACTCTGATAAGTAATTCCTCTTATAATATTTGCACCTCTGGTCAGGTCCGTAACGCCTACATAACCGGCAATCGCAGTTTCCTTCAAAAGAACGATAAATTCATTTGCCAATGCAGGGAGAATGTTTTTAAAGGTTTGAGGCAATACAATATACCACATTGTCATCATATAGTTAAATCCAAGAGAACGTCCCGCCTCTGTTTGCCCTATATCAATGCTCATAATACCGCCTCTGATAATCTCCGCTACATATGCACCTGAGTTAATACCAAAGGCAATGATACCGCAAAGCATTTTATTATCAGAACTTGCCATGATAATAAAAAATATAATCAAAATTTGAACCATTGCAGGTGTTCCTCTAATAATGGTAAGATACACCCTACTGATGCCATTTCCTATGGCTAAAAGAAACTTTGTAACAGAAGGCACCATCTCTTTAAACTGCTTGTCGTATGTGGTTCTGATTGCTGCAACAACCACGCCTAACACAACGCCTAATATCAAAGCAAAAAAAGTAAGAATCAGTGTATTTTGAATTCCTTCTAACAGATATTTCCACCTGTTATCGACAATGAAAGCAGTTTCAAAATCTCTACCCAATTTTAAAATCCATTCAGGCATCTTATGAATATTCCTTTCTAAGCATAATGAAAGGGCTGTGAGATACAGCCCTTTGATAAGTAAAATTATTCAGCAGGAATATACTTTTGAATGATATTCGCAACTGTACCGTCAGCGATCAGTTCGCCAAGAGCCTTGTCAATCTGTTCTAAAAGTTCGGGCTGTTCCTTGGATACTGCTGCTGCATAATCTTCTGTAATATATTCGGTATCAAGAATTTTCAGACCGGGGTTGTTTTCAACAAATACCTTTGCAGGCTCGTTATCAATAACAACACAATCAACTTTTCCTGAATTCAGAGCCATTACCGCATCAGCACCTTTGTTGAATCTTTCAACTGTGCCAAGGCCTTCATCTTCAATATCCCATGTGCAGTACAAATCACCTGTTGTAGCGAGCTGAACACCGATTTTGTTGCTGGCACCTTCTTTGAAAAGGTCATCAGCAGTGGTAATTTCAGAATCTTCTTTTACAATAATCACCTGAACACCTGTTGCATATGTCTGGGTGAAATTAACTTGTTCTTTTCTTTCATCAGTTACGGTCATACCTGCCATAACAAAATCATACTTGCCGGTCTGAACACCGGGAATCAAAGAATCAAAATCAACATTTTCAATCACAAGCTCTTTTCCCAGTTTTTCTGCGATTGCCTGAGCAATTTCCGCATCAATACCAACAATTTCTCCGCCTTCCATGTATTCATAGGGCGGAAACTCTGCATTGGTAGCCATGGTCAGGGTTTTTGCATCGTCACCACCACAGGCAACCAAGGACAGACCACATATTGCAATCAACAACAGGGCCACTACTCTTTTCATCATAAAAATTCCTCCTACTTAATAAAATATTATATTATAATCATAGCATATTCATAGTAAAAAAGCAAGCTTTTTTTCAATTTTACCCAAATTTTTATGCCCGAGGATGGGTTCTTTGATAAACATCACGAATCCGTTCTTTGGCAAGACGGGCATAGCCTTGGGTGGTAGCAGAGCTAACATGTCCCATTAACTGTTGCATAGAGCGGACATCTGCCCCATTTTCCAGCAGATGAATAGCAAAGGACTGCCGAAGAATCTGGGGGGTAATTTCTTTTTTTAATCCTGCCATATTCTGATAATGCTTTACTAATTTCCAAAATCCTTGTCTTGAAAAACGACTGCCGTTACAATTTACAAACAATGCATACTCGTCCGGCCGATACACAAGATAAGGTCTGACCTTTTTTAAATACTCAGAAATGCATGAAACTGCCGTTTCATAAACAGGAACGTTTCTTTCATGCTCCCCTTCCCCGCATTTTATGTACCGTTCACGAAGGTTGACATCCTCAACATTTAATGCAATCAACTCCGACACACGGATTCCTGTAGCATACAAAAGCTCCAGCATTGCTTTATCACGGCATCCCTTCGAGTCAATGGCCTTTGGCTGGTCTAGCAACAGTTCAACCTCAAGATTGGTCAGGATTTTAGGCGTTTTTTTCTCACCTCTGTCAATATGTAACCCCAAAGTCGGGTTCTTTTCCATATTTCCTTTATCTGTAAAATACTGGTACATAGAGCGAATAGATGAAAGAGTTCTTGCGACCGTCGTCCCTGCTTTTCCCTTGGCAGATAAATCAGATAAATATCGTTCTACCGTTTTTCGATTCACACCCAACAAATCATCAATTCGTTCCTCTGTTAAAAAACGAAGATAAGCATTCAAATCTCTGCCATAGGATTCCATTGTACTGGCAGATGCTCCTTTTTCTTCTTTTAAAAAGGTGAAAAATTCAGTCATATATTCTTCCATTTCTACACCTCTATCCATACAAATTTGAAATCAGTCCCAACAATTTCGGAACAAAATACACATCAATCATTCCCGCAACTAGCAATCCAACTGTGCAAAAAGCCATCACGGTAAAAAGTTGCAAAGACACCTGTCGAAATCCTTTCCCCGTTCGTTTTTTGCAACAACACTCCAAAATGTAAAAGGAAGTTTTGGTACACTCCAAGGCTCCTATCAGCAAAAAAGGAACCCAAATCACAGCTGACGGTACAATCCCCATAAGTATAAAAGGAATTACTTTTATTCCATACAGGCGAAAAAATACCATTGCCGTAAAACCGGCGGCAAAACCTTTGTACCAAACCAGAAAAGGAATGACACCAATGCCAAACAAGGAAAAACCACTGACCAAGAGAAGCCCTGACAAGGAAACTGTCTGCAACACAGATTTATGAAACAATTCTCCGAAAAAAATTTTTTCCGGTTGTGACAGTGTTGTAAAAAAAACACCCAGAAATTCCCGTAATTCATCCTCGTTTCCGATGTTATCAAAACAGCTGCATCCTAAAATCAGTCCCAATACAAGAGCGGTTATCAAAATAATAAATGAAACACTGTTTCTCGCAATATACTGTTCAATCAATCGTTTCAAAAATGTCCCACCTATCTAAAACAGATACCCTATTTTATGAAGGCGGACAAGAAGTATATCCCTTTTATTTACTCATTGCCTCCGATTTATCCGAGCAGCTTTTCATTGCATCCATCAATGCTGTTCTAAATCCCTTTTGTTCCAATACCTTTACTGCCTCAATGGTAGTTCCCCCTGGCGAACAAACCATATCCTTTAATTTTGCAGGATGAATACGGGTTTGTGCTGCCATTGCTGCAGACCCTTCTATGGTTTTCGCTGCCAGAACATAAGCCTCCTCGCGGGGAATTCCTGTAAGAACTGCTGCATCCGCCATTGCTTCAATCATCATAAAAACATAGGCAGGAGCACTTCCGTTGACTGCAACCGCTGCATTTAACAATTTTTCTTCAAGATAGATACAATCACCCAGACAAGAAAGAATTTCCCGTCCTAACTCCACATCTTCCTCGAATACAGACGAATCATAAGTATAAACCGTCATGCCCTTATTTACTTGAGCAGGCATGTTAGGCATGGTCCTAATGACCCGAACAGGTTTTTGGAAAAAACTTTTAATATAAGAAATGGACAAACCCGGCGCAATGGTAAGATACAGTTTATCCGAAAATTCCTTTATTTCTTCTAAAACGAAAGGATAAATGTTCGGCTTCACCGCTAAAACAATTACATCAGATTCTTCTGCCACCTGACAATTATCGCGGGTTGTATTCACGCCAAATGCAGAAATTTCCCGCAATTTTTCTTCTGATCGGTCGCTTACTGTAATCAATTTTGGAGAAATTCTGCCAACAAGACCTTTTACAATGGCAGAGGCCATATTTCCCGCGCCGATTACCCCGATTCTTTGTTCTAATAATTTCATAATCATTCCTTCTTTCAAAAAACAGACGGAAATTCCCTCCGTCTGTTTTATTATAGCATAGATTCAATTTAGTTGCAACATAAAAAATTTGGTGTTAAAATCCTTTTTGTAAAAATTTTTCAATACGATTCAAGCCTTCTTCTATATTTTTCATAGAGGTTGCATAGGAAAGACGGACAAAGCCATCTGCACTAAAGCCGATACCGGAAACAGCAGCAACCTTGGCAACCTCCAATAATGCTTCACAAAAATCATCGGAATTTTCAATGTTATGACCATAAAACTCTTTCCCAAAACATTCACTGACATTCATCATAACATAAAATGCACCCGAAGGCTTTTTGCAAGACAGACCTTCAATGCTGTTAATCCGGTCAACCATATAATTTCTGCGTTCTTCAAAGGTTTTCCGCATCATTTCTACACATTCCTGCTCTCCGTCCAGTGCTGCCTCTGCTGCTTTCTGAGCAATAGAGTTTGGATTGGAAGTTTGATGGCTTTGAAGATTTCCCATCGCTTTTGCAAGACTGCTGTTTGACGCAGTATAACCGATTCTCCACCCTGTCATAGCATGGCTTTTAGAAAGTCCGTTTATGATGATGGTGCGTTCTTTTATTTCTTCACTGACGGAGGCGATAGAAACGTGCGAGATTCCGTCATAAATCAGCTTTTCATAAATTTCATCTGATACAATATAAAAATCCTTTTCAACCGCCAATTCACCGATTGCTTTCAATTCTTCTTTCGTATAAAGCATACCGGTAGGATTGCTGGGGCTATTTAACACCAAGGCGCGAGTGCGGTCAGTCACCGCTCTTTTCAAATCCTCAACCGTAAATTTAAAATTGTTTTCTTCCGTAGTAGGCATAATCACCGGCACACCGTCAGCCAGTTTAATCATTTCAGGATAACTGACCCAGTAAGGTGCAGGAACAATGACTTCATCCCCAGGATTGCAAATTGCAGTAAAGGTATTCACCAAAGACTGCTTGGCTCCATTACTGACAACAATATTGGCAGGGGTATATTCCAATGAATTATCTCTTGCCAGTTTCCTGCAAATTGCTTCCTTCAGTTCCTTTGTTCCGGAAGCGGGAGTATATTTGGTAAAACCATCCTGGATGGCTTTGATTGCAGCTGCCTTGATGTAATCGGGAGTATCAAAATCCGGCTGCCCTGCTCCGAACCCGATGACATCTACACCCTCCCCGCGCATTATTTTCACTTTTTCGTCAATCGCTAAGGTAGGAGACGGTGCAACTGTACGAATTTTTTCTGATAACATTATCAAATCCCTCCACAAAAATAAATCATACTGTTATTATAATATAAAATAAGAAAATTTGCAAGTTCTTTTATAAAAAAATTCATAAATTATTTTTCAAAAACCTTATGTAATTTTTACAAAAGAGTGATTTTACTAATTCTTCCGAATAAAATTGGCATAAGGTTTCATACAAAAATTCATAATCCTGAATCCCAATAAAGTTTTTCATGCAAGAATCAATTCCGTCGAAATCTGCTCCCAGACCAATGCAATTCTTCCCGCCAAGAGCAAGAAAATGCTCCAAATGACGAAGAAAATCGGTTATATCCGCCTCTCCTTTTTCGTTTAAAAAGAGAGGATAAGTATTAAGCCCCACCATACCGTCCATTTCACAAATCATTTGAAACTGTTCATCCGTCAGATTTCTCGGATGAGAACAAATACGACGTGAGTTGGAGTGACTTGCAATCAAAGGTTTTTCCGTCAATTCTGCCAAATCATAAAAGCTTTTATCAGATGCATGGGAAACGTCTATCAACATTCCCAGACGATTCATCTCTTTTACCGCTTTTCTTCCAAGCTCGGTAACACCAATCCCCGTCCCAAGAACACCTCCGCAAAGAGGAGTATCCTCATTCCAACTCAGGCTCATACACCGTACCCCTTTTTCATACAGGGTTTGCACCATAGAAACATCTGAGCCAAATCCGCCCTCTACCGTCAGAAATGCGACAGTCTTATTGTCTTTCAGTCCTTCTTGTAATTCTTGATAATTGGTTGCCTTACAAATCAGATCAGAATTGTTTTCAATTTCTTGTTCCATCGCATCCAAAAGAGTCAAGCACCGTTTTTGTGGACTTGGTTCCTCGGGCGGTATGAAAGCGGCAAAAAACTGAACAAAACCTTGATATTTCATAGCACGTTTCAAGCTCCAATGTCCCTTGGAGTCAAACAGAGATTCTCCTTTGGCTAGTTTCGTTGCAGTGTCACAATGAGAATCGACAATGACCATAGATTCCTCCCAATTAAAAAGCCTGTTCTATATGATTGATTTCTTTTACACGAAATCCCCCAAACAGAGAAGGCTCTGCCATTACTTCAATGATATCGAACCGAATATCTGTATCCTTATCATATGTACGTAAAAACTCTTGTGCCACCATTTTTATTTTTTCTTGTTTTCTGTATCCAACTGCCTCGGAAGGTGCTCCATAGTTTCTGGTTTGTCTGGTTTTGACTTCTGCAAACACCAAAACATTTGATTTTTCCACAATTAAATCTACCTCCCCGTAACGGCAGGTATAATTTGAAACGATTTTACGATATCCTTTTTTTCTAAAATAACGGGCGGCCTCCCATTCGCCGAAACCGCCCAATCTTTTATTATCCATCTTCTTTACTCCACAAATTTGCGACAAAAAGTTTTTCTGTGAATGGGACTTAATCCCCATTTCTTAATGGCTTCAATATGTACCTTCGTTCCGTATCCTTTATGCTTGGAAAATCCGTATTTCGGATACTTTGCATCACACTCACAAATAAATCGGTCACGGCTCACCTTTGCTAAAATTGATGCCGCTGCAATACAAGCAACCTTTCCATCACCCTTTACCACGCATTCATGCGGCAGAGTAATTCCCTTGCTTCGATTGCCGTCAATCAGTACGTAATCCGGTGTTACCTCCAAGCCTTCCACTGCACCAAGCATAGCTTGAAAGGTTGCATTTAAAATATTGATTTCATCAATGATCCCTTCATCTACTGAACAAACTGCATAGGCTACCGCATTTTGAATAATATATTCATATAGTTCTTCTCTCTTTTTTTCAGACAGCTTTTTGGAGTCTTTAATATCGGGAATATAGTTCTCTTCTTCCATAATCACCGCCGCTGCAAACACAGGTCCTGCAAGAGGTCCTCTGCCCGCTTCGTCCACACCTGCAACAAAGCGAAATCCACGGCTGTGAAGCTCCTGTTCCATAGTAATCATAACAAATCCACCGGTCTTTCCAACGAAATTTTTCCAAGCACTGCCCCGCGGAATTCGTCCAATAACACAAAAGCACCCCGTCTTGTATCCGCTTGCCCGCCCCGAACTAAAAAACCGCGGCTTTTGGAAATCTGCTCCAACACTTCATAATCCATCGTTTCAAGATGCTCAAGCTTATATCGCTCACAAAGCTGATCGGCATAATGCTTTCTTAAAGTTCCTATCAGATAGCATGCCAATTCTTCCATATCCATCACATCATCCTTAATAGCACCTGTAAAAGCAAGATGAAGTCCCACTTGGCTATTTTCAAATTTCGGCCATAAAATTCCGGGTGTGTCCAAAAGCTCATAGCCATTTTTCAAACGAATCCACTGCTTTCCTCGGGTCACACCGGGACGGTCCCCCGTCTTGGTACTGCTCCGACCGGACAGGCGGTTAATCAACGAGGATTTTCCCACATTAGGAACTCCTACCACCATCATTCTGATTTTTCGGTTGACCATTCCTTTTTCACGGTCACGCTGAATTTTCTCTGCCAAAACCTGTTCTGCCGCATCAAACACCTGATTGATTCCCTGACCGGTCATGGCATTTACAGTGACACAGAGCAATCCACGTTCTTTGTAATAGGTCTCCCATTGAGCGGTTACTGTTTTATCAGCTAAATCTGTTTTAGTAATAACAAGCAAACGAGGTTTTCCTTTTGTTAAATGATCTAATTCCGGATTTCGAGAGGAAAAAGGAATTCTGGCATCAATCAATTCTACAATCAAATCAACCAGCTTTAAATCTGCTATTATTTCCCTACTCGTCTTGGTCATGTGACCGGGAAACCATTGAATGTCCATTTTCCTCACCTCGCTTTTTTAGTATAATCCTCCAAAACGCTTATCAAAAGGGAAGAGCCGAACCCATGCTTTCCCTACAATATCAGCATAATCAACTAAACCAACAGAAGTATTTCTGCAATCAAGACTATGCTGACGATTATCTCCCATAGCAAACAGATGTCCTTTTGGAATGGTAATGGGATAGGTCTGGTTGCCGCTTTCTGTTGTAGGAGAACCCAGATAGGGCTCAAGAATCACTTCTCCGTCCACAAACACCTGAGTATCACGGATATCCACGGTCTGCCCTTCTGTTGCAATCACCCGCTTAATATAAGGACGCTCTTTATTCCCGTTAGGATAAAACACAATAATATCACCTTTTTTCGGCTCATATCCTAAACGAATCACCGCAAGACGGTCCCCTGTTGTTAAGGTATTCTCCATGGAAGGTCCTTCTACCACTACCATAGTGAATATAAAGGTACGAATGACAAAGGTAATCAACAGTGCAATACCGATGACCGAAATCCAATCAATCAATTCCTTCAAAACAGGATGTGCTGCCGCAAAACCTGCTGCTCCTATCTCAGATGAAATTTCTTCCAGTACTGTTTCTTCATTTTCTTCTGCAGAGTCCGGTTTTTCCTCCGGATCAAACATATTATTCTCATCTACCATCATGATATTCTCTCCATTCAAATTCCAAAAAATAAAGAAAAGGGGACGCTTTATTTAGCCTCCCCTTCGTCTTTAGATCTTTTCTTTTACCTTGGCAGCCTTTCCTACACGGTCTCTCAGGTAGTACAGTTTTGCACGTCTTACTTTACCCTTACGTGATACTTCTATCTTGTCGATATTCGGTGAATTTACAGGGAAAGTTCTTTCCACACCAACACCGTAAGATACACGTCTGACCGTAAAGGTCTCTTGAATACCGCCGTGTTTCTTCGCAATGATAGTTCCTTCGAACATCTGGATTCTTTCGCGGTTTCCTTCTTTGACCTTCAGATAAATTTTTACGGTATCACCAATCAGCAGTTCAGGTAAATCAGTTCTGATCTGTTCTTCGGTAATTGCCTTCAAAATATCCATCTGGCTTCCTCCTCTCTCCATAGACATTCGTACCGTAATCATAATAAACGGCAGAGGACTATCCGTAATTCCGTACTATTATATCATAGATTTTTTGAAATTACAAGAGTTTTTTTAAATTTTTTCAAATTTTTTAAAAAATTCCTAATATTAGCTGATAAATCACCGGCATCAGCAATGCAGGTAAAAAATTTCCGATTTTGACGGTCTTGCCAAACACCAAATTGATTCCGATTCCTACAATCAATACAGATCCCACCATAGAAACCTGGGAAATCATAATATCGGTAAGATAAGGCTCGATGACCACTGCAAAAGCAGTAATCAACCCTTGGTATAATGCCAACGGAAAAACCGAAAACAAAACTCCTATCCCCATGCTGGAAGCAAACACCATTGCCATCACTCCATCCAGAAGAGATTTCACATACAATATAGAGGGGTCGCCCGAAATTCCATCCTGTAAGGAGCCTACTATTGCCATAGCACCTACGCAAAAAATCAAGGTTACGGTGACCAAGCCCTCTGCAAAACGGGAATCCCCCTTTTGTTTGCACTTTTTCTTTAACACCTCTCCTACTTGTTCCAGCTTATCTTCAATATTCAACAATTCTCCTATCAACACACCAATGACCAACGACAACACAATTAAAAGTGTTCCGGACGCTGTCACCCTTCCCTGCTCCACTGTCAACATTTCCTGCAGTGCTCCGGAAATACCAATCATCATGGTAGAAAGGCCGCAAGCCTTTGTCAAGCTTGTCTTCAATTTATCGGGAATTCCGCCTTGAATGGCAAGTCCCATACCTCCTCCAACCAACACTGCCAGCACATTAACTATTGTTCCTATTCCTCTTATCATTTTTTGTACTCCTGTTTCCTTTTATCATCAATTTCGTGTCAAATCTTTAACAAAAAACAGCCTATTCGGCTGCTTTTTTTATTATTCATTTGCAATTAGTTCTTCTTTTAATGCAATGGGCGTATCCAAGGAAATTTCACCAAATGTCACACCGCCTGTTTTTCCTTCTACATTAAATTTTACTTGATCTATAACGGTAAATTCTGACAAAGTTGCTACAATAGATTGAATTGCAAGCATGTTGGTTGTGTTTTCGTTCTGTCTGTTATCGATAAAAGCAGAATTCAAATCAACAGTATAAGTATTTCCCGTACTGGAAATATTCAACAGTTGTGTACCGGAGGGAATCACGTTTATTTTATTTGCATAATCCTCCGTGCCGTATAAAAGCTCATAAATCATGGTTTTATCCAAATCGTCAATCATGGGAACAAGTCGATATTCTCCATGAAGCTTTTCGCCCTGTTTATCAGGATAAAACAGCTTCAAAACTTCCACATTCAAGTTTTCTTTTTCAGCATAATCAACCAAATGAACTTGATAGGGATACTGATAGAAGCCTTCAATAGGTTGTCCATCAGCAAGTAAGGTCATAGTTGCAATTTTCTCGCCTTGAACCGATACCCCCTGTGCCAAAGAGATGGCACAAAGCTCATTGATGAACAAAAATGATTCCTGATCGATTTCTGCAATTTCTTTAGAAAAGTTAACCGATGCCGCACTTCCATCAACCGTTACAGAAAGCAACTCGGTATTTCTGGGAAACAAGTCTTTGTTGGCTTTCATCATTTGTTCCAAAACCAAAGTATTGATATCATCAGTTGCAGGAAACTCCCGAACCATACGGGAAATATAATCCCTATCATAATTCAAAGTATATACAAAAATACTGGAAGCAGTAGGCTGATGTTCTTCAACCTCTGCAGTTGCAGTGTTGGTACATCCTGTAATGTTTACCGTTAATACAAATATCATCAACAAACATATGCTAAAATCAATGAGTTTTTTCATATCAAAAGCTCCCATCCCAATCTTTATCCATATAAATTATACACCATTTTTTCAATTTTGTAAAGTTACAATATAGTTACAAATTTAAAATACTGTTCTGCTTTTTTTATATCCAATTTCACCTGATTTGTCAGTTCCTCAGAAGTCTCAAATTTTCGTTCCTCTCTTACAAACTTCAAAAACTGCACACAAGCTTGTTTTCGATATAAATCTCCCTGGAAATGTAATAAATGAGATTCAAGCTTCGGCTCATTTTTAAGAGAAAAAGTTGGCAAAACCCCAAAATTACTGATTGCAGGAATCCATTCTTTTTCAATCAAAACCTTTGTAAAGTAAACTCCATGCCGCAAAGGCGGAAAATGACCGCTCATATTGGCAGTAGGAAACCCTAAACTTCTTCCTACTTGTCTGCCTGACTCGATTCTCCCCTCTATTTCCAAGGGATGCCCCAAACACTTTAATGCTTTATCGAGCTTTCCCTCCTCAAGCAAAGAACGAATCCGGCTGGAGCTGACTGTTTCCCCATCCAGACAGACAGAAGGAATGATTTCTGTCTGAAATTCAGCAAAAGCGGATAGAGTTTTCGCACTTCCGGCATGACAGTAGCCGAACCGATAGTTCTCCCCTGCTATCACATATCTTGCGTTTATTTTTTCAATTAAATATTCCTTTACAAACTGTTCGGGTAACATGGTCCGCATTTTATTATCAAAGGGCAGAAAAAGCACCTCATCTACCCCATAGGACATACAAAGCTTTTCTTTTTGTCGATTATCTGTCAGCATAAGGGGTGGTTGACCAAACAAGGCTTTCGGATGTGTTTGAAAGGTCAACAATAGAATCGGTAATGAGGTTTCTGCTTTTATCTCTACTCCTCGGTGAAGCAACGTCTGATGCCCGATATGAACTCCGTCAAACATTCCCAAAACAGCAATACAACCGTTTTTCATTCTTCATCCTCTTCCAAAAACATGGTTTCAGGTTTTATATAACAGCCATAGGGTCGTTTTTCTGCCACAGCTGTACACAAAAAGTTTCCCTGTTGGGAAAATACCTTAATCATTTCATTGTAAACAGCAGATTCATAAATCACAGGAGCACCATTTCTGATTCGTTTCTCCTGCTCGTTATTTACAGTAACGGATGGATACGGAAAAACACTATGGGTTGGAATCAGTGAATAGTTCCCTTGTTCTAACTGTTCCATTGTTACAGCATCTTCTAACAAAAACCGACCTGAAGCGCAACGTTCCAAAGAATCCAGACAAGCACCGCATCCTAACGAAACGCCTATGTCATGAGCAAGAGAACGAATATATGTCCCCTTAGAACAATGCACTTCAACCTCTGCACGAGACCCATCAAAGGAAAGCAAATCTAGAGAATAAATCGTGATGACACGACCTTTTCTTTCCACCTCTATTCCTTGCCTTGCCATTTCATACAGTTTTTTTCCGTTTTGCTTTATGGCAGAAAACATGGGCGGAATCTGAACTTGTTCTCCTGTAAATTGGTGCAAAACTGTCTTTAACTCTTCTTCCGACAGCTTTGGTTCACATCTTTTGATTACAGTACCGTCCATATCATAACTGTCCGTTTCACAGCCCAGTAAAATTCCGGCACGATACCGCTTGTCCTTATTCAGCAAAAAGCCAGAAACCTTGGTAGCTTTTCCAACCAACACGACCAAAACTCCGGTTGCCATAGGGTCCAATGTCCCGGCATGGCCAACCCGTTTCATGTGTAAAGCATGTCGTACCGCATAAATAATATCATGAGAGGTTTTTCCGCCTGGTTTATCAATCAATAAAATTCCGTTCATAAATCCCCCAGCTGTCCCTTTATTTTCTCTACTAATTGGGCGATTGCCTCTTTTAACGGCTTTGATGTGGTATATCCGCTTGCTCTCAGATGACCGCCTCCCCCAAAGCTTTTTGCAATCTCCGAAACGTCTACCGCTTCATCCGACCTCAGGCTCACTTTAAAACTGCCTGCTTCACGTTCGTGAAAAAAAGCTCCCACATTTACGCCTGAAATAGATAACATGATAGAACCTCCTCCTTCTGTATCATCAGAGGTTAATTCTAATTCCTCAGAACGTTCCATAGTCAGATAGGTAATCCCAATCCTGTTCCCCGAGAACAACTGCATTTTATCCACACATTCTGCCTGAAACCGCAGACTTCCCATGGTTACTTGCTCATACAGTTTCCGATTGACTAACGCCGTATCCACGCCCATTTCCATCAATGCCGCCCCTATCCGCATGGTACGAGGGGTGGTATTACTGTAACGAAAGCTCCCGCTGTCCGTAGAAAGAGCTGTATAAATACAGGTTCCCATTTTACGGTTCATCACATTGGCCTCCGCAGCAAGCTGATAAACAAGCTCGGCTGTTGCCGCAGCCTTCACATCCACATAAGAAAGCTGACCGATGGGGTCATTGGTAATATGATGGTCAATACAAGCTGTTTTTCCGCAATACAGTATTTCACGGCTACCCAAACGCGTTAAATCACTGCAATCTACCGCAATCACCAAATCATATTCTTCAAATTTACCGTTAAAAACCTGATACTCCCCCTCTAAATAATCAAAGCGGGAAAGGGGTTCTTCTTCTAATATGACATATGGTGTTTTGTTTAAAATTTTAATCAATTCTGCCAGTGCATAACAGGAACCTAAAGCATCCCCGTCAGCACGAAGATGAGGCAACAACGCAATCCGTTCTGCCTCCTTTATCCATGCAAGCAACTGTTTCATGCCTCTTCGTCCCTTTTCACACGGTTAATTAAATTACAAATTCTTGCGCCTTCGGAAATGGAATCATCCAGTTTGAAAAGCAATTCAGGTGTGGCACGAAGCTGTACCCTTCTTGCGATTTCCCGACGCAAAAAACCTTTAGAGCTTTCCAATCCCTTGATTGCATCTTGTTGCGCCTCTTCTGTTCCCAAAACGCTGATATTCACTTCCGCATAAGATAAATCCTTACTGACCCGAACATTGGTAACACTTACCATAGAAGGAATTCTAGGGTCCTTGAGCATGGGAATCAGCATACTTAATTCCCGTCTGACCTCTTGAGAAATCCTGTCAATTCTGGCATAAGACATAACACATTCTGCCTTTCTCCCACATAAAAATTTGGCAGCTTATCGTGGGCAGATAAGCTGCCTGCCAATTACTGTTCAATCTGTTCCATCTCGAAACATTCGATAATGTCGCCTTCTTTAATATCATTAAAGTTTTCAATACCCATACCACATTCATAACCACTGGCAACTTCTTTTGCATCGTCCTTGAAACGTTTTAAAGAATCCAGTTTTCCTTCATGAATGATAATTCCGTCACGAACCACACGGACTTCGCAGTTACGGCTGATTTTTCCGTCCACTACATAGCTACCCGCAATGGTTCCCACACCACTTACTTTAAAGGTTTGTCTGACTTCTGCGTGACCCAGAACAACCTCACGGAACTTGGGATCCAGTAAACCTTTCATGGCAGCTTCCATTTCCTCAATGGCTTCATAAATAACACGATACATTCTCATATCAACACCGGTCATTTCTGCTGTTGCACGGGCAGAAGAATCGGGTCTTACGTTAAAGCCAACAATAATTGCATTGGAAGCCTGTGCCAAAATTACATCAGATTCGGTAATACCGCCCACACCGCCGTGAATGGTTTTTACTCTGACCTCTTCGTTAGACAATTTTTCCAAGGACTGCTTTACAGCTTCCAAAGAACCTGCTACATCCGCTTTTACAATAATATTGAGTTCCTTCATTTCCCCATCTTTGATACAATCAAACAGATTATCCAAGGAAATCTTTTGCTGAGCTGCAATTTTTTCATCTTTAATCTTTTGTTTTCTTGCCTCAACAACCGCTCTTGCCTTTCTTTCATCATCTACCGCATAGAAGATGTCCCCACCCTGAGGGGTTTCGGAAAGACCGGCGATTTCAACCGGCACAGACGGGCCTGCTTCTTCAATTCTCTTTCCCTTAAAGTCCAGCATCGCTCTGACACGGCCTACCGCAGTGCCGGCAACAATAATGTCACCGGAACGCAATGTTCCTTTTTGTACCAAAACAGTTGCAACAGAACCTCTGCCCTTATCCAGACGAGATTCGATAACCGTACCTTTAGCACGACGGTTGGGATTGGCTTTCAAATCCTTCATTTCGGCAACCAACAGCACCATTTCCAGCAAGTTGTCAATCCCCTCTTTTTTCTTCGCTGAAATGGGAACACAAATCGTATCTCCGCCCCATTCTTCAATTAGCAAATCATGTTCGGTCAATTCCTGCTTGATACGATCAGGATTTGCCGTTTCTTTATCCATTTTATTGATAGCAACCACAATGGTAATTCCTGCCGCTTTCGCATGGTTGATGGCTTCAATGGTCTGAGGCATCACACCGTCATCCGCCGCTACAACCAAAATAGCAACGTCTGTTACCTGAGCACCTCTGGCACGCATGGATGTAAAGGCTGCGTGACCGGGAGTATCCAAAAATGTAATGGGATGACCATTGATTTCTACGACAGATGCACCGATATGCTGGGTAATTCCACCCGCTTCCGTTGCAGTCACTTGGGTATCACGAATGGCATCCAGCAAGGATGTTTTACCATGGTCAACATGACCCATAACAACCACAACGGGGCTACGGGGCAACAGATCCTTTTCGTCATCTTCTGTATCTTGGAAAAGCAAATCCTCGTCCGTTACAATAATTTCCGGTTCTAAGGTTACATGAAATTCTTCTGCAATCAAAGATGCTGTGTCATAATCAATGATTTCGCTAACAGATGCCATAACACCGAGTAAAAACAGTTTTTTCACCACTTCCACCCCGGACACGCCAATCCGTTCTGCAAATTCACCCACGCCTATGGTTTCGGGAATCGCCACCACCTTGGGTTCTTCCTTTTTAGGAGCCTTTTCCTTTACAGGCTGTTCCAATTCTTTTTTCATGGGTTGGTTTTTCTGTTGCTTATTTTTATTTCCTTTTTTAATTTTCTGTTTTGTAGGTGCCTGATCAATCAACTTATCATCCGATACCAGCTTTTCAATCTTTTCGGTGTCAAGACGCTCCAAATCAACATTGGAAGAACGGGTATCAACGTAACGAACCGTCTTTTCCTGTTTTTTCTCTTTTTGAGGTTTCGTATTTTCTATTGTTTCTTCCTTATTCTCTTTCTTCTCTTCCGTTTTTGATTCAGACTTAGTTTCTTCCGCTTCCTTGATTTTAAACACCTGACTTAAATCAGCGGTTTCGTTTTTCTGGGTATAGTAATCCAGAATCATATCCAATTCTTTTTCTTCTAAAATAGCCATGTGGTTTTTTAAGGTAATTCCAAACCCTTCCATTAAGGTAAGAATTTCCTTACTGGGGACTCCAAACCCTTTACTGATTTCATGTACTCTTGGTCTTATTGCCATAAAACTTCACCCCCGCAATTTTTTATACACCAGTGCGGCAAATCCTTCGTCACACACCGCCAAAGCGGAAATCTGACGTTTCCCCACACTTTTTCCGATGGTTTCCCTCGTGCCCAATTCCTCACAGGGTATGCGATAAAATTGGCACTTGTTCCGATAGGCCTTTTTGGTTCCCTCAGAACAATCCTCTGCAAGAATAATCAAGGATATTGTTCCCTGTCTTGCCTGATGAGAAATAGGGTCAAAGCCCATCACTATTTTTTTTGCCCGATAGGCTAAGCCTAACACGGACAACACCTCATTCTGATTCATTTTCAGATTTCACCTGCCAGTTTCTGATACAATTCTTCAGACAGATTCATCGAAAAAGCTTTTTGCAGTCTACCGCCCCTTTGTGACTTTTGAAAGCAAGCAGTATCAGGACAAAGATATGCACCTCTCCCTGCCGCTTTTCCGGTACGGTCAATAAAAACATTTCCGTCCTTTTGGCAAACCACACGAATCAATTCCATCTTTGGTCTGTGCTGACCGCAGCCAATACACATCCGTTCCGGCTGACTCTTTTTCATTTACTCACCGCCCTTTAGCCTTGAGTTCCTTCCTCGTCGGGCTGACTCTGAATATCAATCTTCCAGCCTGTTAATTTTGCAGCCAGGCAAGCATTCTGACCTTTTTTCCCGATTGCCAGAGAAAGTTGAAATTCAGGAACCAAAACATGACAGGATTTTTCTTCCTCATTCACTTCTACAGAAATGACTTTAGCAGGATTCAGGCTTTCCTTAATGTACTCTACAGGATCATCACTGTACTTAATAATATCTATTTTTTCTCCTTTTAATTCATCCATAACCGCCTGTACACGGGCACCGTGATTTCCCACACATGCACCGATAGGATCAACAGATTCATTAGAAGAACAGACTGCTATTTTGGTTCTGGAACCAGCATCACGGGAAATGCTCTTAATTTCTACAATTCCGTCACGAACTTCCGGCACTTCCGCCTCAAAAAGACGTTTTACAAGACCCGCTCTGGAACGGCTAACAACCACTCTGGGGCCTTTTGTGGTCTTTTTCACTTCTGCCACATACAGCTTAATCCGTTCACCGGGCTGATAGATTTCACCGGGCACCTGTTCATCCGGTGTAATAACGGTTTCAAACTGATCGATTTCCACAATCACGTTTTTCTTTTCCGTTCTTCTTACCACACCGCTGACCAGTTCATGCTCAAGATGAGAAAATCTGGAATAAACCTGATCCCGTTCTGCTTCACGGATTCTCTGTACAACCACTTGTTTTGCTGTCTGTGCTGCAATTCTTCCGTAAGAGGCGGGAGTTGCATCATATTCTGCAATATCTCCAATCTCATATTTTTCGCTGTACTGTCTTGCTTCATCCAGAGAAATTTCAGTCTGTGGATTTTCAACTTCGTCCACAACCTCTTTGCTTACCAGCAAACGATATGCACCTGTCTCTCTGTTGATTTCCGCACGAACCTGTTGATTTGCACCGTAATCCTTCTTAAATGCTGTGACCAAAGCTGCTTCAACCGCTTCCAAGAGAACATCCTTATCAATGTTTTTTTCCTTTGCGATTGCCTCTAAGGCCATAATAAATTCCGCGTTCATTTTTATCCTCCTTATTCATCTTCCTGCCAGGCAAGGCGAACGTCTACTACCTTTGCTTTTTCCAGGGTTATTGTTGATTCATTGGTTTCAAGAACAATTGTTCCGTTTTGATACTCTTTTAAAATTCCTTCCAGCTGACGTTGTCCGTCAATCGCTGTAAATAACCGAACGGTTACCCTTTTTCCCAAATAATCCGAATAATGCTCAGGTCTTGTCAGTTTCCGATCGATTCCGGGAGAGGACACCTCAAGATAATAGCTTTGGGTGATGGGATCTTTTTCATCCAGCCAATCTGAAAGAGGACGGCTGACACTTTCGCAATCATCCGTACTGACGCCCCCCGGCTTGTCAATGGTGACTCTTAAAAACCAGTTGGTGCCTTCCTTGACAAATTCTACATCGTACAAAGAACATCCTGCATGTTCAGCAATGGGCTTGGCAACCTCCCAAATCATGTTTTCAATTTTTGACACAGTCTCACCTTCTTTTTCCCGATATAAATAAGAATGAGTGGATTCACACCCACTCATTACGTTATCCTATCTTCTAAGTCTATCTTATTATACCACACTTTTACGAAAAATGCAAGCGTATTTTTAAAATTTTTATTTTTCTTTTGATTCTTCCTGGGGAATGAGAAAGTATCCTTTTTTAATTCCGTCCTCAACCACAAACTCCACAAACTTCCAAAGCTCCGGTGCGGCATATTTGACAGGCTCCATCCGTTTATAAACCTGCTCCGGCTTTACATTTCCCCGACGCCAGGTATGTCCTTGTGTAAAATAGTTGTTGATTAAGGGCTGCAAACGGTCAATAGATGCTGCATAAAGAGCATCACGGGTTTCCATTGCATCAAATTCTTCCCAAAGGCTTCGAAGCTCCTGTCCCTGTTCTTCGGGGAGCAAGCCGAAAATTCGATCCGCCGCCTCTTTTTCTCTTTCTTCTTTATCTTCGTTCCCCTTTACATCATAGGCAAAAGTATCTCCTGCATACACTTCAACCAAATCATGGACCAACGCCATTTTCAAAACACGGAACAAATCCACATCCTTGTCCCCATATTCTGCTAATATCATTGCGGTTACTGCAAAGTGCCAGGAATGCTCAGCATCGTTTTCCCGACGGGAATAATCCACAAGCATAGTCTGACGGAGAACGTTTTTCATTCCGTCAATTTCTTTCAAAAAATGTAATTGCTTTTCAAATCGTTCCATTCTTTTCTCACTTCCCTTTCGTCAGTTTATTTTGCAATTCCACAATAATTTCCTTTGTTTGTTTTACAATGTTTTTCTGTATTGTTTGGAAAAAATATCGTTCCGATTCATAAGGGATACCGATCATCACGGAAGGAACACCAAAAATCATTCCCGTTCTGCTCTGGATTTCCTGTTTTGCACTGACGTATAATTGATAAGGAAGGTTACACCCTTCTAACACATCTGTAAGATAAAAAGTGTCCATAAATGCTCCGTCCCTTAATTTCACCACAGGGCCCTTTTCCAAAGAAATCGAGGTACTTTCTTCCTTTTTTTCAACCGAAACTGCTTCAACAAAAAAAGTAAGTTCCGGCTTTATTTGAGATAAAGCAACCAAAGCTCCCTTCTTCCCCATTTGATAAAGAGAGGAAAAAACAAACCACAGATCCCCTTCCAAATCTTCTTCTATTATTTGCAGAATCACTTCACAGCAAGCGGCTCACAAGCATCCAAAGGCCGTCAAAGTATCTTCCGTTTCAACCGACTCCCCTGTCCCAACACCGCTTTCTCCGATTTGGGCAGTTCCTTGGGTCACCGTGACTAATTCCTTTTGAACAATTCCTTTACTGCCATTTTCAAACAAAATTTCTCTGTTATCCAAAGCATCAACAGGACAATCTCCCAAGGTGCCATAGTAAAACTTATTGTTATTTTCCTTATGAGAAAGAAATATTCCCTTTTCATCCATACCGCACACATAGGCAATCCGTTTTCCCGTACCAACACGGTGAAAAATCAAATTACCGCATCCGTCTGTAGATACCTCCATATTTCCTTGAAACTGCATACAGTATTCTCTTACTTTTTGTTCCATGCCAGAGGGAGCAAATAATCGTGCTAATTCATTGAGTCTGCTCATAATACTCCCTCCAATTCTTCAATAAATCCTTCTATTAACTTACAATATGCCTCATAATCATCCAAATCAATCACACTGCATGGAGAATGAATATATCGACAAGGTAACGAAATAACCATAGTCGCACATCCTCTGCCGTATAACTGCAACGCACCCGCATCATTCCCACCTGTAGTGGCTTTTTTGAGTTGAATGGGTAATTTCAATTTTTTCGCTGTATCAATCATCAAATTACGGTAGTCCGCATTGGAATAGGAGGCTCCGTCTGCAACGCTGACGGCAGGACCCTTTCCAAGCTCTGTGACAAACTCATGAGAAACCCCCGTCAAGTCAGAACAAGTAGTTGCCTCCACTGCTATGGCAAAATCAGGACGAATCCGATTAGCAAGCACCTTTGCCCCTCTCAATCCCACTTCTTCCTGGACACTAAAGCAAGCATACAGATCAAAGGAATAGCTTTTCTCCGCCTGTAACAACCTGATTAACGCAGCACAGCCTACACGGTCATCCAATGCCTTTCCCTTGGCTTTTCCGTCTCCAAATTCCACATATTCACTGTCAAAGGAAACATATTCACCTCGCTTAACCGTTACTCCTGTATCTAAATATAAATCTTGAAAGGTAAGTTCCCTTTTCCGATCTTCAGAGGTGGTATGATGTGCCGCTTTCAACCCAAAGACTGCGGGCAATTTTTGTTCTCCCACTCTGACCCGTTGACCGGCTAAAATTCTTGTGTCAAATCCTCCAACAGGCTTTACTCTGCAAAACCCGTCCTCCATGACATGACTGACAATAAAGCCCACTTCGTCCATGTGTGCACAAAGCATGACCTTTTTCTTTCCCGAACCCTTTTTCAAGGCTATTAAATTACCCAAAGAATCCTCTTCCAAAACATCACAAAAAGGTCGGATTTGAGCTTTTATATACTCACGAACTGCAATTTCGTTTCCCGAAACACCGTCTAACATACAAAGGGTTCTTAACATGTCAGGTCACCTCCTGCCAGCAATGAAATCAGCCGTGCTGCAGCCTCCATGTCAGAAAACTGAAGAGTTTCCGTCATGGTATGCATATACCGCAGAGGAACAGAAATAAGAACACTCGGAATCCCCATATTGGATAACCCAATCATATCGGTATTGGTTCCCGTGGTTCCTCCTTCCACCTCAACAGTATAAGGGATATGATGCTTTTCCGCTGTATCGCAAGCCTTTTTAAACCATTTTGGGTGAATACAAGGACCTGTGCAAATCGCCGCACCGCTTCCTAACGGGAAACAAACACCCTCGTCCTCGCCCGGAGTCATACCAAAGGTAACATCGGTGATAATTGCAAGATCTGCATTTTGGCGTTCCATGACCGCTGCCGCACCCAAACAACCCATTTCCTCAGCCGTAGTGGCGGAAAAAATCAAGGTATGAGGACAGTGACGTAAAGTTTGCATTACATAAAGCATAATGGCAACACCGCATTTATTATCCAATCCTTTACAACTGAGTTTCCCATTCCCAAGTTCTCGAAAAACAGGATAAAAAGAAACGGCATCCCCGACTCTGATAAATGTTTCAGGATGTTTCATCCCAACGTCAATGGTCATATCTGTAATACAAAGCTCTCCCTTTATGTCTTCTTTCTTTAAAAGATGAGGAGGCTTTGCACCAATAACGCCGTATAATTCTTTTTTTCCGTGAACAATCACTTCACTGCAAGGCAAAATCCGCGGATCTATCCCTCCCACTGCAACAAAAGAAAGACTTCCGTCTTCTCGGATTTCTTTTACTTGCAAACCGATTTCGTCCATGTGTGCATCAAGGAGAACCGTTTTTCCCGATGTTCCGTACTTGATACCGATTACATTGCCAAAATCATCAATTTCTGTTGTATCACAAAATGGCAAAACCAAATCACGAATCAGTTTTGCCATTTTTTTGTTATGCCCTGTAACAGAACAGGGTTCAGACAACTGTTTTAATAACTGTTTCATCTTCTCACCTACAGTTTGTTTACAAACTCTTTAAATACCCTTCCCCGTTCTTCGAAATTACAAAACATATCAAAGCTGGTGCTGGCAGGTGATAATACAACAATATCTCCTTCAACCGCTAATCGAGAAGCACAATTTACCACCTGATCATAAGTGTCACAACGAGTAACAGGTACATTGATACCGGTTTTTTGAACCGCATTCTCAATTTTATCAGCAGTTGCACCAATCAATATTAACTGTTTTACATGCTCTGCAATCACAGGACCCAACTCATCATAAGGAATCCCTTTATCCTTTCCGCCGGCAATCATAATAACCTTTTGCGGAAATACACTTAATGTAGAACGGCTTCGGTTAGGACTGCTGTCAATGGAACTGTTATAGTATGACACCCCATTCACCTTTCGGACAAATTCAATTCGATGCTCCACACCCCCAAAGGTTTTTGCAACACGTTCTATGGATTGATATTCTGCCAAATCCAAGGTTGCCCCAATGGCAGCCATAT
This sequence comes from Clostridia bacterium, assembly GCA_045586685.1. Lineage (GTDB taxonomy): Bacteria > Bacillota > Clostridia > HGM11514 > HGM11514 > SIG438. Next base: position 97,402 of record JAZNAU010000038.1, read on the forward strand.
AATTTTCAATATTATGTCCACCGGGAATCACAATATCTGTCACATCCATGACCCGTTCACCACGGGCGTAAATCACACCGTTTTTTTCATACACATCAGCATTTCTTTTACGAGAGAAAAACCGCACATCTCCCTTTGCATGAATCCCAAGCTTTGCGGTATCATCATTATCTTCATTTAACACCAAGATACCCTTTTTATTTTGATGCATGAAAATATTGGTTTTCGCCTCAATATATTCTTCATAGGACTTATGCACATCCAAATGATTGGGAGATAAATTGGTAATAACAGAAATATCGGGACTATCCTTCATGGTGTGAAGCTGAAAACTGGATAATTCTAAAACAGCAACATCCTGCTCGGAAATTTCATCCAATTTTGTCAAAAGAGGAGTTCCTATATTCCCCCCCAGATGACACCGGATTCCCTGTTCCTTTAATATTAAATAAATCAATGTAGAGGTTGTGGTTTTTCCGTCACTGCCTGTAATGCCGATGATTTTTGCAGGGCAGAACTTCACAAAAAGCTCCATTTCAGAGGTCAGGATACTTCCGCCTCGTACCGCATCTTCCAACTCGGGCAAGTCAAATCTTAACCCGGGAGAACGAAAAATATAGTCTTGATTCAGCCCCTTCAGATAATCTGCTCCCAACTGAAAAGAGACAGAACACCCCGCTGCAATCTCATCCTGATTTAATTCTGTGTTTTTGTCACAGACCGTAAGCTTCGCTCCCGCATCTGCAAACACAGGAATCAAGGGTCGATTACTGACCCCTGCTCCTAAAATCGCTACACTTTTTCCTTTCAGTTCTTTTAAAAATTGATGCCACTTATGATTCATGGCTCCCTCATTCCTTCCATTAACTGGTCATTTCATTCAATGCACGGATCACCGATCTGCACAACGCTTGTGCTGCTTTGTCCTGAAATTCTTCTGATTTTAACAACGCCAATTCCTCTGGGTTACTGATAAAGGCAATTTCTGTTATGACAGCAGGGGCAATGGTCTCTCTTATCACAACCATTTCCGCACCATCTGTAATGCCACGGTCGTACCGACCAAGTGCATCAACCAATTCCTCCTGTAAAATTTGAGCAAACCGTTGACTGGTCATTTGCGTTTCCGAATCTGGTTCGCCGTCGGGGTAATAAAGAACCGTAGTGCCGTGAGCAGAAGAACTGGTGAAGGAATTATTATGAACACTTAAAAACAAAGCAGTATCCATACCATTGGCAATTTCAGGTCGTTCAAATAAATCCACCGCCACATCTGTCTTTCTTGTCATATAAGTTGTTGCCCCTGCCCTTTGTAAATACTCGTTCGCTTTTAACGCAATGGCAAGGTTAATGTCTTTTTCATAGGTTTCCGTTTCGTTACTTTCTCCTACTGCGCCTACGTCGTTTCCCCCATGTCCCGGGTCAATTACCACCAGAAGCTTTTTGGCTTCTGCATGAAGTTCTGTTGCCGAAACGGGCGGCTGCACGGTAGGCTTAGGCTTCGGCGCAGGTGTTGCGGTAGGTTTGGGACTTGGAGTAGTGGTGATTTCGGGAGTTGGTGTTTCCTCTGTTATCATATCCAGAAACAACTGCCGTCCGTCCTCCGAATATGTAATCTCATAAGGTACCATTTCTTCCATTTCCACCACAAGGCGTCCAATATAAGGAATGGTTCGGTACTGGGACCAACGAATTTCTTCAATCAGATTGCTTTCACCAGAAATTTTACCGCTTCCGTTTTGCACCTTAGCGTCCGGAAAATTTATCACAATTCTCGTTTCGTCCAATACGCTGTCCACCACATTTGTAATGGGTTTATCAGCGCTTATGGTAATTCGGTTTGTACTTAAATGATAAGAAACATCGGTAATGGTAAATTGAAAATTCTGATCGACTGTTACCGTTTTAGTGGTACCGTCCCAACCGACCTTCATCCCCAGATGCTCTGATACAAAACGAACAGGAATCATGGTTCTGTCATTGATAATTTTTGCCGGCATATCCATCATGACGACCTCTCCATTGACCTTTGCCGCCGCAGCATCAATGGTAAGAATCACTTCCGTTTCTTCTAATGTAATCACAACCTGACGAGTATTGTTTTTCCATTCTACCGTAGCTCCCAACTGTTCAAAAAGACCACGGGAGGGAACCAATGTTCTGTCATTGATAATCACAGGAGGAACATCGAAGAAAAGAGGTGTTCCGTTAATTTTTAATGTAATATTATCATTATATTCATGGACTTCACCATCATAATACAACGTCATACCGTGTACCGTTATTGAAACACTTAACAGTAAAACCAGGCATACGCACAATATTTTTATTTTCATTTGTTTTCTCCTTTATGGTAAATATTTTCCCCCTTTATATACAAAATACGACAATTACAATCGTTTTCCTCTTAACAATTATGTTACAACCAGGACTTTTGCACCTGACGTCCGAAATGCTCATAAGCACGTGGTGCGGCAACACGGCCGCGGGGCGTTCTGTCCATAAATCCAATCTGCATGAGATAGGGCTCATATACATCTTCCAACGTTGTGGCTTCCTCTCCGATGCAGGCAGCCAACGTTTCTAACCCCACAGGGCCTCCGTTAAATTTATCAATAATGGTTAAAATCAATTTTTTATCAATGGCATCTAAACCAAGACGGTCTACTTCCATTAAATTAAGCGCCATGTCGGCAACTTCCTTATGAATGACACCGTCCCCTTTAATCTGCGCAAAATCACGGACACGGCGAAGCAACCGATTGGCAATTCGTGGCGTTCCTCTTGCGCGAAGGGCAAGCTCTCTTGCTCCGCTCGTTTCGATTTCAATTCCTAAGATTCCTGCAGAACGGGTAATAATATTCATCAATTCTTCTGTGGTATACATTTCCAGACGAAATAACACACCAAATCTGTCACGTAGAGGAGCAGATAAATCCCCCGCTCTGGTGGTGGCTCCTACCAATGTGAATTTAGGCAAATCAAGGCGAATGGATTTTGCGGTGGGACCTTTTCCAATCATAATATCCAACGCATAATCTTCCATTGCGGGGTACAAAATTTCCTCTACCATTTTGGAAAGGCGGTGAATTTCATCGATAAACAACACATCCCCGTCTGAAAGGTTGGTTAAAATTGCTGCCAGGTCACCCGGCTTTTCAATGGCGGGGCCTGTGGTAATTTTAATATTAACGCCCATTTCATTGGCAATAATCCCCGCAAGAGTGGTTTTTCCCAATCCAGGAGGACCGTACAACAACACATGATCCAGACTTTCCTTTCTTTGTTTTGCCGCCTGCATAAACACATTCAGATTATCCTTTACCTTTTCCTGACCGATATAATCTCTCAATTTTTTCGGACGGATTCCAACCTCAAAATCATTTTCTTCATTCAGCATACCGCTACTTACCAATCTGTCATCCATGGAATCGTTCCACCTCCTACTTCATTAGTAATTTTAATGCCGCCTTTACAGTATTCTCCGTACTTTCGGTGTTTCCTGCCTGAGCCACTGCTTTTTTTGCTTCAGACTGAGAATACCCTAATACCATCAACGCACTGACAGCCTCGTTTTCGTCTATTCCGACTTCTTCCTCCATCAGGGTTGACTGTTGAATCAAATTGTCATTCTTTAACTTATCCTTCAATTCCAAAATAATTCTCTGGGCAACCTTAGGTCCTACACCAGGTGCCTTTGTAATCGTCTTTACATTTCCGGTTACCACAGCCAATGCAAATTCCGAAGGCGGAATGGTGGATAATAGTGCCAATCCCACCTTAGGACCCACTCCTGAAACCGAAATCAGCATTTCAAATGTAGACAATTCTTCTTGTGTCAAGAATCCGTACAAATCCATCACATCTTCTCGAATATGCAAATATGTGTATATTTTTTCACTCTTATCCAATGTCGTTCTATGGAGTACAGAATCAGATGTAAATACCCTGTAACCCACACCATTATTATCAATTACAACAAAATTTACTCCTTTATGTACAACTGTTCCTTTGATATAATGATACAAATTTTATTCATTCCTTTCCGTAATTTGTGTATAAATTTCCGTTTTTTTCAATTTTTCAAACTTTTTTTCGTTTTCCTATTGTATATTGTATCATATTTTAGTATAATAATAAATAGAAATTTTAAAAAATTTTTTGGAGGTCATAAAAATGGCAAAAGAAAAAGTAATTTTAGCGTACTCAGGCGGTCTGGATACTTCCATTATTATTCCGTGGCTGCAAGAAAATTTTGACTATGAAGTCATTGCAGTTGCCGCTGACGTCGGTCAGGGAAAGGAACTGGAACCCCTTCATGAAAAAGCACTGAAAACCGGTGCAAGCAAGATTTACATAGAAGATCTGAAAGAAGAATTTGTAACAGACTTTATTTATCCTACCGTACAGGCTCAGGCTGTCTATGAAGGAAAATATTTATTAGGAACCTCTTTTGCACGTCCTTTGATTGCTAAAAGACTGGTTGAAATTGCCCGTCAAGAAGGTGCTACCGCAATTTGTCACGGTTGTACCGGAAAGGGAAACGATCAGGTTCGTTTTGAGCTGACCATTAAAGCGCTGGCTCCCGACCTGAAAATTATTGCTCCTTGGAGAATGTGGGATATTACCTCCCGTGAAGAAGAAATTGATTATGCTCTGGCTCGCGGAATCGATGTTCCTGTTACCAAGGAAGACAACTACAGCATGGATAAAAACTTGTGGCACTTAAGCCATGAAGGAATGGATTTGGAAGACCCCTGGAATGAACCTCAAGCAAAAATTTTGCAAATGATGGTAACTCCCGAAGAAGCTCCCGACACCCCTACTTATGTAGAGATTGAATTTGAAAAGGGAATTCCCACCAAAATCAACGGAAAAGAATATGCTCCCGTTGCAATGATTGAAGAATTGAACCGACTGGGCGGTGAAAACGGTATAGGTATTGCCGATTTGGTTGAAAACCGTCTGGTAGGTATGAAATCCCGTGGTGTTTACGAAACTCCAGGCGGAACTATTTTATATGCTGCACATCGGGAACTGGAATATCTGACTCTGGATCGCCGTACCATGCATTACAAGGAACAAGTTGCAAATCAGATGGCTGAATTGATTTATGACGGTTTGTGGTACACCCCTCTTCGTGAGGCGCTGTCCGCTTTTGTGACTTCTACTCAGCAAACTGTAACAGGTACTGTTCGCTTGAAACTGTATAAGGGCAACTGCATCGTAGCAGGAAGCAAATCTCCTTACTCTTTGTACAGCGAAGAATTTGCTACCTTTAACAGTGATGAAGTATATAATCAGAAAGATGCCGAAGGCTTTATCAATCTGTTTGGTCTGCCCCTCAAGGTTCGTGCTATGTTGTTGGGCGACAAAGAGGTGAAATAATTCATGGATAAGAAAAAGCTATGGGGCGGTCGGTTTTCTAAACAAACTGACGCACTTGTAGATGATTTTAATTCTTCCATTCATTTTGACCATAAAATGTACCGTCAGGATATCAAAGGAAGCATGGCTCATGCCAAAATGCTTGGAAAATGCGGGATTATCCCGTCTGAAGATGCAGACTTGATTGTCAAAACACTGGAAGAAATTTTAGAGGATATTGAACAGGGCAAGGTTTCCTTCTCTGTTGAAGCGGAAGATATTCACATGAATATAGAAACCATTCTGATTGAACGAATCGGTGAAGTCGGAAAACGGTTACATACCGGAAGAAGCCGTAATGATCAGGTGGCATTGGACATCAGAATGTATCTGATGGACGAAACGAACGAACTGTTACAACTGCTTACCCATTTGATGAAGGTGCTGTACCGTCTTGCAAAGGAAAATCAGGACACCATTATGCCCGGATACACCCATTTGCAAAAAGCACAGCCCATCAACTTTGCTCATCATATGCTGGCTTATTTTGAAATGTTCCGTCGGGACTGCGAACGGCTTTCAGACTGCAAAAAACGCACCAATCGGATGCCTTTGGGCTCGGGCGCGTTGGCTGGCACCACCTACCCTCTTGACAGAGAATTTGTGGCAAAAGAGCTGGGATTCGATGAAATTACCAGAAATAGCCTGGACGGTGTTTCCGACCGTGATTTTGTATTGGAGCTAGGTTTTTGTTTGTCTGTTATCATGGTTCACATCAGCCGTTTTTCCGAGGAAATTATCTTGTGGAACACAGGTGAATTTTCCTTTGTGGAAATGGATGATGCATACAGTACCGGAAGTTCCATCATGCCCCAAAAGAAAAATCCCGATGTGGCTGAGCTTGCGCGGGGAAAATCAGGTCGGGTATTTGGTGATTTAATGGGTTTGCTTACCGTGATGAAAGGTTTGCCTCTTGCTTATAATAAAGATATGCAAGAAGATAAGGAACAGATTTTTGATGCGGTGGACACAGTGAAAATGTGTTTACAGGTATTTATCAAAATGATTGACACCATGAAAGTTCAAAAAGAGGAAATGCTTTCAAAAGCAAGACTGGGATTTACCAACGCAACAGATGCGGCTGATTATTTGGTGAAAAAAGGGGTTCCCTTCCGTGATGCTCACGGAATTATTGGACGGATGGTGGCATATGCCATTGAACATCAAAAGGCACTTGACGATTTTACAATGGAAGAATTTAAAACCTTCTCTCCCCTGATTGAACAGGATATCTACAAAGAAATCAGTGTTCAAACCTGTGTGGAAGAACGTGGGATTGCGGGTGCACCAGGAGCCGTTGCTGAAGCCTTGACGGAAGCAAAGAAATATTTAAATCTGTGATTTGAAAAAAATGGTATAAAAGAATCACTCTTTGTTCATTCTAATGACGAAGAGTGATTTTATTTTAGGAGGTTTTCTCTATGGATTTGAAAGGAAGTAGGACAGAAGCTAATTTAATGGCAGCATTTGCCGGAGAATCACAGGCAAGAAACAAATATACCTATTATGCTTCAAAAGCTAAAAAAGACGGTTATGAGCAAATCGGTGCTATTTTTACCGAAACGGCAAATAACGAAAAGGAACACGCGGAAATCTGGTTTAAATTACTTCATAACGGAATGCAATCAACAGACATCAATTTACAGGATGCCGCAGATGGTGAGCATTTTGAGTGGTCTGAAATGTATAAACAATTTGCCCAAGAAGCAAAGGAAGAGGGATTTGACCAAATCTCCGCATTATTTTCGAAGGTTGCGGACATTGAAAAGCACCACGAAGAACGATTTTTAACATTACTTTCCAATATTAAAAATAAAGAAGTATTTCAGAAAAAAGAAAACGTCAAATGGCTTTGCTCCAACTGCGGACATATTCATGAAGGAACAGATGCACCCGGTGTTTGCCCCGTTTGTTCCCATGCACAAAGTTATTTTCAATTAGAAGCAGAAAATTATTAAAAATACCGCATTTTTCCAGCATATTCTTTACATTCCGACACAAAATATGATTGTAACTTGATTACAAAAAATTTTTATAGGAGTGAAAATGATTATGTCTAGAAACAAGACTATGGTACCTGAAGCAAAGGAAGCTATGGAAAGATTTAAAATGGAAGCTGCCAGCGAAGTTGGCGTAAACCTGAAGCAGGGATACAACGGAGATCTGACCTCTCGTCAGGCAGGATCTGTTGGCGGCCAGATGGTTAAAAAGATGATTGAATCTTACGAAAACAGCATGAAATAAGCTGATTTCATAATCAGTGATAATAGCAGACATAGGGAAACCGAATTGGTGTTAACCAAATTTCTATTGATGCCCTCTATCTGCAAAAAGGAACTGTATCCGAAGGGATACAGTTCCTTTTATCATTTGTTAATCAATATACATCATTTGTTTTTGTGATGGGATTTAACGGGAATGGACTTTGATCAGTAAAGTTCAGCTCTCCGTAAAGTCCTCTTACAAAACCTTCAACGGATTCCTTGTTATAACTATAGCAGTTAACAAATGTATGAGCAGTAGTAAAGTAGTTGAAGAAAATGTTAGGTGAACCAAAAGAAACGCCTACTGATTTTTCCAAGCCTTCTATCATAATACTGCGCATCATCTTACATTCGTTACCGAAGAAGAACTGTCCTCCGGGAGGTGCATGGAATCCAACATAGGTTGCATACACAATAAGATCATATTCATTCAAGGTGGCATTATCCTCATAGGAAAAACCTACTTGAAAATCCGTCTTTGCGCCATGTTTTTCAAATTCAGGAATCATATATTGTTCAATACGCTTTAGACACAGATCAGAATAACCAATGTAAACAATCTTTACCTTTTTAATTTTATTTTTATCGACAGGCACAAAATTTGTTCTGTTGGCAGTTAAGGTAAGTCCTTTTTCAGCAATTTCTTCAGCAACTTGATGGATATTATTTGCAATTTCCTCCATTCGTTCCTCGTTCACATGAGGTATTTTCCCTTGAGAAAACAACCCTGCCTTTTCCTTTAATTTTAAAACTCTTCGACAAGCGTCGTCAATTCTGCTTTCAGAAAGTTCTCCTGAAAGTACAGCCTCTTCAATAATATCAATATAATTAAGAGGAGTGGGAGCAACAATCATATCCATTCCCGCTTTTAAACATTCGACATAAACCTGTCCTTCGGGATACACTGCTTTGAATGCTTTCATGCTTGTATCATCTGTCACGCATACTCCTTCAAAACCTAATTTTTCTTTAATCAACCCCGTTACAACCTTGTAAGAAAGAGTGGATGGCAAAAGTGCTCCGTTTACTCTGGTATCATCCACATCTTTAAAGGTGCCATGACCAACCATAATACTATCAACGCCAGCTTCAATACATGCCCTAAACTCCTTGCCCTGAGTTTTTTCCCATTCTTCATAAGTTACTGAATAGGAAGCTGTGCAAAAGTGAGTATCTCTATATTCATATGGATCACTTCCGGGAAAATGCTTTGCACCTGATGCTATGTTTCCATCTCTCATCCCTTTTATAAATGCAGAAAGAAGCTTACAGTTGTTTTCGCGATCAGAAGACAAGAAACGCAAATCCTTATAAAAACCGGGATTGTCCGCAACAGGACTCCATATCCAACGAAAACCTGATTCGCGAGCATCTTCTGCTAAGTTTTTTGCATAGCGATATGCCAAGTCAGCATCTCTGGTTACTCCAAGTCCCGCTGCAGTGGGAAGAGCAGCATGGTTCTCAAATTTACTTTCCGGAATGCCTTGTGCTGCATCAATGGCAGGTATCATAGGAATTTTTATGCATTCATTAACAAAATTTTCGAAGTTAATAAGCATATTTTCTTTTCTTCCCAATAATTCTGGATTTCCATACTCAGTTTCAATTGCTTGAAAAACCTCTTTTGCTTCCGTACTTTCCCAAATACCGCCAATGGGATTATCCGTAAAATATTGTCTTGGGTTTTCCAATTCTTTCAATCTCTTAAGTTGAAGGATCATTGTCTGACCAATTTTTTCACGCAAGGTCAATTCTTCAAGTTTAGGGATTTTCATAAAGCTCTCTCCTTTTTCCTGTCAAGTTTGACAGTTTTTTTAAATTATACCATTGATAAACTGAAAAAACCTTCGAAAATTTGCTTTTTTGTCTAAATTATCTATAATATTTTGCTCTTTCAAAAAATATGAAAAATCATTCTCAAATTTCTAAAAAAGGCTTGCATTTTTATTCGTTTTAGTGTATAATATTACACAACGACTATAGGGAGGTACAGAAGATGGATTTAGCACAGATACAAGCCTTGGATCAACAGCATTTTATGAATGTGTTCGGTCCCAGAACACCTGTTTGTTTTACAAAAGGTGAAGGTGTATATTTATACGATACAAATGGCAAAAAATATATGGACTTGTTTGCGGGGATTGCCGTCAATGCTTTGGGATACAATCATCCTGTATGGACAAAGAAAATGTGCGATTATCTTAGGCAGGGAGTATTGCATACCTCTAATATTTATTATGTAGAAACCCAAGCCAATCTTGCAAAAACCCTGACCGATTCCACCTGTGCAGACAAGGTTTATTTTGCAAACAGCGGTGCAGAGGCAAACGAGTGTGCCATTAAGCTTGCAAAGATTTATCAATACAAAAAAGGAAATACAGAAAAATATAAAATCATTACCCTGAATCATTCCTTTCACGGCAGAACTCTGACTACCGTTGCCGCAACGGGTCAACCCAAATATCAAGCTCCATACAAGCCTTTGACTCCTGGTTTTATGCACGCAGAGTTGAATGATTTTAATGGATTGCAAGCACTTATTGACGGCTCTGTCTGTGCCATTATGTTAGAACCCATTCAAGGAGAAAGCGGTGTTCATCCGGCTGACAAAGAGTATTTAAAGAAGCTTCGTGCTCTCTGCGACGAAAATGATGTTTTGCTAATTTTTGACGAAGTTCAGACAGGGGTCGGACGGACAGGCTCTTTATATGCATACCAACAGTTTGATGTTGAGCCAGACATTTTCACCACCGCAAAAGCATTGGGGAACGGCATGCCTATCAGTGCTTGCTGCGCAAAGGATTTTGTCGCTTCTGCCTTCTCCCCCGGAGACCATGGCGGAACCTTCGGCGGAAACGGATTTGCTTGTTGCGCAGGACTTGCGGTACTGGAATGTATTGAACAGGAACACCTGCTGGACAACGCCAAAACCGTAGGTGCATACTTAAAAGAAAGTTTAGAAAGCATCAATTCCCCCCATATAATTGAAGTTCGGGGAATGGGCTTGATGCTGGGAATCGAAACTGATAATACCAAGACCTATCAACAAAAACTGTTTGAGCAAGGGTACTTGGTAGGAACTGCAGGCGGTACGGCCCTTCGTTTGGTCCCCCCCTTGATTCTGACAAAAGAACAAGCCTCTGAATTTATTGCAGTATTTACTAAGATTATCAATGAATAAATATACATTTTTGAAATGAGGTTATCCAATGAAACACTTATTATCCATTCATGACATTACAACAGACGAAACCAAACAAATTTTATCTGTTGCACAGGACCTAAAGGAAAAACAAAAAAGAGGAATCCCCCACCCCATCTTAAAAAATAAAACATTAGGAATGATTTTTTCCAAATCGTCCACCAGAACAAGAGTTTCTTTTGAGGTGGGAATGTATCAACTGGGAGGTCATGCCCTCTTTTTATCCTCCAATGACATTCAATTAGGACGGGGAGAAACCATTTATGATACAGCAAACGTTCTTTCCCGTTATTTAGACGGCATTATGATCAGAACCTTTGAACAAAGTGATGTAGAGGATTTAGCAAAATTCGGCTCTATTCCCATTATCAATGGTCTGACAGACCTGTTGCATCCTTGTCAGGCTCTTACTGATATGCTGACCATTACCGAACACAAGGGAAAACTGGAAGGGTTAAAACTTGCCTATTTGGGTGACGGAAATAACATGACCCACTCCCTTTTGTATGCAGGGGCAAAGCTGGGTGTGAACGTTTCTGTCGCAACACCAAAAGGTTTTGAATGTAACGAAGAAGTGATTGCAAATGCCAAAGAAGATGCGAAAAAGACAGGAGCTGTCATTGACATTTCCTACGACCCTGTTCAGGCAATAAAAGATGCAGATGCAGTTTACACGGACACATGGCTCAGCATGGGACAGGAAGGCTCTAAAGAAGAACGGCTGAAGGTATTCAAAGATTATCAGATAAACAGTGCTCTCATGAAGCATGCCAAGGACGATGCCATCTTTTTACATTGTCTTCCCGCTTATCGCGGTTACGAGGTAACTGAAGAAGTCATTGACGGTCCCCGATCTGTTATTTTTGATGAAGCAGAAAACAGATTGCATACTCAAAAAGCAATTATGGCATTATTGATGGCTGACTAAGGAGGAATTAACATTGATTACAACTGACAAGGGGTTTCAAATCCGGCAAGCAGTTCCCGAAGATATTCCTTTTATCCTTGAAGTAACCAGAGAAGCATTTGAAAAATATGTTGAAATGGCAGGGATTGAAAATACAGAAGCGCTGAATGAAACGGAAGAGGATATTCTTTACGACATTGAAAATAAATATGTATTTGTTGCTTTCATTGACGGGATTCCCGTTGGAAGTGTCCGTGTGGATATAAAAAATGACAAGACTGCATATTTAAGTCGTTTTGGTGTTCGTCTTGCTTTCCAGAGTAACGGAATCGGTAAGGCTTTAATGAATGTGGTTGACCGCACTATGGTGGATGCCGGTGTTGAAAAAATAATTTTACATACCGCATCAACCGTTACCTCTTTGGTTCGGTTTTACTACGCAAGGGGATTTTATATTGACTCTACAACCAAGGATCGGGGCTATGTTCGGGCTCTGTTAGTAAAGGATTATACCAAGCCATTCAAAAAAGATCGAGTTTGGTAAAAATAATGCTTGACATTGTACAAGATATGGTGTATAATTAAAACATAATACAAAGTCTTGTGCGACTGACGGAATTTTGTGGGGAACCACAAGGGAGCACAAGGCCTGTAGCAAGAATGAGCAAACATGCCCGGACTTGCTTAATGCCGACCGTCTGGGCAGATTCATTTTATGAGTCTGCTCTTTTTATTTCAGAAAGGAGGAATTGCTATGGATTTTAAATCAGGAATGTGGCAAAAAACCATAGATGTTCGTAATTTTATTCAAACAAATTATACACCCTACGAAGGAGACTCTTCTTTTTTAACCGGTCCTACTTCCAGAACAAATGAGCTTCGGGAAAAACTGGATCAGCTGTTGCAGGAAGAACGGAATCGTGGCGGTGTATACGAAATCGATACTGAAACCGCTGCCTCTTTGACCACTTTCCCTCCCGGTTATCTGGACAAGGACAGGGAACTGATTGTAGGACTGCAGACAGATGCCCCGTTAAAGCGTGCGGTAAATCCTTTCGGAGGAATCCGTATGTGCCGTGATGCCTGTAAAAGTTACGGTAAGGAGCTGTCCCCTAAAATTGAAAGCGAATTCAAATATCGAACTACCCATAACGACGGTGTATTCCGAGTTTATACCGATGAAATCAGAAAGGCAAGAAAAAGCGGAATTATCACGGGTTTGCCTGATGCCTACGGCAGAGGAAGAATTATTGGGGATTACAGACGGGTTGCCCTGTATGGTGTTGACCAATTGATTGAAGAAAAAGAAAAGGACAATCGTGCACTTGCCAACCAACAGATGTCTGAAGAAAACATAAAATTACGGGAAGAAGTTTACCGTCAGATTGATTTTTTAAACAAACTGAAAGACATGGCTCTATCCTACGGATATGACATCAGCCTTCCCGCAAAAGACACAAAAGAAGCCATTCAATGGCTGTATTTTGCATATCTTGCTGCAATTAAGGAACAAAACGGAGCAGCAATGTCATTGGGTCGTGTCAGCACCTTTCTTGACATTTATATGGAACGGGACTTCAAACGGGGCACTTTAACGGAAGAACAAGCACAGGAGCTGATGGATGATTTTGTTATGAAGCTTCGGATGGCTCGTCATCTGCGCACGCCCGCATATAACGAATTATTTGGCGGTGATCCCATGTGGATTACCGAGGCAGTAGGCGGAATGGGAACAGACGGCAGAACCTTAGTTACCAAAAACTCTTTCCGTGTACTGAACACCCTTTATAACTTAGGTGCCGCACCAGAACCCAATCTGACTATTTTATGGTCAAATGATCAGCCGGAAGGCTTTAGCCGATTCTGTGCGGAAATATCAATTAAAACCAACTCTGTTCAGTATGAAAATGACGACGTGATGCGTCCTCTCTATGGTGATGATTATGCCATTGCCTGCTGCGTATCCGCTATGCAAGTAGGAAAGCAAATGCAATTCTTCGGTGCAAGATGTAATTTACCAAAACTGCTTTTATTGGCATTGAACGGTGGAAAAGACCCTATGTCCGGCTTGGAAATGGGACCTCAGACCACTGTCTATGAGGATGAAATTTTAGATTATTACAAGGTCATCAAGCGGTTTAACCAATATCGGGAATGGCTTTGCGAGCTGTACGTTTCAACCATGAACATTATTCATTGCATGCATGATAAATATGCCTATGAAAAAATTCAGATGGCACTCCATGACACTCATGTTCATCGTTTCATGGCATTTGGTGTGGCAGGATTGTCTGTACTGGCTGATTCCTTGAGTGCAATCAAATATGCTCAGGTAAAAACAATCAGAAATGAAGAAGGTCAGATTGTTGATTTTGAAACCATTGGCGATTTTCCTAAATTCGGAAATGATGACGATAGAGTTGACTCTATTGCAAAACAAATTACAGAAGAAATGATTGTGGAGCTGAGAAAGACTCCTACCTATCGGGATGCAGAACATACTCTTTCTGTTCTGACTATTACATCAAATGTTGTGTACGGTAAAAAGACAGGAGCAACACCGGATGGAAGAAAGTCGGGAGAACCCTTTGCACCGGGTGCAAACCCTATGCACAATCGGGAAACAAACGGGGCATTGGCTTCTTTGAATTCGGTTGCAAAATTACCATACACCGCTTGTCGTGACGGAATTTCCAATACATTTTCCATTGTCCCAGATTCTTTAGGAAAAACCCAAGAGGATCGTGTTTCCAATCTGGTTTCCGTCTTAAAGGGTTATTTTGCCAAAATGGCACATCATATTAACGTGAATGTGATGACGCGGGAACAACTGGTAGAAGCTTATAATAACCCCTCGGCTTACCCCAATCTAACCATTCGGGTATCCGGCTATGCAGTCAATTTTCATAAACTGTCCAAGGAACAGCAAAGGGAAGTCATCAGCCGTACCTTCCATGAATCATTATGACGGGGAAAATTCACAGTGTTCAGTCATTGGGAACGTTAGACGGTCCGGGAGTTCGGTTTGTAGCTTTTTTACACGGATGTCACCTTCATTGCGGTTATTGCCATAATGTTGATGTATGTCACGGAAATTATACCGAATATTCCCCTCTTGAACTTGTAGAAAAGGCTATGCGGTATCAAGAATATTTTGGAAAAGAAGGCGGAATTACTTTGTCAGGCGGTGAACCCTTACTCCAAAGTGAATTTGTTGCAGATGCTTTTTCGCTTTGCAAAAAATTTGGAATTCACACGACTCTTGATACGTCAGGGAGCATTTGGAACGAGTCGGTCAATGACGTCCTTGACAACTGCGATTTGGTTCTATTAGACTTGAAAATGACGACGGAAGAAGACTATAAAAAATATATTGGATGTCCTCTTTCCGCTCCCCTTTCCTTTCTGGAAATACTGGAAGAAAGGAACATCCCTTGTTGGATTCGTCATGTGGTTGTGGGAGGATTAAACGATTCAACAGAAAACATCAATGGGCTAAAAGCGCTTGTTCAAGGCAAGTCATGCGTTCAAAAAATTGAATTACTGCCCTTCCATAAAATGTGCGAAGCGAAATATAAAAACATGGGACTACCCTTTCCTTTTTCTCAGTTTACTGAACCAAGCAAAGAAGAAATGCAAAAATTAAATAATCTATTATAGAAAAAAGGAGCCTCGATAAAGTGATTTACCGAAGCTCCTTCATTTTATTATTTCATTTTTATTTTTGCAACAGCACGAATTAAAGGTTGTGCTCCTATTTTTTTCTTAAAAGGAATGTGAGCATCCTGTGGGAATACCACGCAAAAATATCCTTGTTCCAGAATCATGGAAATTCCGTTATCCCTATAAAATTCCACATCCTTTTGGGGATTATAAGGAGTTGTCACTCTCAATCCGTCAACATTGGCAAACCCAAATTCTTCCTTTCCGGATAAGAGATAATGAATATCAATAAAATCTTTATGGGCTTCAAATTCAGCAATCTCCGTTCTTTCTCTGGCAACACTTACATCAACCCATAAACGTCCTTCTTCAATAACTCTTTTGCCCAGAGGGGAGTCTTTATCAAGGGTTTTTAAAACTTCAAACACCTTTTTAAAATCATCATTAGAAAATCCGTACTGTTCAAAATTTTGAATATGATCCACTATCATTTCCTGTCCTCTTTTCCATTTTATTTAAAATAATCCGCTGATGACACCCTGTTCATTCACATCAATCCGTTCAGCAGCAGGAATTTTAGGAAGACCTGGCATGGTCATAATATCTCCGGTCAATACAACCAGAAAGCCCGCTCCGGCAGACACCTTAACGTTACGAACTGTAACTGTAAAGTCATCCGGTGCACCCAGCTTTGTCTGATCGTCTGAAAAACTATATTGAGTTTTTGCGATACAGATAGGTAATTTATCGAATCCCAATTTTGTTAAGGAATCAATTTGTTTTTGTGCGGTAGGGGTAATATTGATACCATCACCACCATACACCTTTTTCACAACTGCCTCAATTTTTTCGGGAATAGATTGGTCGAGTGAATAGCTGAAGGAAAAATCGTTGGCTTGTTCACAAAGGCGAACCACCTCTTCTGCAAGTTCCATTCCTCCTTTTCCACCTTCTGCCCATACATTGGATAATACCACGTTGACACCAAGCTTGTTACACTCATCAATCAATAACTGTACTTCTGCATCCGTATCTGTAGGGAAACGGTTCACAGCTACCACGGAAGGTAAGCGATATACTTCTTTAATATTGGAAACATGCCGAAGAAGATTAGGAACGCCCTTTTTCAAAGCCTCTAAATTTTCTTCCCCAAGTTCAGTTTTTGCAAGCCCGCCATGCATTTTAAGAGCACGAATGGTTGCTACAATTACAACTGCAGAAGGCTGCAAACCGGCAACACGGCACTTAATATCCAAAAATTTCTGAGCACCAAGGTCCGCACCAAAGCCCGCTTCCGTCACCACATAATCCCCTAATTTTAACGCCAGTTTTGTTGCCATTACCGAATTACAACCATGAGCAATATTAGCAAAGGGGCCTCCGTGAACAAAGGCAGGAGTTCCTTCCAACGTCTGAACCAGATTGGGCTTAATAGCATCCTTTAACAGAGCCATCATTGCACCTTGTGCTTTCAAATCTCCCGCTGTCACGGGGGTATCATCATAAGTATAGCCAACAATAATTTTTGAAAGCCGTTCTTTTAGGTCAGTAACCGAAGATGCCAAACAAAGCACTGCCATAATTTCAGATGCAACGGTAATGTCATATCCATCCTCTCTTGGAACACCATTGACCTTACCCCCAAGTCCGTCAACCACAAAACGGAGCTGTCTGTCATTCATATCCACACAGCGTTTCCATGTGATCTTCCGAGGGTCAATATTCAAAGCATTTCCCTGATAAATATGATTATCAAGCATGGCAGCAAGAAGATTATTCGCAGCACCGATGGCATGAAAATCACCGGTAAAATGAAGATTGATATCCTCCATTGGGACTACCTGAGCATAACCGCCCCCAGCTGCCCCGCCTTTTACCCCGAACACAGGGCCAAGAGATGGCTCTCTCAGGGCAACAATCACGTTTTTCCCGATTCGTTTCATTCCGTCCGCCAGACCAATGGTGGTAGTGGTTTTTCCTTCCCCTGCAGGAGTGGGGGTAATAGCAGTAACCAAAATCAGTTTTCCGTTGCCCTTTTTTCCCTCTTTTAGAAGAGATAAATCCACCTTCGCTTTATATCTTCCGTATTGCTCTAAGTGTTCTTCCGAAATAGGAATTTGTTTGGCTATTTCCGTAATGGGTTTCATCGTCACACTTTGGGCAATTTCGATATCGCTTTTCACTTTCCCTCACCTCTTATAAAAAGTATTTCACAGCAGCTGCAAACATACCCATGTCATAATTTCCGGGAACATTCTGATACAAGCCAGTTCCGATTCTTTCAGAGTGACCCATTTTACCGAACACTCTGCCGTCAGGAGAGGTGATTCCTTCAATAGCATACATAGAACCATTGGGATTAAACTGCACCTGACTGCTTGGATTTCCATTATCATCCACATACTGGGTCGCAACCTGACCATTTTGAATCAGTTGTTCAATCAGTTCTTTTTCTCCAATGAAACGGCCTTCCCCATGAGAAATGGGCACCGTATAAATATCACCTACATTGGTATTGGCAAGCCAAGGAGAAAGATTAGAGGTAATTTTCGTCCGCACCTGTTTGGATTGGTGGCGGCCAATCACGTTATAGGTTAAGGTAGGACAATGCTCATCAGGCTCTAAAATTCTGCCGTAAGGCACCAACCCCAATTTGATCAATGCCTGGAATCCATTACAGATACCGCACATCAAACCGTCACGGTTATCAAGTAAATCTGTTACCGCTTCTTTGACTTCCTGATTTCTAAAAAATGCAGTAATAAATTTACCGGAACCATCAGGCTCGTCACCGCCGGAAAATCCGCCGGGAATAAAAATCATTTGAGCCTCCTCTACTTTCTTTGCAAAGTAGGAAACAGATTCAGCAATTCCTTTAGAGGACAGGTTGTTAATCACAATAATTTCAGGTTCAGCACCACCATCGGACAATGCTTTCGCAGTATCAAATTCACAGTTGGTTCCAGGAAATACCGGAATCAGAACCTTCGGTTTTGCAACTTTAATCTTGGGTGCAACGCGACTTTCAACTTGATACGAAACAGTAGGAATATTTGATTCTTCCTGTTTAATATTACAAGAAAATACCGATTCTAATTTATTTTCATATATTTCAGATAATTCTTGTAGGGTTACACTTTCCCCGCCGTATGTGATTTCAGCCCTTTGTGTAGTGGTACCAACAACCAATGCCTCGTCACATTCCTCTGTTACTTCCAACAGGAAGGAGCCGTAAGAATAACCAAACAATTCCTCCGTTGTAATACCGTCAGCAAAAGTAAAGCCAATACCATTCCCCATAGCCATCTTCAGAATAGCCTCTGCAACACCGCCGTAGGTGGGAGTGTAACAAGCCTTTACTATGCCCTGACGCATTAAATCTGTGACCATATGATAAACATTTTTTAAAGATGCAGTGACAGGCAGACCGTTTTCGTCAATTTCAGGCTTTAACCAGATAACCTGATTGCCCGCTTCCTTCAATTCAGGAGAAATAACATCACTTGTTTTTCCTGTGGTGACCGCAAAGGACACAAGGGTAGGTGGAACATCAAGCTTTTCAAAGCTTCCGCTCATGGAGTCTTTTCCGCCGATTGCGGCAATTTCCAGTTCCATTTGTGCTTTAAATGCACCAAGCAGTGCAGACAAAGGTTTTCCCCATCGTTTTGCATCCTTCATAGGCTTTTCAAAATATTCCTGGAAGGTTAAATATACATCCTTAAACTCGGCACCTGCTGCAATCAGTTTAGATACCGATTCAATCACTGCAAGGTAGGCTCCGTGATAAGGACTTTTTTCTGAAATAAAGGGATTGTAACCCCAGGACATAAAGGAGCAAGTATCCGTATGCTGTTTTTCAACAGAAACCTTATGCACCATTGTCTGAATAGGAGTTCTCTGATACCTTCCGCCAAAGGGCATGAGCACTGTTCCTGCCCCGATCGTGGAGTCAAACCGTTCGCTAAGTCCCCTCTTAGAGCAAACGTTCAAATCCCCCGCTAACGCTTTCATCTGACCGGAGAAATCATCAGAAATTTCTTTTTCATAGTGTTCAGGTTTTGCCGCTGTTACAGTAATGTGTTTTTCGGCCCCATTGGAATTTAAAAATTCACGAGACAGATTCACAATTTCTACTCCATTCCAGTTCATCACAAGTCTTGGTTCCTCTGTTACAACAGCAACAACGGTCGATTCTAAGTTTTCACCGTCAGCTAACTGGCAAAAGCGCTTTGCATCTTTTTCCGCTACAACAACAGCCATTCTTTCCTGAGATTCACTGATCGCAAGCTCAGTTCCGTCCAGTCCTTCATACTTTTTGGGGACTGCATTCAAATCAATTCGAATCCCATCTGCCAATTCGCCGATTGCAACAGAAACACCGCCTGCACCAAAGTCGTTACAACGCTTTATCAACAAAGAAGCTTCTTCGTTACGGAACAATCGTTGCAATTTTCTTTCCTCGGGCGCATTTCCCTTCTGCACTTCTGCACCGCAGCTTTCTAAGGATTCCAAGGTATGAGATTTGGAAGACCCTGTTGCACCGCCGCAACCGTCACGCCCCGTTTTGCCGCCTAACAAAATGACAACATCCCCATCCTGAGGGCATTCACGGCGAACGTTCTTGGCGGGAGCCGCCGCAATCACTGCACCGATTTCCATTCTCTTTGCCGCATAACCGGGATGATACAATTCATCAACCTGACCGGTAGCAAGACCAATCTGATTTCCGTAAGAACTGTACCCCGCTGCCGCAGTGGTAACAATCTTTCTTTGAGGGAGCTTTCCTTCCATGGTTTCGGAAACAGGCTTTAGGGGGTCAGCCGCACCTGTTACACGCATGGCGGCATACACATAAGACCGACCGGACAAGGGGTCGCGGATTGCACCGCCGATACAGGTTGCCGCACCGCCAAAGGGCTCAATTTCTGTAGGATGATTGTGAGTTTCGTTTTTAAAGAGCAACAACCAATCCTGTTCTTCCCCTTCTACATTCACTTTAATTTTAACGGTACAAGCATTGATTTCTTCAGATTCATCAAGGCCGTCCAGTTTCCCCTGCTGTTTTAAATATTTTCCTGCCAGAGTACCCAAATCCATTAAGTTGATAGGCTTGGTTCTGCCCAATTCCTGTCTGGTCTGTAAATATTCTTCAAAGGTTTTTTGCAACAGTTCATCCTCAAATTCAGCATGATCAATGGTTGTCAGGAAAGTGGTATGACGACAATGATCCGACCAATAAGTATCAATCATTTTTATCTCGGTAATAGTAGGGTCCCGCTTTTCACTTTGAAAATATTGCTGACAAAAGCAAATGTCATCATAATCCATTGCCAATCCCAGTTCTTTGATAAACGCTTTCAATTCTTCCGCATTTTTCTTACAAAAGCCTTCTAATACCGCAACCTGTTCAGGTACATCATAAGCCATATTCAAAGTATCGCAAGGTTCCAAAGAAGCTTCACGGCTTTCCACAGGGTTAATAACATATTTTTTAATCCGCTCCACATCGTCCTGACTCAAAGAACCATAAAGCAGATAAACCGTTGCAGTACGCACGAGAGGTCTGTCTTGTTTGGAAATAATCTGAGTACATTGTGCTGCAGAATCGGCACGTTGGTCAAACTGACCGGGCAAATATTCCACTGCAAACACTACTGCATCACCTGTATCCAAGGAATCGGATACCGTATCTAACTGGGGTTCGGAAAACACTGTGTTTTTACACTGTTCAAAAAGCTCGGGCGTAATCCGTTCCACATCATAACGGTTCACCAACCTGATATTTGTTAACCCTTCAATTTGTAAAAGACCGGATAAGTCCTCTTTTAACGCCTTTGCTTCAAAAGCGAGCTCCGGCTTTTTTTCTACATAGATTCTATATACCATACGTTTTTCTCCTTACTGTAGAGCTTTTAAGGCGCGCTGGCCAATATCCTTCCGATAGTGAGCATCGGTAAACGAGATTTGTTCTGTCAGGGCATAGGCTTTTTTGATGGCACTCTCTAAATCTTTCGCAACAGCAGTGGCACCCAGCACCCGTCCTCCCGCAGTATATAACTTACCATCCTGCTCCTTTGCACCGGCAATATAAATCATTTCATCCTCATTGGGTTCAGGCAAGGTCATTTCGTAGCCTGACTGATAGGAAGTGGGATATCCGCCCGATGCAACAATAACACAGCAAGCAGATTTTTCAGAAAATCGAACTTCAGCCTTGTCAAGTGTCCCCTTTGCAATATGCTCCATAATGTCAAACAAATCACTTTCCAAAAGGGGCAACACTACCTGAGTTTCAGGGTCGCCGAAACGGCAGTTATACTCAATCACCTTGGGTCCTTTTTCTGTCAGCATCAAGCCAAAATACAAGCACCCTTTAAAGGTTCTGTTTTCCTTCTTCATTGCCTGAATTGTAGGCATAAAAATGGTTTCCATACATTCATTGGCAATCTGTTCTGTATAATAAGGATTAGGGGCAACGGTTCCCATACCCCCTGTGTTTAACCCTTCATCTCCGTCCAATGCACGCTTGTGGTCCATTGAGGAAATCATGGGGATTAAAGTTGTTCCGTCAGTAAAACAAAGAACGGAAACCTCTGGTCCTGTCAAAAATTCTTCAATGACAATCTGACTACCGCTTTCACCAAAAATCTTATCCTCCATCATGGAACGAACTGCATCCATTGCTTCGTCTCTTGTTTGAGCAATGATAACTCCTTTTCCAAGCGCCAGTCCGTCTGCTTTGATAACAGTAGGAATGGGAGCAGTTTTTAAATATTCCAAAGCAGGCTCCATTTCGGTAAACACTTCATAGGAGGCAGTAGGAATCCCATATTGTTTCATGAGATTTTTGGAAAATACTTTACTGCCTTCAATGATTGCCGCATCCCTGTTGGGTCCAAAACAGGGAATCCCGATTTCTTCCAATCGGTCAACCGCACCCAACACCAAGGGATCATCCGGTGCCACAACAGCAAAATCAATGCTGTTTTCTTTGGCAAAGGTAACCATACCATCCAAATCCTTTGCACCGATATTCACACATTCTGCGTCTCTGCCGATTCCGCCATTTCCCGGAAGGGCATACAGTTTTGTAATTTTAGGACTTTTCTTCAAAGCCTGAATCAAGGCATGCTCACGACCGCCGCCGCCAACAACCATAACTTTCATAACTTTTCCTCCCTTTTTAGTGATGGAACAATCTCATGCCTGTAAAGCACATTGCCATATTATATTTATTACAGGTTTGGATGACATTATCATCACGAATGGAACCGCCGGGCTGTGCAATATAAGAAACACCGCTTTTCTTTGCTCGTTCAATATTGTCACCAAAGGGGAAAAATGCGTCACTTCCCAAACAAACACCTGTCATCTTAGCCAGATAGGCTTTCTTTTCCTCACGGGTCAGTTCATCAGGCTGATGAGTAAAATATTGTTGCCAGTTACCGTCAGCCAACACATCTTCACATTCATCGGAAATATAAACATCAATCACATTGTCACGGTCAGGTCTGCCCAAAGTATCTAAAAAAGGCAAATTTAACACCTTCTCATGCTGACGCAGATGCCAGATATCCGCCTTATTCCCTGCAAGACGGGTACAATGAATTCTGGATTGTTGCCCTGCTCCTACACCGATTGCCTGACCATCCTTACAATAGCAAACAGAGTTGGACTGGGTATATTTTAATGTAATCAAAGCAATAATCAAATCCCGTTTTGCTTCTTGAGGAATTTCCTTGTTGTCTGTCACAACGTTGGCAAGCAGTTCTTTGTTAATTTCAAAATTGTTTCTGCCCTGTTCAAAGGTAATGCCAAACACCTGTTTTACTTCCACAGGATCAGGAACATAATTAGGATCAATTTTTACAATATTATATCCGCCCTTACGCTTTGTTTTCAGAATTTCCAAAGCTTTTTCGCTGTAACCGGGAGCTATGACACCATCAGACACTTCTCTTTGAATCAGTTTTGCAGTGATCTCGTCACATTCATCACTTAACGCAATCCAGTCACCGAAAGAAGACATTCTGTCCGTCCCCCGTGCTCTTGCATAGGCACAGGCAAGAGGAGACTGATCCAAGCCTTCAATGTCATCTACAAAACATGCCTTTTTCAACTCATCGCTCAAAGGCAGCCCGACTGCTGCAGAAGTGGGGCTTACATGCTTAAATGAGGTTGCCGCAGGCATTCCCAGTGCTTCTTTCATTTCCTTGACCAACTGCCAGCTGTTAAAGGCATCTAAAAAGTTAATGTAACCCGGCTTCCCGTTTAAAATCTCAATAGGCAGTTCCGCGCCGTTTGTCATCATAATTTTTGCTGGTTTCTGATTCGGGTTACAGCCATACTTTAATTCAAATTCTTTCATCAGCCATTTCCTCCGTTCTTATTGATCAACCTGGTTTCCCTTCTGCCCGTTTTCAAATCCCGATAGCAAACATACAAGGAAACCTTGTTTTCTTCATCCAGATTTTCCCATAAATCCTTTGTAAATGCATCAATATCATCAGGAATTGCAATCCGTTCCGGTTCGCCTTGGAAGGTAGGAATGGGAGTTCCGTCACACACATAAGTGTGAATAAAATGCCCTAATCCTTGCAAGGGTTCATAGGAATAGGTATAACGGTTGCAAGCGCTCCCTTCTGCATCCGCACTTTTTAAAATACTCATCTGATAAGAAAAATCATTTTCCGAAAAAGTCAGCATACCGCTGATTCTAGGAGTCAGATTGGGAGCATCCGGCTCGAAACACCGAGTGGCAAGTGCCTGTTCAAAGGAACCACCCTTTTGCAAAAATTCATATATAGTATCCGTTTGATCTCCGTTGGTTACAATCATTTTATTTTCAAAGTTACGGACAGGGAAATAAATAATCAATGAGGGATCCTCTAATTTGGAAGGGTCATAGGCATTGATTTCCACAGCCTCCCCTTTTTCAATAAAAATACGGTTACGGCTGTTTTCGCTCCGTCCCATAATAAAATAAGCAGAAACCGCACAACTGCTGCTTTTTCCAATCACAATACCACGGCCTACATAAGAATTTCCTTGAATTCTTTCGCCAATGGATTTTGTTTCGTAAATATTCATATTTATTCTCCTAACAGTAATTTTTTAGAAACCATTTCTGTAGCTTTGGGAAGGAGCTTCCATTCTGCCTGCTCCATCACACGTTTTTGCAGAACTTCGGGTGTATCCCCTTCTTGTATTTCTACAGCTTTTTGAAGGATAATGGCGCCTCCGTCAGGCACTTCGTTCACGAAATGCACTGTTGCACCCGTTACCTTCACACCGTATTCCAATGCCGCTTCATGAACACGAAGTCCGTAAAAGCCTTTACCGCAAAAGGAAGGGATCAAAGATGGATGCACATTGATGATTCTATCAGCATAAATTGACGTAAATTCTTTGCTTAAAATACACATAAAGCCTGCCAGAATAATCAAATCAATCTTCGCTTTTTGCAAGGTTTCCAAAAGCACCTTTTCAAAATCCCCCCCGTATGCTTTTCGGGATACAACCGCTGTTTTCACTCCCCCGTTTTTCGCACGGGTCAAGGCATAGGCATCATCATTGTTGGATATAACCAAAACAATCTCTCCGCTTGGAATTTCTCCCCGTCCTTGGGCATCAAGCAAAGCCTGCAGATTGGTTCCGCCCCCTGAAACTAACACGGCAATTCTTGTTTTCAGCATAGTACGACACCTTCATCCGATTGGATAATTTCACCAATGATATACGCATCTTCACCGTTTTCTTTCAGGACAGAAACCGCCTTTTGAGCATCCTTTGCCGAAACAACAATACTCATACCCACACCCATATTAAAGGTGTTGAACATATCACGTTCAGGGATATTTCCTGTCTTTGCAATTAAATCAAAGATAGGCAAAACCCGAACCGCAGATTTTTCGATTTTTGCACCAAATCCTTTGGGAATACTTCTGGGAATGTTTTCGTAAAAACCTCCGCCTGTAATATGAGATACCGCTTTTACGGTCACTTGTTCAAACAAGCTTAACATGGGTTTTACATAAATTTTGGTAGGAGTCAGCAAAGTTTCACCAACACTCTTTCCCCCTAATTCTGCAACAGGTACGGTAATATCGCTATGTTCCACATCAAACACCTTTCTCACCAGAGAAAAACCGTTGGAATGAACACCGCTTGAAGGAAGAGCGATAATCACATCTCCCTCACAAATGGTCTTATTATTTAACACCTTACTCTTATCCACCACGCCAACAGAAAAACCAGCCAAATCATATTCATCCTCAGGATAAAATCCGGGCATTTCAGCGGTTTCTCCTCCGATTAACGCACATCCTGCCTGCACACAGCCTTCCGCCACACCTGATACAATGGCTGCAACCCGTTCGGGCACATTTTTTCCAACAGCCACATAATCAAGGAAAAACAAGGGTTTTGCTCCGCAACAGATGATATCGTTTACACACATAGCAACACAGTCAATTCCTACCGTATCATGCTTATCCATCAAAAATGCAAGTTTCAGCTTAGTACCAACTCCGTCAGTTCCGCTTACAAGAACGGGTTTTTCTATTCCCGTCATATCCAGTTCAAACAAACCGCCAAATCCGCCGATATCCGACATTGCACCCTGTGTCATGGTTTTTGCAATATGTTGTTTCATCAGTTCCACTGCTTTGTAACCGGCGGTAATGTCTACCCCTGCCTCTTTATAGCTTTCACTAAAGCTCTTCATTTGTTTTTCGTCCTTTCTGACTCACCGAATAAAAACAAAACGACGCCTTGCCGTGAGCCATTTGACAAGACGTGTTCTTTTTCAATTTTGATATTGTTGCTCGATTGCCGCATTCTTTTCCAGCACCTTTTTAGCAGCATCCGTTCTTGCTTTGTTCAGTTTATTTGCAAGAGTTTCATCCGAAACGGATAATATTTGTAATGCAAGCAAAGCTGCATTTGCTGCTCCGTCAATGGCAACAGTGGCAACAGGAATACCGCTTGGCATCTGCACAGTAGAAAGAAGGGCATCAAGCCCGTCCAATGTAGAAGATTTAATGGGGATTCCAATAACAGGCAAGGTAGTATTTGCCGCAACTGCACCTGCTAAATGAGCTGCCTTTCCTGCCGCCGCAATCAGAACACCGAATCCCTTTTCACGGGCAGTAGAAGAAAACTCCTTTGCCTGTTCCGGTGTCCGATGAGCAGAATACACATGCACCTCAAAGGGCACCTCATATTGACGCAATACATCAATGGCTTTTTCCACTACCGGTAAATCACTGTCACTTCCCATAACGATTCCGACTTTTTTCACTTGAATTCCTCCTCAACCTATGATAAAAGGCAGTCCTAAAAAAGGACTGCCCAGACGGTCGGCATTTTCTTCGTTTCTTGCTCCCTTGCGGTCACTCCGCACATCCGTCAGTCACAAAAAACTGTATATGTTTATTATACATTGCAATTCCCTTTTTGTCAAGGTTTTGTACACAAATAAATTGGGTAATTTGTCCATACAATACCAAAATAATTCGTTTTATAAGAGAATTGTTTATTTCGTGTATTGATTTTTATAAAAATATATGCTAAAATGATAAAGTAAAAATGTAATAAATTCACACAAAGTGTCGATTATACCGTAAAAGCTCCTTAGCAAGGCATAATCGATGAAAAGGGAATGGGGTTAGAATCCCCTGGGAAATACTGTCGGTGTATGTGTCAAAGTTTTTGTGCCCGTCGGTGAAAACCGGTCATTGGGAAACCGAGAAGGCAGAGCATAAAAACGGGGGCTTTTTTCGTCTATATGGCACGACTCACAAGACCTGCTTTGATGTTATCTTGAAAGTGCTTGGTTTGCATAGGGATAATAGTTTCAGTTTCGTTTCAACTGAATTGTGATTCATCACAGAAAAACTCAGCTGTGGTAATTTTTTTGAAAGAAAAAATACCACAGCTTTTTGATTGCATGCGTCGTTTTTTAAACGGACAGGACTAAAAGAATAAAGGAGAAAAGAGTGAAATAAATATATGAGCGAATTTAAAACCTATCACCCGATTGTGAATTTTACATACTTTGTATTTGTAATCGGATTTTCCTGCTTTTTTATGCATCCTGCGTGTTTGTGTATTTCACTTGTAAGTGGATTTGCCTATTCCGTGATATTAAAAGGCAAGAAAACAATAAAAAACAATATCATCTATATGCTTCCCATGATTATCCTGATGGCTCTTATCAATCCCATCTTTAACCACGAGGGCGCAACCATTATAAAATATTTGCCCGATGGGAATCCATTGACATTGGAATCAATTATTTACGGACTTTGTGCGGCTGTTATGATTATAAGTGTAATCTGTCATTTTAGTTGTTATAATGAGGTTATGACAAGTGATAAGTTTCTCTATCTGTTTGGAAAAATCATTCCTGCAATGTCTTTAATAATCTCTATGACACTTCGTTTTGTGCCAAAGTTCTCAGCGCAGTTAAAAGTGGTAACAAATGCACAAAGGTGTATGGGACGTGATGTGTCAAACGGCAGTATCATAAAACGAGCAAGAAATGGGCTTACTATTCTTTCAATCATGACAACTTGGGCCTTGGAAAATGCCATTGAAACTGCAGACAGTATGAAATCAAGAGGATATGGAATACCAGGAAGAACGGCGTTTTCAATCTTTACTTTTGATAAACGTGATAAGAAAGCACTCATTTGTATTTTTCTTTTGGGGATATATACATTTACCGGAAATCTAATGGGAGGAATGTATTTTAACTTTTTCCCATCAATGCAGGCAACAGAGGTGACACCGTTTAGCATCAGCGTATTTGTGGCATATCTGCTACTTTGTATTTATCCTATTATAATTGAAATGTGGGAGGTGAGAAAATGGAATGCTTTAAGATCGAAAATTTAAGTTTTGTATATCCTAACAGAACGGCTAACGCACTTATGGATATAAATT
This sequence comes from Clostridia bacterium, assembly GCA_045586685.1. Lineage (GTDB taxonomy): Bacteria > Bacillota > Clostridia > HGM11514 > HGM11514 > SIG438. The sequence continues at coordinate 125,813 of JAZNAU010000038.1, forward strand.
TCACAGCAAATCAAGGTGAGTTTGTTCTGCTTTGCGGGAAATCGGGTTGTGGTAAGACTACATTGTTAAGGCTCTTGAAATCATCCCTTGCACCACACGGTGAAATAAACGGAACTATTTATTTTAACGGGAAACCTCTGTCAAGCTACAATACCAAAGAACAGGCGTCAGGCATTGGCTTTGTCATGCAGAATCCCGACAATCAGATTGTAACCGATAAGGTATGGCACGAGCTTGCGTTCGGCTTAGAGAGTCTTGGATATAAGCAAAATGAAATAAGAACAAGGGTGTCAGAAATGGCATCATTTTTTGGTATGCAGAATTGGTTTTACAAAAATATATCCGAGCTTTCCGGCGGACAGAAGCAACTCTTAAACCTTGCATCTGTTATGGTTATGCAGCCCTCGGTTTTAATATTGGACGAGCCTACAAGTCAGCTTGATCCAATCGCCGCAGGTGAGTTTTTGAAAACGTTAGAGAAAATAAACCGTGAGCTGGGCACTACCGTTATTCTCACCGAGCATCGCTTGGAGGAAGCTTTCCCAATGGCAGACAGAGTGATTGTAATGGACGAGGGCAAAATTATTGTAAACGAAGTACCTATAGAGGCGGGCAAAATTCTCAAATTAAAAAATCACGAAATGCTAAAAGCTCTTCCTTCTCCTATGCGAGTTCACGGATGCGTTGAAAGCCCTCTCCCCTGTCCTCTGACTGTAAGAGACGGAAGAGCTTGGCTTGAAGAATTTTCAAGGGAAAACACTTTAAATCCCGATGTCATTCCTGAGGATACTTTGAAAGAAAATAATGACATTGTTATCGAAATGAACGATGTATGGTTCCGATACGAAAAGGAACTACCCGATGTAGTGAAGGGATTCAATGTAAGCATCAAAAAGGGAGAGTTGTTTTGTCTTATGGGTGGTAACGGAACAGGAAAAACTACAGCACTTTCTCTTATATCAGGTCTGAACAAACCATACAGAGGAGATGTGCAGATTTTAGGGCAAAGCATTTCTAAAATTAAGCATTTGTATGAAGGCTTGCTGGGTGTGCTTCCGCAAAATCCCCAGAGCGTATTTGTGAAGAAAACCGTTTATCTTGATTTAATGGAAATACTCTCCGATAAGAAGCTATCCAAAGAAGAAAAAGAACAAAAGATACAAAACATATCGGTGCTTTGCAGAATTGAAACTCTATTAGAAAGTCATCCCTACGATTTATCAGGCGGTGAACAACAAAGAACCGCACTTGCAAAGATTCTTCTTATGGAACCTGAAATACTGCTTCTTGACGAGCCCACAAAAGGAATGGATGCACCATTTAAAGAAGAATTTGCAGATATTCTTTTGGACTTAAAAACAAATGGCGTTACCATTCTTATGGTATCTCACGATATTGAGTTTTGTGCTGAATATGCCGACAGATGTGCTCTTGTTTTTGATGGCAGTTTAACATCGGTTGATACACCGAGAGCATTTTTCAAAGGCAAGAACTTCTACACCACATCCGCAAATCGTATGGCAAGAACACGCCTTCCTAATGCAGTTTTGGCAGAAGATATTATTCTTGCCTGTGGTGGTCATGGATTAAAGAAAAAAGAACAACCCAGAAATATAGAATTACATAAGCTTCAAAAGAAAAAAAAGCCACAAGAAAAAACGGTAAAAAAACTGACTTCCGCAAAAATGATTATCGGTAGTTTATTCGCAATCCTTTTTGTGTTAATGTGCCTACCGATGAAAATGGAGTTCCATGTATTCAATGTGGATGTAACAGCTTTTGCCAATTCAGGCGTTTATCAGGGGGCTACGATCATGCTCTTGTTTGCATGTTGTTTCTGCTTCTTTCCTCAAAAAGACGTTGGAATAGAAGTACTGCAAGTTCCAAAATCAGACCGAAAACTGACAAAAAGAACCCTTATGGCAACATTTCTGATACTGCTTTTAATACCCCTTACCATTTATATCGGTGTTTTCTTCTTGGGTGACAGAAAGTATTATTTGATAAGTCTTTTCATCATTCTTGAAACTTTGATTCCCTTTTGTATGGTATTTGAATCAAGAAAGCCAAAAGCAAGAGAGCTTATTGTAATAAGTGTACTCTGTGCTATTGCAGTTTCAGGAAGGATAATATTCGTTCTATTACCCCAATTTAAACCCGTAATTGCACTGATTATTATTGCAGGTGTTTGTTTTGGCGGTGAAACGGGATTCTTGGTAGGTGCAGTAACAGGGTTTGTTTCAAACTTTTTCCTTGGACAAGGACCGTGGACACCATGGCAGATGTTTTCCTTTGGCATTATTGGATTTATCGCAGGAATTCTATTTAAAAAGGGACTTCTTCGTAAATCCAAGCTATCTCTTTGCATCTTCGGATTTGTTGCAACACTTTTGATATACGGCGGAATTATGAACCCCGCATCTGTAATCATGTATCAGGCAAACCCTACAAAATCAATGATAATCTCTGCCTGGATTATGGGAATACCCTACGACTTAATTCACGCATTAGGGACAGTCTTCTTCCTATGGTTCATCTCCGAGCCAATGATAGATAAGCTTGAAAGAATGAAAGTCAAATATGGATTGATTGAAAGATAAAAAGTATCAATGCAAAAACTCTGTAAGACACGTATGTAATATAATTACAAGCCACATTTTATTTCTCAAGCTCAGTCGGAGTATGGCTTTGCAGGTTTTTAACCCTGATTATTTGTCCTGAATTACAAAAAAATCTGCGTTCTTCAATGCATAAGCTTTTGCAGGAAAGAAAAAGAAGTTCAAAAGCTTAACTTTCCTTGCAATCACCGCTGTCATTACAGAAAATAAAAGTCCGAAAACGGTTCCTAAAAGAATATGAATCCACCACTGGGGTATATTCATACGAATCAACATTATTCTTATTCCGGCAGTAAATATGGTGTGTAATAAGTATATTTGAAAAGAATACTTACTTACGAAATCCAGAAAACGAGCCACAGTTTTACAGCATTGGAGCATAGAAATAAACATAATACTTGAATATATTCCAAACAACATCATGAATTCCTTTATGAATGGAGTTTCTATTTTGTTTAGTAAAACAAGCACGACACCTGTTACTATATGAATAAACACAATTAACCATTTAGACCAATTCGAGAGATTTGTAATGCTTTTAAAATTTACAAATGTTCCCATTCCAAAGGCAAGTGCCGAATAAAATACCACATTCAAGTTTCCAAGAGAAATACCAAAAAGCGGAGCTAAATAGCCTATCAAAACAATAATAAGTGTAATTTCCCAATTTTTTATCATTCCTGAAAAAGCTGTCCAAATACCAAACAAAAAAAACAGTGCATACAAAAACCAATATTGAGCAACAGGGGTTTTCCATATATAAAGAATATCCGAAACTAAAAAACCTGTATTTGATTCTCCAACCAAACTGTTTATCAAGATATAAACAACTGAAAAAGCTATGTATGGAACACCTATCGTATAAAGCTTATAGAGAATAAAACCTGACTTGGTTTTCTTACTTTTCCATTCTCCCGTAACTTGATAGACAACACCGCTCAAAAACAGAAAAAGCGCAACATGGAAAGACCATATAAACTTTTCCATTCCCCAAAAAAACTTAGGAATATCTAAGCCGGCAAGTCTGATTCCCATAATAACATGACCGAACAGAACCAAAAAACAGGCATATCCTTTTAGTCTGTCCACAAGCACATTTCTTTCCATCTTGCACCTCCTTAAACCTATTTATATTTTTCTTATTTGCTCCTACAGGTTGAAGAAACAATATATTTTGGTCGTCCTTTGATTTCATCGTAAATACGGGCAACATAATATCCGATAATACCAAGACTTATCATCATAATACTTCCTATAAATATCAGGATAATGATAACGGTAGTCATACCCTCAAGGGCAATGCCGCGAATTTTATCAATCAGTGCCCAAACACTGAAAATAGCCGTAATAATAAGCATTATAACCCCAAGTATCGTCACAATCTGCATAGGTGCAGTCGAATATGCCGAAATATTTGAAACAGCATATTACAAAAGACCTATGGCAGACCATTTTGATTCACCTTCAAGTGTTTCATTACCCTCAAATTCAACAGTTGTTTTGTGATATCCAACCCAAAAAGAAATCGCTCTGAAGAAGCCTTTTCTTTCGGGAATTTTATTGAGTATATCTACAACTTTACGGTCAAGCAGTTTAAAGTCAGAAGCGTTTGACATATCAAATCCTACTACCGAACTAATAATTGAATAAAACTTTCTTGCAGCAAAGCCATGCATTTTGCTTTCTTTGCCTCTTGTTT
>JAZNAU010000039.1:0-74023 GCA_045586685.1 Clostridia bacterium
TCAGTACCAACGTTTCATTTTGAAAAAGAACATCAAGTTCATCTCCCGCATTTATGTTCATTTTTCTTCTGTACTTTATAGGAATAACAAACCTTCCCAGAGAATCTACTTCGTTTTTCATGTGGTCCCTCCAATAAAAAATGTGTGGCAATCAACGAAAGCCACACATGAAAAATGCACAGCTCTTCGTTAGAGTCACTTAACTTAAATATTCTACTATACTTTCACGCATAGAGAAAAAGAGCGTACATTTTTACCGAAAGGTAACTTACGCGTGAAGAATAGTAAAATAAAATATTTAGATTAAGTGACTATTTTTATTATATCACAATTTACAATTTTTGTAAATAGAAATTTTTTGTTTTTTTTATAAAAAAACCATCACCGAATAGGTGATGGCATTCGTATTTTTTATTGTGGCACAATTGCCTGAATGGACGTCAAATCCTTTAATCCTAATCCGCAATATCCTCCCGGGAAGGTCTTGTCAAAGGGTATATTCCGATAAATGCTGGTTTCGCTGTACCCGCTTCCGTAAGGAATGGTTTCATTAAAGTAAATCGTATTTCCTCCGTATCCGATAGCGACCATGGTATGAGGAGAAACCGCTTCAAACCGTACCAAAATCCCTGTAGGGTTCCGATCAAGTGCTTCCTTGAGTGCATTGATTGCAGATTGTTCATCCGGCAAATTCAGATAAGTAGCACCAAAATACTGGTCATAGCCTTTATAATAGGGAGAAGCAGTATCTACCGCCGGCACAAACTTTGCACCAAACCTTGAAACAATCTGATAATGATAACAATAGGCTCCGCTGCTGTTATATTCTAAGTTTACTGTTGCTACATCTACAGGAGTAATGGGATACCCCATCACATCGCTCAGTACCATTGCATAGGAACAAACCCAGCAATAACCGGCACCGCTGTCAGGTAAATTAAATCTTGCTTCATTCTGAAAATAGAAGGTATGCTCATCAGGATTATGTACCGGTTCTACATAAGTAACTTCCAGCTCGTCTTTTACAGTATAATTGATATAGGTTGTTCCTTTATCCCAGACAACACTGCCACCCAAGGCTTCTGCAACCATTCTTAAAGGAAGATACGTGGTATCCTCAATCAAAATGGGAGCTACATCCAATAAAACAACAGATTCCTTTTCTTTATTCACAACCTTCATATCAGCATGGTCAATCCGCAAAGTGACGCTTGTTGTTTCGTTTGATATCAAAACGCCTTGGGTTTCTGCATCCCAGCCGACTTCACATTCCATAGCTTCTGCCACAGAACGAATCGGAACCAACATCCGATCATCAATCATCACGGGGGCTTTGGCAAAATCTACCGACTTCCCGTTTACAACAACTTTAATTCTATCACTTGCCGCAACATTTGTCATCACTGACATACAACAAAGAATCGCTATTAAAACAGCCAAAATTCTTTTTCGCATCATTCTTTCCTCTTTTCAAATCTCTATCTGCCGCACCTTTTTTCTCTCTTATTCATCAGGCAGAAAAGGGTATTTTTCATTCCGAAATCCTTAGCTAAAAAGGCAACTGTTACTTAATGATACCACATTTGTTCAAAAAAGTCAAGTTTTTTCTTGTTTTTTGTCACATTAACGTGAGTTCTCTTTTGAAAAAGAAATTGACCCCGCTTCTTATATATGATATAATAAATATTGTTTTTTAAAAAATTTTTTTATTTTTTGCAACCTTTTGGAAGTTTAAAAGGTATTCTATATGAAATGCAAAAAAACATGTACTTAAGGAGGTACTAATTATGTGGAAAAAAATTGTAACTTCTGCAGTCGCTGCAGGAATACTTGGTTCTGTTTTGGCGTTTTCAGGGTTTGCCAACGAAGAACCGATACTGCCTATTACCGTAACGGGCATTGAACAGAATGAAGCAGATTTACTGCCTGTTCGTAAAATTGCTGAGCATTTCGGCTATACGGTAGGTTGGCAGGAAGAAGGAAGCATTGTCAGCTTAACAAAAGGTGCACAATACATTACCTTTGCAGCAGGACAAGATGCTTACACCTTTGCAAAAACCGCTCCTGAATCTTTGGGCTCTCCTTCCGTTATTGTAAACGATACTACTCATGTTCCCGTATTGTTCTTTACAAAGCTGTTGGGGCTGAATTGCCACGAGCTGGCAGAAAATGAATTTAAGGTTGTGCTTCCCTCCCGTGCAGAAATTACGGAAATTCAGGAAGATGGCCGTTTGCTGGTGACAGACGAATGTTTAGGTGACGTCGTGGTAGCATTAACCGACGAAACCAAGCTGGTTGCAAACAACGAGGCGGTAACTGCTGACATATTGGCAAAGGGACAGGCTATTATGATTGAATATGGTGATGCTATGGCACAAAGTCTGCCTCCTCAGGGAACAGCAGTACAGATTACCGTATTGAACCTGCCTGTCGAAGAAGAACTGGTTGAAGAAGAAACTGTTACAGAAGAAGGAATTGCTTTTGCAGGAACCATTTTGGCAGTAGAAGAAAGCATAGTAACCATTTTGGCTGACGAAACAGGAAACGAAATTTGCCTGATGATTTCTGAAGACACCCAGATTACAAAGGGCTTAGACAGAAGAATTTACAAAATTGATGATTTAGCAGAAGGCATGAGAATTTCCGGTCTTCATTCCGAAGCCATGACGGCAAGTCTGCCCCCTCAGACTTTGGCCCTCACAATTAACATTGAGCCCGAACAAGTGGCAGAAACCACCAAGGTTCCTTTTTCCGGTGTCATTGAAGAGATCCCTGAAGAAGGAAGAATTCTGATTTCCACCGAAACAACTCAGATTTTACTGATGGTTTCTGAAGAAACTGTGATTACAAGCGGTAACGACAAGAGAATTTACGGATTTGATGATTTAACCGTAGGAACTCAGATTTCCGGCTTTCATGCAGAGCCCATGACCATGAGCCTGCCTCCCCAGACCTTAGCGCTGGAGATTGATATTCAAAAGAACGAACAGGGAGAATAAACTGCAAACACATAAATTGAGGGGCAGTAGCAAATGTGCTACTGCCCCTATTGTCATTATAAGAAACTGATTTGCTCCTCTATACTGTCTCCTTTTCGTAAGAAACAACCGACTGCAGGAATATTTTTTGTTTTATAGTATTGTAAATCCTTCAGTTTTAATGTTTCTGCGGGACAAAGGTCGGTGAGAATACTCCCCTTTTTGGAAAGGAGTACCGATACCCCTTGAGAATCTCTGGTGCTTTTTTGAGATACGGATGCGGTGTTAAATACCAAAATTTTTCCCGTATCGCTCATTGCTGCCAAATCCATTTCCTCTTGGAAATAAATCATTTTCACCAAGGGAGATGAACCCGAATATGCATTGGTAAGCCGTTTTCGATTGGTCTTGGTTTCATAGCTCTTTAAGGGAACTCTTGCCATTTTCCCTGATTGGAATGCAAACAAGACAAACCCGCTGTAATCTTCAGTTACTACCATATCAATAACCCGTTCTCCGTCCTCCATTTTAAGTAGATTAGGCAAAAATTCACCCAAAGCACTTGCTTTTCCGTCGGGTAAATCACTGATTTTTGCTTTGTACACATTCTGACGGTCGGTAAAGAACAGAATTTCTGCCCGATTACAGCTTTCAATTACATGAGTAATTTTGTCATCCTCTTTCAGCTTTTGTTCACCGCTGGTACGCAGAGCAACCAGACTTATTTTCTTAAAGTAGCTTTCCTTTGTCAGGAACACCTTCAACGCATAATTTTCAATCACTTCTTCAGGATTAAATTCTTCCACGTCTTCCTCGGTAATAAGCTCTGTTTTTCTGGGTTGACCGTATTTTTTTGCAATCTCGGTTAGCTGATTGATAATTAACTCATTGATTTTTTCAGAAGAGCCTAATGTTTCCTCCATCTCTTCCAGTTGCTTTTCCAAATCTTCCGTTTCGTTGGTACGCTTTACAATATATTCACGGTTCAGATTACGCAACTTAATTTCTGCAATATATTCCGCCTGTACCTGATCAATAGAAAAGCCTTTCATCAAGTTGGGAACAACATCCCGTTCCGCTTCTGTATTACGGATAATGGCGATAGCTTTGTCAATATCCAAGAGCAATTCCCGCAAACCGTAAAGCAGATGCAGCTTTTCCTTCATTTTTTGAATATCAAAGTACAGTCCCCGCTTGATACAATCCACACGAAAGGCTGTCCATTCCTCTAAAATTTCCCCTATTCCGCATACTTTCGGCGTGTTCCCAATCAAAATGTTAAAGTTACAGGGGAAACTGTCCTCAAGGGGTGTCAATTTATAAAGCCGTGTCATCAACGCATCAGGGTCGGTCCCACGCTTGACATCAATGGTAATTTTTAATCCTTTTAAATCAGTTTCGTCACGGATATCCGAAATTTCTTTGCATTTATTCTGTTTTACCAGCTCCGCTACCTTATCAATAATGGCTTCTATTGTGGTAGTATAAGGAATTTCGGTAATTTCAATGCAATGATTTTTCTTATCATAATGGTATTTTGCACGTACTTTAAAGCTACCCCGCCCTGTTTTGTAAATCTTTTCCATTTCGTCAGGCTTATAAATTAACAATCCGCCGGTGGAAAAGTCTGGTGCTTTCAGAGTTTTGCTGATTTTATGTTTTGGATTTTTAATCAATGCAATGGTGGTTTTACAAACCTCAGCCAGGTTAAAACTGCATATATTACTTGCCATCCCAACTGCAATTCCTAAGTTTGGATTGACAATAATATTGGGAAATGTAACGGGGAAAAGGGTGGGTTCCTTCTTTGTTCCGTCAAAGTTATCCACAAAATCTACTGTATCTTTATCAATATCCGAAAACAATTCCGTTGCAAATTTTTCTAATTTGGCTTCTGTATAACGAGGTGCTGCAAATGCCATATCGCGGGAGTACTGTTTACCAAAATTCCCCTTAGAATCAATAAATGGATGCAATAACGCTCCGTTGTCACGGGTCAAACGAACCAAGGTAGCATAAATAGTCTGGTCGCCGTGAGGATTTAACTGCATGGTCTGTCCTACAATATTAGACGATTTGGTTCTGTCCCCATTTATCAACTTCATTTGATACATGGTATACAGCAGCTTTCTGTGAGAAGGCTTAAATCCATCTATTTCAGGGATTGCACGGGAGATGATAACGCTCATGGCGTAGGGCATATAGTTTTCTGTCAGTGTTTTTGAAATTTCCTGTTCTGTATAAAGATTCACGTTTTTCTCCCTCCTCAACTTACATCTGTATAATCAATGTATAAATAGCCATCGCTTTCAATAAAATCTTTTCTGCCCTGAAGATTGTCTCCCAGAAGCAAGTCAAACATTTCTTTGGTCTTTTCTTCGTCCTCGGGCATGACTCGAATTAACTTTCTGGTTTCCGGATTCATGGTGGTTTCCCACATCATTTCTGCTGAGTTTTCGCCCAGGCCTTTTGACCGCATAATCTTCACTTTTTCTCCTTCAAGCTCTGCTACAATCTGGTCTTTTTCCTTGTCGGTATAAGCAAACAGGCTTCCCTTCTTTGTCTGAATTTCATATAAAGGAGATTCGGCAATAAATACGTATCCTTGTTCAATCAATGTTGGCATCAATGTATAGAACATGGTCAAAATCAGTGTTCTGATCTGGTACCCGTCCACATCTGCATCAGTACAGATAATAATTTTCTGATACCGCAGATTTTCAAGAGAAAAACCGCTTAAATCCTTATTGTGTTTGGATTTCAATTCAACACCGCATCCCAACACTTTTACTAAATCCACAATAACATCACTTTTGAATATTTTTTCATAGCCTGCCTTTAAGCAATTAAGGATTTTGCCTCGAACCGGCATAATGGCTTGAAAATTGGCATCTCTGCCCATTTTAACAGAGCCTAATGCGGAATCACCTTCCACGATATAAAGCTCTCGTAAAGCGGAATCACGGCTTCTGCAATCTACAAATTTTTGCACACGGTTGGAAATATCAATCGTACCGGACAGCTTCTTTTTTAAATTCAGCTTGGTTTTTTCCGCATTTTCACGGCTTCTCTTATTGACTAAAATCTGATTGGAAATTTTCTCCGCATCCGCCTTGTTTTCTATTAAATATATTTCCAACTGACTTTTCAGAAAATCCGTCATGGCTTCCTGAATAAATTTATTGGTGATAGATTTTTTTGTCTGGTTTTCATAGCTGGTCTCCGTAGAAAAACTACTGCTGACAAAAAGCAAACTGTCCTCCACATCCACAAAGGTTATTTTACTTTCATTCTTTGTATATTTATTATTTTGCCTTAAATACTGGTCCAACACAGCAACAAAAGCTGATTTGGTTGCCTTTTCAACAGAACCGCCATGTTCCAGCCAACTGGAGTTATGATAATATTCAATATAGTTGTTTTCATTGTTGAAACAAAAAGCAACATTTAGCATGACTTTATATTCCTGCTTATCCTCCCGGTCACGCCCTTTTCTCTCTGTCTGATAAAAAACGGGGGCTGTCATTTCTTTTCCATTTGACAGTTCTTTCACATATCCCAAAATTCCTTCAGGATAGCAAAATTCATAGGTTTCGAACTGGTTTTTTTCCACTTCATTCTTTAAAATTAAGGTGAGTCCCGCATTGACAACCGCTTGCTTTTTCATAGTCGATAAATAATAGTCCAAAGGAATGTCAATATCTGTAAATACCTCTAAATCCGGTTTCCAATGAATAACGGAGCCTGTATGGCGATGACGAAACTTTTCTTTTGTCAAACCGCCAACATTTTCACCCTTTTCAAAATGGAGCTGATATTTATTCCCTTCTCTGCATACAGTAACATCCATATACTCCGAAGAATACTGAGTGGCACAACTGCCCAGACCGTTCAGACCAAGGCTAAATTCATAACTGTCAGACTCCCCGCGGGAATACTTTCCGCCTGCATAAAGCTCGCAAAAGACCAATTCCCAGTTGTACCGATCTTCTTTTTCGTTATAATCTAAGGGAATCCCTCGGCCGTAGTCTTCAACAATAATGGACTTATCCAAAAAACGGGTCACTTCTATCCGATCCCCAAAGCCTTCTCTTGCCTCATCAATGGAGTTGGACAAAATTTCAAAAAAGGAATGACAGCATCCTTCAATTCCGTCCGATCCGAAAATGACCCCGGGACGGAGTCTTACACGATCTGCACCCTTTAGCATGGTAATGCTTTGTTCATTATATTTCTGTTTTTTTGCCACAATTTCACCTCTATCTTTTATCTTTATAAAACGGGAAAAGGAAACCCATTGTAGGTTTCCTAATTTTTGTTAGGTTATATCGCCTTTTATTATGTTATATTGTTCCAAATCCTCCGGCAAAATAAGTTCCTCTTTAATTTGTCCAAGCAACTGTTGACAGGTAACAATGTCCCCCGCCACATATGCCTCTTTTAATTTTTGCAGCAATTCTTTATTATCCTGAAATGCTTTGTTTTCCTTTTGCAATTTTGTTATTTCCTGCTTTAAAACTTCATTTTCTTCTTTTAAGGTCTTGTTTTCCTGCAATAATGTGTCATTTTGCTCAGAAATTTCTCGTGCGTTTTTTTGAATTCCTTTTGAAATGTTCTTTTCTTCCGTCAACTGTTCGCTGATTTGTTCTTTTTCCAGCTTTAACTGTTCCTGACTAAAGGAAGAAAACAAAATCATAACCACAATAATAACAAAGGAAACCAAAACATACGCCCAAAAATACCTATGTGCATTATTCTGCAGCGCTTTTGCTTTTTCTTCCTGCAATGCCTACCCTTCTTTCAAAATGTTTCACGTGAAACAATGCTATTTTTTTATAAGTTCTATCACACGTTCTAATTCGGACATATCATAGTATTCAATTTCTATTTTGTTTTTATTCTTGCCCGTAACTACTTTTACTTTGGTCCCAAGATAGGACTGCAACTCCGCTTGAATGCTTTTCAGCTGAGATTTTAAATTCAAATCAACAGGCTCTTTTTCCCGTGCGGAATGAGGTTGTTCCATTTGGGCAATCAATTTTTCAATCTGTCTGACACTTAAATCCTCTGCTATAACCTTTTGTGCCAAATCGGTTTGTAATTCTGAATCACCAATACCGGAAATTGCTCGAGCATGCCCGCTGGAAATTTCTCCGTAAATCACCATATCCTGAACGTTTTCAGGTAAATTCAGAAGTCTTAAGGCATTGGCAACCGCAGGACGGCTTTTTCCCACCTTTTCCGCAACCTGTTGTTGAGTCAAAGAAAATTCTTCCATTAGGGTTTTGTAGCCTTTGGCTTCTTCAATCCCATTTAAATCCTCACGTTGAAGGTTTTCAACCAATGCAATTTCTGCACTTTCTTGGCGAGAATAGGTTCTGATAACCACAGGAACAGTAGTAAGTCCCGCCAGCTTTGCCGCTCTCCATCTTCTTTCCCCTGCAATAATCCGATAAAATCCGTTTGATTGCTCTGTTACAATCAACGGCTGTATCACTCCATGAATTTTTATAGATTCTGCCAATATAGCAAGCTTTTCCTGATCAAAGTCTTTTCTGGGCTGATCTGCATCCGGTTCAATTTGAGTGATTTTAATTTCGGCAACACCGGACTGTACTATTTCATTTTCAATAGAAAAATCCTCAGAAATCAATGCTCCAAGGCCTTTTCCCAAGCCTTTTTTTGCCATAAAATCTCTCCTATTTGTTATTTTTTATCACTTCATTTGCTAATTCCGTATAGCTTTCCGAACCTCTGGAATAAGGGTCATAAGCAATAATGGGTTGCCCGTAGCTTGGCGCTTCACTTAAACGTACATTTCTAGGAATGACCGTATGATACACCTTTTTCGGAAAGAATTTTTTTACTTCATCTGCTACCATCATAGACAAATTGGTTCTGGAATCATACATAGTAAGCAGAATTCCTTCAATATCAAGCTCTGCATTGAGCTGTTTTTTGATTGATTTTACCGTTTGCATCAATCGACTTAAACCCTCTAGCGCATAATATTCACATTGAACAGGAATTAAAACACCGTCAGATGCCACCAACGCATTTATTGTCATTAAATTCAAGGACGGAGGACAATCAATCAAAATATAGTCATATTGATTTTTTATGTCAGAAAGAGCATTTTTCATCATATACTCTCTCTTTTTCATAGAAACCAATTCAATTTCTGCTCCTGCAAGCTGAATATCGGAAGGAGAAAGATATAATTCACCAAATTCTGTTTTTACAATACTTTCTTCCATTGATTTTTCACCAATTATCACCTGATAAATGGTGGTTTCCAATTCTTCCGTATCAATACCCAAACCGCTGGTAGCGTTTCCCTGAGGATCCATGTCAATCAAAAGCACTTTTTTTCCCTGTTGTTCTAAACAAGCACTTAAGTTTACGGTAGTGGTTGTTTTTCCAACGCCGCCTTTTTGGTTTACTACCGATATAATTTTTGCCATGGGTTCTCCTCCTTCTTTAGTTTGTTTCGTCAATTAAATCAATTCTGTTGTCCTGCGCAAATTTACGAAATCCTTCCTTATAAGACTGATAAAACTCTTTATTCTTCATCATTGAGTATTCGATAGGCTGTGCATATTTTTTTACTTTCAGCACAATTTTTTCAGAAGGAACAGATTTAAACAACTTTCTTTCTTCGCAAGGAACAAATGAAATTTTCATGAACTGGTCGTAGGATAAATTCAAAATTTTTGGAGTTTCCTTGCCCGTTTCATTTTTAAATACTGTAGCCAACACCACTTCTGTTGTATCAAATTCAATTTTTCTTTTTGCCACTGTTGTTACCTCCTATATGTAAAATTTCACTAACGATACTAATTATAACACACTTTACGACAAAATACAACCTCTTTTTTTATGTTTCACGTGAAACATTTTGTTTTTTTCCCGATTTAGGAATAATAATTGAATATTTAATATACTCTTCATGGTCCGTTTTTTCTGCTCTTGCCATAACTCCCGCCTGTTTCATTGAGTCAACAGCCTTATTTATGGTATTGAAAAACAGTCTTAAATCCTTGGTAAACCCTACTTTTGTTTCCTTTTTCTTTTGCATTTCTTTTTTCTGACACGAAAGCAAAGCTTTTTCCACTATTTTTTCTGTTTCTTTTACATTTAAATTCTTGTCTATAATTTCCTGTAACAGCTTTAATTGTACTTCTTCGTCATATATTTTCAGCAATGCTCTTGCATGACGTTCCGATAATTTATGAATGACCAGCTGCCGTTTTACGGATTCGTTTAAACGAAGCAGTCTCATTTTATTAGCTACCGTTGACTGGTTTTTTCCAACCCGATCTGCTATCATTTCCTGAGTCATTCCATGAACCCGCATCAAGGTATCAAACGCAGTTGCTTCTTCCCAATAAGAAAGATTGCTTCTCTGAATATTTTCTATCAATGCCACCACTGCCGTATCCTTTTCATCAAATTGTTTGATAATCACAGGAACTTCATGTAAACCCGCCTGTTTTGCAGCTTTTAATCTTCTTTCCCCTGCAATTAGCTCATATCCGTTTATAGTTTTTCTAACTAATAATGGTTGTAAAATCCCATACTGACGAATGGACAGACACAACTCATCAATAGAATTTCTGTCAAACACCCGCCTTGGCTGATATGGGCTTGGCATAATCTGTTCAGTAGAAATATAATGTACTTTATCCTCTGCTTGTCCGGTAACTTGCTCAAAAATCTCATTAAAATGAAAAATCGACATCCCTTTCTCTCCTTTATCCGGTATTTTTACAGTTCTATTATACCATAAATCAATAAATACGGAGAAAAAATCGTTCGACTTTTCAAAAAAATATTTAGTTGTTTTTCGTTAAGATAAGGGGTTTTTCGAGGGGGTTCCCGCCTTGCGGGGGTACTTTTTAGGTGTATTTTCTGTTTTTTCAACGGAAATAACCGTATGACTGTCGATTGTCGTTGTAACAAACTCTTTTGTCCTTCCGCCTAGTAGGGTAATGGCTTTTTTCGCCTGTTCCAGCTCTGCCTGACCCTGACTTCCTTTCATGGCAATCCAGTATCCACCCTTTTTGACAAAGGGAAGACACAACTCTGCCAACACATTCATTGGTGCCACTGCTCTTGCAACCGCAAAGTCAAATTGCTCCCGAAACTCCGACTTTTGTCCCGCGTCCTCAGCACGGGCATGAACAAAAGAAACTCCTTCCAAACCAAGGTCCTTTTGGACTTCTTCTAAAAAAGTCAATCGTTTTTGCAAGGAATCAAGAAGAACCATTTCAATAGAAGGACAAACAATTTTCAAGGGAATGGAAGGGAATCCCGCGCCCGTTCCCACATCAATCAATCTTCCTCTTTTCAACAATCCTGTTTCCAGACAGGTTAAGCTATCCACAAAATGTTTTTGCACTACTTCCTCGGCTTTCGTGATGGCAGTCAGATTCATTTTCTGATTCCATTCAGTTAATAATTGGTAGTACCGTACAAATTGTTCAAGCTGTTTTTCGGTTAACATAACGTTAATTTTTTTTGCTTCGTTTTTTAAGTATTCTTTCATATTATTTGTTCAAATATACCATCAGAACGGCAATATCCGCCGAAGATACTCCTGAAATTCGGGATGCCTGCCCCAAGGATTCCGGTCGGATTTGGTCTAATTTCTGCCTTGCTTCCAGCCTTAAACCATAAATCTGATGATAATCAATCTCCTGTGGAATTTTTTTACTTTCCATTTTTAAAAATTGCTCTACTTGTTGTTTTTGTTTTTCAATATATCCCTGATATTTAATAGAAATATTTACCTGTTCTGTTACGTCAACCGGTAATTCCGGTCGTTCTTTGTCTGCAAACCCAAGCCCCTCATAGGTCACCGTTGGTCTTCGAATCAGTGCCGCAAGACGGATTCCGGTGGTCAATTTACTTTCTCCTTGTTCCTCCAGATAACGATTTAATTGGTCGGAAGGGGGGAGGGTAGTGGATTCACAACGCTTAATTTCTTGTTCTATAAGCCGCTGTTTTTCGCAAAATTCATCATACCGTTCCTGTGAAATCAATCCGATTTCATAGCCCAATGGGGTCAATCTGGCATCTGCATTATCCTGTCTTAATAACAGCCGATATTCAGACCGTGCCGTCATCATTCGGTACGGCTCTCGGGTGCCCTTGGTCACCAAATCATCAATTAAGGTTCCAATGTATCCTTGGCTTCGGTCAATGATAACAGGTTTTTTTTCTTGAATTTTCCGTGCAGCATTGATTCCCGCAACCAAACCCTGAGCTGCTGCTTCCTCGTATCCTGATGAACCGTTAAACTGTCCTGCGCCATACAATCCGCTGATTTTTTTTACCTCCAAGGTAGGTTTTAATTGAAGTGGGTTGATACAATCATATTCAATGGCATACCCCGTCCTCATTACTTTGACGTTCTCAAGGCCAGAAACAGACCGCAAAAATTTTAACTGGACATCCTCTGGCAAACTGCTTGACATACCCTGTACATACATTTCCTTGGTATCAAGTCCTGTTGGTTCAATAAACAACTGATGCCGTTCCTTATCGGGAAACCGCATCACTTTATCCTCAATAGAAGGGCAATATCGTGGACCCACCCCCTCAATTTGTCCTGAGTAAAGAGGGGAACGATGGATATTGTCACGAATAATGTCATGAGTCGTCTGATTGGTATAAGTTAACCAGCAAGACAGCTTATTTTCTAACTTTTCCTTGGTGGCAAACGAAAAGGGAACAATCTCGTCATCACCTTTTTGCTCCTCCATTTTGCTGGTATCCACACTGTCAAAATGAACCCTTGCCGGAGTCCCCGTTTTAAACCTCATCAGTTCAATTCCCTGGTCAATCAGACATTGACTAAGCTTAGTCGCTGCAAACATTCCGTCAGGGCCGCCAGTATAAAACACATCACCAATAATGATTCTGCCTTGCAGATAGGTTCCGCTGGCAATAATAACAGCTTTTGCCCCGAATTCTGCACCTAAATGGGTCACCACACCCTTTACATGATTCTCTTCAAACAAAATTTCTGTTATTTCACATTGTTTTATATCAATGTTGGGCTCACGTTCCAGCCGTTTTTTCATTTCCTGCTGATATTTTCTTCTGTCTGCCTGCGCACGAAGAGAGTGAACCGCCGGACCTTTCCCTCTGTTTAACATTCTTGATTGCAAAAAGGTTTTATCAATCACATGGCCCATTTCGCCTCCCAATGCGTCAATTTCACGCACCAGATGACCTTTTGAGGTTCCGCCGATACGGGGATTGCAAGGTAAATTTGCAATAGCATCCAAATTCATAGTAAACAAAGCAACACTGCAACCCAGTCTTGCTCCCGCAAATGCCGCTTCACATCCTGCGTGTCCTGCACCGATAACGGCAATATCATAATCTCCTCCGTGATACATCTCTTTCACTCCTATTTTCCTACACAAAAGTCCGCAAAGATATGCTTTACGGTATCTTCGCTGACTTCCAGTCCCGTAATTTGTCCCAAATACCTGCAAGCATCCGTTAAATCAATGGAAACCATGTCAAGTGGCATTTCACGACCCAACAAAGCTTCCTCTATACTTTTTAGAGCTTGCTCTAAGCATTGTTTGTGCCTTACATTATTCATCAAAGGAGATTGGGACAACTCCCGCTCCTCCGTTACCGCTATCCTGTAAATTTCATCATAAAGAGCCTCCATTCCTTCTCCTGTCTTACAGGAAATGGGGAGTACATTCATTTCAATGTCCCATTGGGAAGGTAAATCTCCTTTATTTTTCAGATATAATACTTGTTTTCCGTCCAATAAAGAAAAAATCTCCTTATCATTTTCATCCAAAGGACGGGACCCGTCCAAAACGAATAAAATCAAATCGCTTTTGGGTATCAATTCCTTGCTTTTTTCCACACCGATTTGTTCCACTTTGTCCTCTGTCTGACGAATTCCTGCTGTATCAATCAACCGAACAGGGACACCTTTGATTTCCAATTCATCTTCTATAACATCACGGGTGGTTCCTTCAATTTCCGTTACGATTGCTTTTTGTTCTTTTAATAAGAAATTCAAAAGAGAGGATTTTCCCGCATTGGTTTTGCCGATAATCAACGTTTTCAAGCCGGTTTTTAAAATTCTTCCCCGCTCAAATTCTTTTAATAAACAAATAATTTCCTTCTTAACGTTTTCTAATGCATTAAAAAATTCTTCTTTTTCCCATTCTTCTATTTCTTCATCGGGAAAGTCAATCACCGCCAGAATTTTTGCATTGATGGATACAATTTTTTCCCTCAATCCGTTAATTTTTTGCGAGATACCGCCCGCTAACTGACCGGCAGATTGATAGACTGCACTTTCCGCACCGGAATTTATTAAATCGATCACAGCCTCTGCTTGAGAAAGGTCCATTTTCCCATTTAAAAATGCACGTTTTGAAAACTCTCCTCGCTCTGCATTTCTGGCTCCCCCACGGAGAACCTCTTCTAATACCAGCAAGGTGTTTTTCACACCGCCGTGACAATAAATTTCAACTGTGTTTTCACCCGTAAAGGAGGAAGGTGCCCGAAAAACACCGCACAATACCTGGTCAATGACTGTTTCGTTTTTCATAATTTTCCCGTATACCATGGTGTATCCTGCTGTTTCTGCCAAGGTCTTATTTCCGCGAAAAATTCGATCACAAATGGAAAAAGCATCTTTTCCGCTGACCCGAATCATAGAGACCGCACCCTTTCCGGGTGGTGTGGACACGGCAGCAATGGTGTCCTCTGTCATCATCATTTCCAAGACCTCCTTATCGTAAAATGGCGAGGAAACCATCATTTCCTCGCCAATGTGTTTGCATTATTTCTTATTCCTCATCCGACTGAACAGGCCGTCTGTAGCTTCGACGGTTATAATTATTATTTCTTTTCATTGCGTTTTTTGGACTGATGATAATTTTTCTGTTTGGTTCTTCACCTACACTGTAAGTTTGAATCATATCATCCTCCTGCAATGCGGAGTGAATGATTTTACGTTCGTAAGCATTCATCGGCTCCAAGGAAACATTTCTTCTGTTTTTCTTTGCTTTTTCTGCCAAGCGAAGTGCAAGATTTTGCAAAGTTTTCTCTCTTTCGCTTCTGTAATTTTCCGTATCCAAAGAAATCTTATAATAATCGTCAGATGACTTATTGACAGCCAATGTGGTCAGATATTGTAATGCATCAAGGGTTTCCCCCCGTCTGCCGATTACTGCTCCCATTTCATCCCCCGAAAGATTGATGCGGATTTCTTTTTCGCCTATTGTATATTCCACTTTTACTTCCAGATTCATTTTTTCAAATACTTGGGATAAAAATTCTTTTGCTTTATTTCCTGCATTGTGACCCTGTTCATATTTTTCTGGGGAGATTTCTTGTGCCGGTTCGTCCTGTTCCTCCAGTGCTGTCAGCCTTACCTTTGCCGGTTTGCTTCCAATACCTAAAAATCCGCTTTTTTCTCTTTCAATAATTTCAACAGTAACCTCTGCTTCGCTTAAGCCTAATGTTTGTAAGCCTTGCTTCATTGCTTCTTCTACTGTTTTTCCTTCTTGTTCAATTTGTCTTCTCATATTACATTTCACCGTCTTTCTTTTTCGACGAAAACTTTTCCATCATCACTTTTCTGTTAAACCATAATTGCTGTAAAATGGATAATACATTATTGATAATCCAGTACAATCCTACACCGGAAGGCATCATAAAACAAAAATACCCTGTCATCAAAGGCATAATGGTCATCATGCTCTTGCCCATAGATGCCGCATTATCATCGGTATTCATATTAGGCTGTGTCCATGTTGTAATCTTACTGGTCAAATAGGTTGTAATAACCGCTAAAACCGGAATAATCCATAGTAAACTGATTTTCGATAATTGGGGAGTTGTTGCTAAATCCAACCCCAAAAAATTAAAATCGATAGACTGTATTCCATCAGGTAAAATATCTCCTAATTTCTGAATCACATCAGGAGTCATTTTATTTGCAATTTCTATTTCTTTTGTCATCAAAATGTTTTTATTGGTTACATTGATATCTAACTTCAATGCATTGATAATTTTAATAACCGTTTCTGACCCAATGCCCATAATGTAGGTCATAGGTTGATTGATGACACGATACAACGCAAAAATAATAGGAAACTGAATCAACATGGGCAAACATCCTGCCGCAGGGTTTACATTATGCTGTTCATATAGCTTCATCGTTTCTTTTTGCAGTTTTTCTTTGTCATTTTTGTACTTTTTATTTATTTTTGCCAGCTCAGGCTGTATTAAGCGCATTTGATCCATTGACTTCTGCTGTTTCACATTCAGCGGAAAAATCAACAGTTTCATCAAAATTGAAAACAAAATAATAGCCAGGCCGTAATTATTCACAATCTGATAAATGAATTTTAATACAGGACCCAGCACAGGCGCTAGAAACGCCAACGCATTCATCATAAAAACTCGTTCCTCCTACTATTTAACGGGATCATATCCGCCTTTGCAAAAAGGATTACATCTCACAATCCTCTTGATTGCCATCCATCCTCCTCGCACAGCACCGTACTTTTCCACTGCCTCTATGGCATACACCGAACAGGTGGGATAATACCTGCAACATGGTTTTTTTAAGGGAGAAATAAATTTCCGATATCCTTTTATCAAATATATTACTATTTTTTTCATCATTTTTTTTCAAGATTACAAGCAGAAAATAAAGAAAGAAGAGAAGAACGGATGGTATAGAAATCCGCATTTGCCGCTTTTGAACGTGCAACTACAACAAAATCATACCCTTGTACAATTCTTTCCTCATTTATCCTGTAATTTTCTTTAATCAATCTTCTGATACGGTTTCTCACAACTGCGGTTCCAACCTTTTTACTTACCGTAATTCCCAAATGATTTTCCTGTCCGCGGTTTTTCCGATAATAAAGAACCAGATACTTGTCCGACATAGACTTTGCCGAACGGTACATCCTGCGAAACTGAAAATTCTTGTTCATTGATGTTGTATACCGCATAACAATCTCCCTATTGAAGAAGGAAAAAGACCACTCGGGTGGTCTTTTGAAAATCCCCCGTCTATGCTTCTGCCTTTATGCAGACAGCTTTGCTCTGCCCTTCAGTCTTCTGCGAGCCAGCACCTTTCTTCCATTGGCAGTGCTCATTCTTTTTCTGAAGCCATGCTCCTTGCTTCTCTGACGCTTTTTGGGTTGATATGTTCTTTTCATCTATGAATACACCTCCTTGCAAATAATAAACAAACCAAAATTCCCTTTACGAAAAGGGATACAAAAATGATTATACTTTATTTTATAGGCATTTGTCAATACAAATTTAAAAAAATTTCTATTTTAATGAAAAATTTTTTTATTTTTCTCACTTTTTCTATATTTTTTCTTGCAAATTTGTTATTTTTTTGATATAATGGTAAGGGTACTATTATATTTATATATATTATATTTAAAGAAGAGGAAAAAGAGGTGAATGATTACGAATACACAACATATATGGGAAAGAGCTTTGGCAATTTTAAAGGACGAAGTTTCTGAAATCGCATATAAAACCTGGTTTGCTGCTCTCACTCCCTTGGATTTTAAAAACCAAATATTTATTCTTTCTGCTCCCAATGATATTCATAAAAATATGATTGTCAATAAATATCTGCCTCTGTTGCAAAGTGCAGTGGAAATGGCAGCCAATCAGGAATTAGAAATTGAATTATTGTTGCAGAATGAATATGTTTCTTCTCAGCCAAAATCTCAGCCTTCTTTTCATTCTAATTTAAATCCTAAATACACATTTGAAGAATTTGTTGTGGGGGAAAATAATAAATATGCTCATGCGGCATGTCTTGCAGTAGCAGAAAATCCTGCTATGATTTATAATCCTCTTTTTATTTACGGAAATTCAGGCTTGGGAAAAACTCATTTAATTCATTCCGTAGGACATTATATTTTACAAAACAGTCCTGATGTCAAGATTATGTATGTGACCAGTGAAAAATTTACAAACGACATGATCAATGCAATCAAAGACGGAAGAATGGAAGAATTCAGAAGTATTTATCGATATGTGGATGTGTTGATGATAGATGACATTCAATTTTTTACCGGAAAGGTACGAGCACAGGAAGAATTATTCCATTGCTTTAATACTTTGTATGAAGCGAACAAACAGTTGATTTTTACCAGTGACCGTCCTCCAAAGGATATTGCTGTCTTGGAAGAAAGAATCAAAACCAGACTGGAAAGCGGGTTAATTATGGACTTGCAACCGCCTGACTTTGAAACAAGAGTTGCCATCTTAAGAAAAAAAGCACAATCTAACAATATTGAAATTCCTGATAATATTATTGATTTAGTGGCAAACACCATTAAATCAAACATCAGAGAATTAGAAGGTGTTTTAAAAAGAATTCACGTTATGAAAACCTTATCCCACGAACCCATTACTGAAGATAAGGTAACCGATATTTTACGTAACTTTTTCCATAGCGGTGATGACACTGTTCTATCGAATCAGGAAGTTTTAAAAGAAGTATCTCGTTATTTTGACATTCCGCAGGAAGAAATTCTTTCTAAAAAAAGAACAAAAGAAATTGCTTATGTCCGTCAGATCGCCATGTATCTGTGCCGTGAAATAGTGGGTGATTCATTAAAAGAAGTGGGTAACTTTTTTGGTAAAAAAGACCATTCCACTGTTTTACATGCCTGTGATAAAATTGAATCTGAAATGAAAAAAGACATTGAGCTTCAAAATCAGATTGTTGATATTACAAAAAATATAAGACATGGAAATTAAGATTTATCCACTGCTTTTTCCACATTTGTGAATGAATAACTTGTGGATAAAAAGGAAAGAAAAAAAGTTATTCTTTTTTATCAACATCCTGTGTTTATAAAAATGCAAGGAATGAAAATTTATTTTCTCACTTTTCCACAAACTCACATTCCTTATTACTACTATTTATAAATTTTATTTATTCTTTTATTTTGATGAAAGGAGAAAAAATGATATGAAATTCTCATGCGATAAAAATGTTTTAAATGAAGTTGTTTCTACCGTTCAAAAAGCTGTTAGTGCAAGAAGTAACGTTCCTGTTTTGGAAGGAATTCTGATAGAAGCAAATGCAGACGGAACTTTGAAGCTTTATGGAAACGATCTTGACCTTGCAATAGAAAGCTTTATGAGTGCAACTGTTACAGAACCGGGAAGTATTGTGATAAACGCAAGATTTTTTGGCGATGTAATCAGAAAGATGGAGGAAAATGTTTTTTATTTTCAGGCAGACTCAGATTGTAATATTCAAATGAAATGCGGTTCTGCAGAGTTTTCTGTGATGGGGATTTCTTCTCACGAATTTCCTGAAATTTCGTCTGTTGAAGAAAAGGATTCCTTTACGATAAAGGACAAGGTCTTAAAAAATATGATTAAAAATACCATTTATGCAGTTTGTCTGGATGAAAATAAAGTTGCCTTAACAGGATCTTTATTTGAAATAGAGGATGGTTTCTTATCTGTTGTTTCGGTAGATGGATTCCGTCTTGCATTGAGAAAAGAAGAAATTTCTTCTCCCTGTGACAATCAATCCTTTATCATTCCCTCAAAAGTTCTGAATGAAGTTATGAAAATTTTAAAGGATTCTGAAAATGATGTGAAAATCGGTATTTCTGATAATAAAGTTCAGTTTGAAATAGAAAACTTTAAAATGATAAGCCGTTTATTAGAAGGGGAATTTTTAAATTATAAACAAATTATTCCAACCCAAAGTAAGCTGAAGGTAACAGCAGGTGTCAGAAAACTTAGCGATTGTTTGGAAAGAGCGGCTTTGATGATTGCTAACGAAGGAACAAAATATCCTGTCAGATTGTCTATCAAGACAGATAAAATAAATGTAAGCTGTGCATCCCGTTACGGAAAAATGTCTGATACAGCAGAAGCTGTTACTCAGGGAGAAGATTTAGACATAGGATTTAACTACCGTTACTTATTAGACGCCCTCAAAGCGTGCGAATGTGAAATGGTAATGATGGAATTCAGCTCACCTCATAGCCCCTGTATTATTAAACCGGAGAAGGGCGACAGTTTTGTATTTCTGGTATTGCCCGTAAGAATGAAAGAATGATTGTTTTGGAAATTACCACCGACATGATTCGTCTTGGTCAGCTGTTAAAGGTAAGCGGGATTGCAGAAAACGGGGGAGCAGCAAAGGCAATGATTTTAGATGGATTAGTATCGGTGAACGGAGAAGTTACTTTACAACGAGGAAAGCAGATTGTATCGGGAGATAAGGTGAAGGTAATGAATCAAGAAATTCTGGTACAGCGGGAAAAAGTATGATTATCAATAAACTAATGCTCCATCAGTTTCGTAATTATGAACAACAGGAGATACAGTTTTCTCCCGGTGTCAATGTGTTGTACGGCAATAATGCTCAGGGAAAAACAAATGTGTTGGAAGCTATTTATTTATTTTCAAACGGAAAATCTCATCGGGGAGTCAAGGATAAGGAATTATTGATGTTTGACCGCCCCAACGGGGATTTAACGATGTTTTTTGATGCCTATGAGCGGGAAAACAGGGCAGAAATAGAAATATTTTCGGACAAAAGAAAAAAGATTCGCTTAAATGGTGTTGCACTTAACAGAGTCAGCAGAATGATTGGTTATTTTCAAACGGTGTTGTTTTGTCCTGAGGATTTGTATCTGATCAAGGGAGGACCGGGAGAAAGAAGAAGGTTTTTAGACAGTGCCATCAGCCCTTTAAAACCCAATTATTTTACTGCCCTTGTTCAATATCAGAAAATTCTTGAAAATAAAAATAAATTATTAAGACAAATGGGAGAATTTCCTGAATTTAGCCAGACTCTTGATATATGGAATGAAAAGTTGTGTGAAACGGGAGCCAGACTTATGGTGTACCGTTCCGCATTTATTAACAAATTAAACGAAATATGCGGTGAAATTTATCAGGATATGGCAGGCGGAAAAGAAACACTTCAACTTCGTTATAAACCATCTGCAGAAGTGATGATAGAAGATGAAATGTCTGTTAAAAATCAACTGATGGAAATAACAGAAAAAAATAAAACCCGCGAATTGGCAGCAATGATGAGTCTGACCGGTCCTCATCGGGACGAAATAGAGTTATATATTAACGGTGCTCAGGTCAAACAGTTTGCTTCTCAAGGACAGCAAAGGACGGTAGTTCTTACTATGAAAATTGCCCAGATAGAGTTGGTAAAACAATCGGTGGGAGAGTATCCTGTTTTGTTGCTGGATGATATTTTATCAGAGCTTGACAAAAGCAGACAAAGTTTTTTACTGGAAAGAATCCGTTGCAGTCAGGTCATTATGACCTGTACCGATGCTTATGCAATCGGGCGGGGAGAAAATAAAAGCTTTTATTCTGTACAAAACGGAATTGTAACAAAGGAGTAAGCAGTAATGTATCTTCATTTGGGACAGGATGTGGTGGTAAACACCATAGATGTGATTGCTATTTTGGATATGGATAATACCACTATTTCAAAAATAACCAAAGAATTTTTAAAAAGCTCGGAGGAAGAAGGATTTGTGGTCAATGTTTCAGAAGACCTTCCAAAATCCTATGTATTATGTGAAAGAAATGGAAAACCGTATGTGTATATTTCTCCCATTTCTTCTTCCACTTTATTAAAAAGAGCGGAACAAAGCCGCATATAGTTAGCTTGACATACTGTGATACAGGAGGAATAAAAGATGTCAATTTCAGAAACGCAAAACAATTATGATGAATCCCAAATTCAAGTATTAGAAGGATTGGAGGCAGTAAGAAAGCGTCCCGGTATGTATATCGGGAGTACATCTTCACAAGGTCTTCATCACTTGGTGTATGAAATTGTGGATAACAGTATTGACGAAGCCTTGGCTGGATACTGTACTCATATTGAGGTGACCATTGAAAAAGACAATTCCATTACCGTTTGTGATGACGGTCGTGGTATTCCCGTCGGAATTCAGCCTCAGACAGGCTTGCCTGCAGTGGAGGTTGTATTTACTATCTTGCACGCCGGCGGTAAGTTTGGCGGTGACGGATATAAGGTTTCAGGCGGTTTGCACGGTGTTGGTGCATCGGTAGTAAATGCTTTGAGTGAACATCTGGAGGTAGAGGTTTGTGACGGAACTCATATTCACCGTCAGGAATATGCCAGGGGTGTGGTAGAAATGCCTTTGACTGTGATTGGCGATACCCAGAAAACGGGAACAAAGGTTCATTTTAAACCGGACGGCGAGATTTTCGAAACCTTAACATACGATTATGATATTTTGTTGACAAGATTAAGAGAACAGGCATTCTTAAACAAAGGGATTAAAATTACCTTAAGTGATGTAAGAGAAGAAGAGATAAAAAGCGAAACTCTTCAGTATGAAGGCGGTATCTGTTCTTTTGTTGAGTATAAAAATAGACACAAGACACCTCTTCATGGGGAAGTCATTTACATGGAAATTGAAAAAGAAGATTGTCAGGCAGAGGTTGCTCTGCAATATAATGACGGTTATCAGGAAAATATTATTAGCTTTGCCAATAATATTCATACCACAGAGGGCGGTATGCATGAAACCGGCTTTAAAAGTGCATTAACCCGTGTCGTTAATGACTATGCCAGAAAGAAAAATATGCTGAAGGACAACGATCAGGCCCTAAGCGGGGATGACGTAAGAGAAGGGATGACCGCTGTCATCAGCGTAAAAGTAAAAGAAGCCCAGTTTGAAGGACAGACAAAAACAAAGCTGGGGAATTCCGAGGTCAGAGGCTTGGTGGAAACCATGATGTCGGAAAAACTGAGTATTTTTCTGGACGAAAATCCTGCTGTAGGAAAGATTGTAATTGAAAAATGTATTTCTGCTTCCCGTGCAAGAGAGGCAGCAAGAAAGGCAAGAGAAGCCACCAGAAGAAAATCTGCGCTGGAAAGTAATCAGATGCCGGACAAGCTGTTTGACTGTCACGAACGGGACAATACAAAAACAGAAATTTATATCGTGGAAGGAGACTCTGCAGGTGGTTCTGCAAAGGAAGGAAGAGACAGTAATTATCAGGCAATCCTGCCTTTGTGGGGAAAAATGCTGAATGTTGAAAAATCCCGTGCGGATAAGGTGTACAGTAACGAAAAACTCCTTCCTGTTATTTCTGCTTTAGGAGCGGGAATCGGTGCGGAGTTTGATATAGAAAAATTAAGATATGATAAAATTATTATTATGGCGGATGCCGACGTTGACGGTTCTCATATCCAGACACTGTTGTTAACCTTCTTTTTCCGCTTTATGCCAAAATTGATTGAAGAAGGTCATGTGTATCTGGCAAAGCCTCCGCTGTATAAGCTTTCAAGAGGGAAAAAGTCAGAGGTTGCGTATTCGGATGAAGAAAGAGACAGAATCAGTGAAGAATTGAAAAACGGCGACCCTAATGCAAAAGTAGACATCAGCCGTTACAAAGGTCTTGGTGAAATGAATCCGGAAGAGCTTTGGGAAACCACCATGAATCCGGAATTCAGAATTTTGATTCGCGTTACCTTGGAGGATGCAGAAAAGGCAGACGAAACCTTCTCCATTTTAATGGGTGACGAGGTAGAACCCAGACGAAAGTTTATAGACGAAAATGCAAAATATGCCGTCAATCTTGATATATAACAGGAGTAAGCCATGAAAAAATCAAATTTTGAAAATAATGATACCCACTTCGTAGAACATCTGGAAAACCAGACTATTGTAGAAGTCGATATCGAAAAAAGAATGAAAGAAGCTTTTATTGATTACGCCATGTCCGTTATCATCAGCCGTGCACTTCCTGATGTGCGGGACGGTTTAAAGCCAGTTCACAGAAGAATTTTATATGCTATGTATGAAGAGCATCTGACAGCGGATAAACCCTTCTTTAAATCGGCTACCACTGTCGGTAATGTAATCGGTCGGTATCATCCTCACGGTGATGCTTCCGTTTACGATGCTCTGGTTCGTATGGCGCAGGATTTTTCCCTCCGTTATCCTTTGATAGACGGTCACGGAAACTTTGGTTCTATTGACGGGGATCCTCCTGCTGCATACCGTTATACAGAAGCAAGAATGAGTAAAATTGCCAATGAATTGTTGGCAGATATCAATAAAGATACGGTGAACTTTTCTCCCAACTTTGATGAAAAGCGAATAGAACCTACCGTTCTTCCTACCAGAATTCCTGTTTTGTTGGTAAATGGTTCTTCGGGTATTGCTGTTGGTATGGCAACCAATATTCCTTCTCATAATCTTCGGGAAGTGATTAACGGTGCCATTGCCCAGATGGAAAACCCTGAAATTACAGTGGATGAATTGATGGAATATATTAAAGGTCCTGACTTCCCCACAAAAGCATCTATTATGGGCAGAACCGGTATCAGAAATGCCTATGAAACAGGTCGTGGCAGAATTATTATCCGTGCAAAAACAGAAGTCATTGAAAATAAAGACGGCAGATATTCCATTGTGATTACCGAAATTCCTTATCAGCTGAAAAAGGTGGATTTGGTAAAATCCATTGCTGATTTAGTAAAGGAAAAGCGGGTTGACGGTATTGCAGATATTCGTGATTTGTCCTCGAAACGTGTGGGATTAAAAATTATGATTGACCTGAAACGGGACGGTAATCCACAGATTGTGCTTAATCAGCTGTATAAGTTTACCCGTTTGCAGGATAGCTTTTCAATCAATATGCTTGCCATCGAGGATGGAAAGCCGAAAGTGTTGAGCTTAAAGCAAATTCTGCATAATTATATCAATTTCCAGAAAGAAATCGTTACCAGAAGAACGAAATATGATTTGAAAAAGGCAAAGGAACGGATGCACATTTTGGAAGGCTTGCGGATTGCCCTTGCCAATATTGATGAAGTCATTGAAATCATCAGAAGCTCTTATGATGATGCAAAAGAACGGTTGATGGAACGGTTTGGATTTTCTGATGTACAGGCACAAAGTGTTCTGGATATGCGTTTGGCACAGTTGCAACGCTTAAACGGTGAAAAGATAGAAGAAGAATATAACGGACTTGTGGCATTAACCAAAGAATATCAGGAAATTCTGGATAATGAAGAACGATTGAAGGAAGTCATCAAGGAAGAACTAACTGCCATTGCGAATAAATACGGAGATGAACGACTGACCAGCATTGAAGCTGCTATTGATGACGTGGATTATGAAGACCTGATTGAAGAAAAAGAAAATGTATTTACGATTACCCATTATGGTTATGTAAAACGTCTTCCTGTAGAAACCTACAGAAGCCAGAAACGCGGCGGTAAGGGTATCATGGGACTCAGTACCCGTGAAGAGGACTTTATCGAAAATATGTTTGTTGCTTCCACCCACGATTATATTCTGTTCTTTACCAATCGAGGCAGAATGTATCACTTAAAGGGATATCAGATTCCGGAAGCGGGGAGACAAGCAAAGGGCACACCTATTGTCAACTTGTTGCCCATTGAACAAGACGAAAAGATAACAGCAGGGATTCATGTTTCCAAGTTTGAAGAAGGGAAATTCCTGCTTATGGCAACCAAATATGGGGTTGTGAAGAAAACACCCTTGATTCAGTACGGTTCCTTAAGAAAAGGAGCGTTAAATGCCATTTCTCTTGATGAAGGGGATGACCTGATTAAGGTAAAACTCACAGACGGAAATGATACCATGCTTCTTGGTACCAGTCACGGTATGGCAATCAAATTTAACGAAAAAGATGTTCGTCCTATGGGAAGAACGGCACGTGGTGTTCGGGGTATCAGGTTAAAGGGAGATGATTTCTTAATCGGTATGACCACTGTATCAGAAGAGGGCACCCTGCTTGCTGTTACCGAAAATGGCTATGGTAAGAAAACCTCTTTTGAAGAATACCGTGACCAGAGCCGTGGCGGAATGGGTATTTCTACTTATAAGATTACTGAGAAAACAGGAAATCTGATTGGGATTTCCAATGTAACAGAACAGGAAGATGTAATGCTGATTAACACAGAAGGAGTTATCATCCGTATGGCAGTTGCCTATATCAGTGAATACAAGCGTGCAACCCAAGGGGTTCGCCTGATTAAAATGGCGGATGGTGTTAAGGTTGTATCCCTGGCAATCACGGACCACGAGGAAGAGGAAGAGCAGGTGGTTGATAGTGTAACTCCTCCGGAAATTGCGGAAGAAAAGCAAGTACCGCCTGAGATTGAAGAATAATGAGAAAAAACCATCGGAAGACGATTCCGATGGTTTTTTAATCATATAGAAAAGCAGAAAACCCCGAACACAAACGTGAACGGGGTTTTTGGCGTGCCGCAGAAGATTCGAACTCCCGACCTTCTGATCCGTAGTCAGACGCTCTATCCAGCTGAGCTAGCGGCACAAATAACTAACAAAAATTATTATACCACACATTTTCAAAAAAAGCAATCTTTTTTTTTAAAATATAGAAAAATTTTTATAGAATCCCTTTCCAAACCAATGCACTTAACACGCAGGTGGCTAATAACAGAATGGAAACCAGAAAAATTCCAATTTTATTATTCTTTGGTGCAGCGGCGGGTTCCAATAACTTTGTTTTCCGCAAAGCAGAAACAATGGGACGGTACAGAAGTAAAGTAATGGACATATTGAGTCCCCCTTTTAATAAGTTAAAGGGAAGAAAGACGGGCAATAACATTTTCGCAACGGATTCTCTGGGCATAATCAAATAAATGGGGGTAATCAGATAATTCCATAACAGCATAATTCCTGTCATTGCAATAACACCAACGGTCAATCCCATGACTGCACCGGACAGGGTGTGTTTCCGTTTATAAATGGCAGCAGCCGTACAGGCAAAGGCACAGCTTGAAATCAGATTCATAATTCCGCCAATTAGTCCTGTGTCACTCACAGTAATCATTTCAACAAAAGCAACAACCAATGAAACCAAAAAGGAAACCAACGGGCCAAACAAAAACCCGCCCATGGTAATCAGAACATCCTTTGGTTCATATTTTAAAAATGAAACAATGGGAATCCGACATACCAGCATTGCCACATACGACATGGCACAAAGCATTGCCACCGTTGTTAATTTTTTTGTTTTTGAATTCATAAAGTTTTTCCCCTTTCATTATACAATCAAAAACACCTGAATGGCAGGTCATTCAGGTGCAGTAAGGCAAAGTGTTGCCATCTTCTTTCATCCAGACTATACTGTCGGTTTTGGAATTACACCAAATCATGCATACATGCTTGCGGACTATACCGCCGATCGGGAATTTCACCCTGCCCTGAAGACATTGTATTCAACTGTTAGTATCATTATACCAAAATAGTTATCCCTTGTCAAGGTTTGTAAAATTGTAATGAAATTGCAATTATCTTGTAATAACGACGTAATATGACAGGCTTCTTTCCCCTTCTTATGTTACAGACATATTACGACAATGGAAAAAAATGTAAAAAACTTTTAAAAAACACTTGCAATAATTTCCAATATATGGTATAATATGGAATATAATAACAGGAAAAGGAGTATTATTATGGAGAAACTTAAGATTTTTATGGCGGATGACAGTGTGGAATTTTGTGAAAATGTAAGTGATATGGT
Source organism: Clostridia bacterium (assembly GCA_045586685.1). Taxonomy (GTDB): domain Bacteria; phylum Bacillota; class Clostridia; order HGM11514; family HGM11514; genus SIG438. Next base: position 27,585 of record JAZNAU010000039.1, read on the forward strand.
CAATCAGCAAGCTAGTATGGAAATGGTTGGTGTTGCTTACAACGGGGAAGAAGCGTATGACAAAATTTGTTGTTTAAATCCTGATGTGGTATTGTTGGACAACTGTATGCCTTATATGGACGGGCTGGATGTTGTAAAAAAGATTCAGGATAACAAGGATTTGCTTCCAAAGGTTCCCGTTTTCATTATGCTCACCGCCATGAGTCGGGAAAAAACAATGCAGACAGCCATGCGATTGGGAGTGGACTATTATTTGGTAAAGCCTATCGATTTAAACATTTTAATGGAACGGATTCAGCAATTTTCCGGAACAGACCGATTGTTTATGCCTACGGCTTCCTTGCCGGTAACAGAAGATCTGGAAACCAGAGTCACAAAAATCATGCACGAGGTTGCCATTCCGGCACACATCAAGGGATACCAATATTTAAGAGAAGCCATACTGTTGGTGATAGACGATGTAGATTTACTAAATGCCATTACCAAACAGCTATATCCCATGGTTGCAAAGAAATTTGCTACTACCCATTCCAGAGTGGAGCGTGCCATTCGTCATGCAATTGAGGTGGCATGGGACAGAGGGGACCCTGATGTTCTTTCCTCTTATTTTGGCTATACCATTCATACCAATCGCGGGAAGCCTACCAATTCCGAATTTATTGCCATGATTTCGGATAAAATTCGCTTGGCAATGAAGTAGTATAGAAAAGCCTATCCTCCGAACAGTGAAACTTAAGCTGCAAGCACGGACGAGAAACCAAGAAAACACGTATTGTGTTTTCTGTTTCGAGTTCAGCGGAGTTGCTTAAGTGAGCGACCGAGAGGGGGTGGAGGCTGGACAGAGAAAAGCCTATGCCTCGAGCAACGAAACGTAAGCCGAAAGTGCAAAAAAACCGTTGGACAATAATAAACTCCGACGGTTTTTTCTTGTAAAATAAGAAATAAATTGAAAAAGAAAAAGGAATATGATATAATGATTTTGCAAAGCAAACTTAATAAATTGCCTTGCGGCGTAAATTGAAATCGAAGATTTCATGAATTGTACTAAAGTGCATTGAAAGGCAATTTATGGAGCAATAGAGCACCTTACTTAAGTACATAGGAGAAAGTGTATGAATACAGTAAAAAACAGAATGGTGGGTCCGGATATTATAAAAAGTATGGCGGCAGTTCTTGTCATTTTTACCCACCACAAAAGTCAAAGCAGTCCGGATTTTTATTTAAAATACGGCTTGTTGGTTTTTTTCTTTTTGTTTATCGCTATAGGGTTGTCGGCGGGCATTGTCCGATATGGAAAGAAAAAGCAATGGAGCGAAAAAATGCTTTATTGGGCAAAGAGGGCACCCTATCTTTTGGTGGCATCTCTTTTTCTGCTTTATAAATTTTCGGTCTCCTTTTTCCTGATGATTTCAGGATTTATGCTGACCTTTTCCATAGAAAGAATGGAACATCCTCTGAGGGAATGGTATCGTCCTCATCAGTTGCTTCCCCGAATTCTTCGTTTTTACCTTCCTTTTATTCCAATTTTACTTGCCGGACTTTTCATTCATATCGTTTTGCAAGAAAAGACCTATGATACCACCGGCATTCTGAAACGAATTTTTCTGGGGGGATTTGCACCGGGGAGCTATTACATAGTGGTCATGGTACAATTTATGTTTCTGTTTCCTCTTTTGTATCTGATTGTAAAACGGTGGAGGGGAAAGGGCATTTGCTTTCTGTTGTTGATGACCCTCATTTGGGACCTTTTTGCCACCTGTTGGGTTCCCATTTCTGTCAATAGCTATAAATTCTGTGCGTTTCGGTTAATTCCTCAGGTTTCTTTGGGGATTTATGCAAGGTTGACGGATTTACAAAAACACCCTTCCTTACATTGGGAGATGCTAATTATAGGATTTCTTTGCTATTTTATGTTTGACTTTTTTCCGTTAAAACACCTGTCCTTGTTTTACCAATGGCCTTGCGCCAACTTATTTGTTGCATTATTTTTATATCCGTTTTTGGTATGGACGCTTTCTGCATTTCAAAAGGTTTCTTATACAGATTCTAAAATCAGTTACAGTATCATCACCTTTTCCAATGCAACCTACCATATTTTTTTGGTACAAATGCTGTTGTATAACGTGATTTTGTATGCATGGAACGAACAGGTCAATAATATTTTTCTTACCATGCCTGTCAATCTTTTCATTTGTATTACGGGAGGTCTCCTTTACTATCGGTGGCTTAGCCCTGTGGAACACAAGATGTTAAAGGGGTTAAAATCCCGCTTGATGCCCCAAAAACGAAAAAGCAGAGAAAAGCAGATTTCCTGACCGTAAAAAATGTTTTATAAGGATATCTTGTTAATCTTTTTAATGCAATCACGGCATATCATTTTTTCCTCAAGAGAAATTAAATCATCCTCAGTTTCGCAGAAGATGCAAGTGGGATATGCTTTTTTAATCATTAGAGTATTCATTTGTAAACTGACATCCAATTCATCTCCGGCTTGTATATTCATTTTCCGCCTGTATTTGACAGGTATGACAAAACGCCCTAAGGAATCAAGTTCATTTTTCATAATTTTTTTCCTCCAAATAAAAAATGTGTGGCAATCAACGAAAGCCACACATGAAAAATGTACGTCTCTCGTTATTGTCACACAACTCAAATATTTCACCATTACACGCAATGAAATAAAACGTACATTTTTACCAAAAGAAAAAATTACGCATAATGGATTTCTATATCGAATTGTGTGACATAATGATTATATCACAAAAAATTTGATTTGTAAATAAAAAATGTGTGGCAATCAACGAAAGCCACACATAAAAAACGCATAGCTCTCAATTATTGTCACATAATTTAATACACTATTATCACAAAGCGTATCCAAAAAAGAGCTTGCATTTTTATCAAAAAAATGCCGCTTTGCGATAACATTTTTATAATTAAATTATGTGACATTTTGATTATATCACAAAAATTTTTATTTGTAAATACAAAAATAATAAAAATGGAAAAATTTACATGGCACTTGTTTATACTCCGTTGAAAAAACTCCCCCGATGGTTCGGAGGAGTTTTTTGTGATAAGAACAAATATTATTTGTAGAGAGGTCCATAGGTCTGGCAAGCTCTGTAGTCCTGTCCTTCCTTGTCCATACCAAACGCATTCCATGCAGCGGGTCTGAAGATGTTGTCTTCGGGAACGTTGTGCATGCAAACGGGGATTCTCAAGATAGAGCACAGGGTAATCAGGTCGGCACCGATATGACCGTAGGAAATAGCACCGTGGTTCGCACCCCAGTTATTCATTACATCATAAGCGGTCTTGAAGGGAGAGCCTTCTTTCCCGTCACATCTGGGAGCAAACCATGTGCAAGGCCAGGTGTAGTCGGTACGAGCCCAGATTTTATCAGAAACTTCATCAGGCAGTTCAATGGTCCAGCCTTCCGCAATTTGCAGAACAGGACCGATTCCCTTTACTAAGTTTAATCTCATCATGGTAGCGGGCATTTCTGCACGGGTTAAGAATCTGGAAGAGAAACCGCCTCCTCTGAAGTATCCCAAATCTGCCATATTCCAAGTGGTAGCAGCCATTACCTTGTCCTGATCCTCTTGGGTCATTTCATACCAAGGCTTCATGATGCCGTTTCCATTTTCATCTTTTACTTCACCGCAAGCATCCAGACAGCAAGCACCGGAGTTAATCAGATGAATAAAGCCGTCTGCATCCTTTGCCTTGCCTTTGATTTTATAGCCGGTGGCTTTCTTTACCGCATCACCGCTCCAGTAAGTTCTTACATCAGCAAACATCTGAGGTCTGTTGGTTAAGAGCTTACCGAACAGCATACAAAAGCTGTTTAATACGTCATTTTCTGTTGCCAGAATGTAAGGTTCTCTTGCACCGTTCCAGTCAAAAGAAGTGTTGAGCATTGCTTCGGGGAAGTCACAGTTGGGATAAAAGTCTGTCCACTGTCTCTGACCCTGGAAGCCTGCTGCAATGGCGTTGTGACCCACTCTTTCTTCTTCACAGCCTTCAGGCAGATTTTCATTTCCGTTTATCAAATCCTTGATGATACAAGCCATTTTTACAACAAATGCAAACTGCTCTTCTTTTTCTGCATCGGATTTCTGCATATCAACAGGGTTTTTATCAAAGCCCATGTTGCATTTTTCTTTTGCCCAAGCAAGAGCTTTCTGATATTCTGCTTCGTCATAGATGCCCTCTGACATTCTTCTGATGACTTCTACCTCGTCAACAGATTCCACTCTCATACCGAAATAATCTTCGATGAAAGCAGTGTCAATAATAGAACCGCCGATACCCATGCAGATAGAACCAATCTGTAAGTAAGATTTTCCTCTCATGGTGGCAGCTGCAACAGCCGCACGGCCAAACCGTAACAGCTTTTCTTCCACATCTGCGGGAATCTGACCGCACTCATCAATATTCTGAACGTCATGTCCGTAAATACCAAATGCAGGCAATCCTTTCTGTGCATGAGAAGCCAAAACGGCTGCTAAGTAAACCGCACCGGGACGTTCTGTTCCGTTAAAGCCCCAAACCCCTTTGATGGTGTTCTTGTCCATATCCATGGTTTCAGAACCGTAGCACCAGCAAGGAGTAACGGTCAGGGTAATGTCAACCCCTTCTTTTTTAAATTTATCAGCACAAGCAGCAGCTTCTGCAACACGGCCGATGGTGGTGTCTGCAATAACAACCTTAACAGGTTCGCCGTTGGAGTATTTCAAGTTTTCCTCAAACAGTTTTGCGGCAGCTTTTGCCATTCCCATTGTTTGATCCTCCAAGGATTCTCTTACCTTCAGGGGACCTCTTCTTCCGTCAATGGTAGGACGGATTCCGATTACCGGATAATCTCCGATCAATCTGCTCTTTGCCATTTTCATTTCCTCCTTATTGATAAAAATTTTCTTTATAATATCATTATATACTTGACTTTTATGGAATACTTGGAGTATAATAGTAAAAAAGTATAATTATATTCACTTTTTGGAGGAGAGCATGAAGGTTACGGGAAAGTATGAAGATATGCTGCGGGGGACGCCTGAATTTCCCCTTGGTTTTTACCGTGTGGACAACAGCCATCCCAACTATCATATGCAGCTTCACTGGCATGTGGAATATGAGATGATTCACATTTGTACGGGAAGTCTGACCCTGTTTCTGGACGAAGATACGGTACAGTGCAGCGGAGGGGATTGTATTCTGGTGGCAGGAAGTACCTTACATGGTGCAACCCCACGAGGGTGCGTGTATGAATGTGCGGTATTTGATACCCGTTCTTTGTTTTTTGGTACGTGTCAAACCGCCTTAAGCGGTATGAACGGATTTTTGAAAATGGAGGCAGGAAGTGAGGAAAACGCCGCCGCCCTTGATTTTTTTTACGCCCTTCAAGACACAGAGAACGGAAAGGAATTTATGATTTTAAGTGCTCTTTACCGTTGCATCGGGTTGTTACAACAGAACAATCTGTTTGAGCATAGTCCCGTTCAGCACAGTAAGAAAATTCAGCATTTAAAGAAGGCATTACAATTGATAGAAACGGACTATTCTTCTACCATTACCCTGCCCCAGCTTGCTCGGGTTTGCGGAATGTCGCCCAAATATTTCTGCCGTTTTTTTAAAGAAATGACCCACAAGACCCCCATTGATTATCTGAACAATTACCGAGTAAAAATTGCTTGTGAAATGTTAAGGAAGAATCAGGAATCCATTACCGAAATTGCGTTAAATTGCGGGTTTAACGATCTGAGCTATTTTATTAAGACCTTTAAACGATATAAGGGGCTGTCCCCCAAAAGCTATCAAAAACAAATGCAGAACAACGAGGCATAAGGAGGATTTTTATGAATATTGTGATATTGGATGCGGTTAATTTGGGAGAAGATCTGGATTTATCCTTATTTGATTGTCTTGGAAGGGTAACCATCTATCATAATACGGCTCCCAATGAAACGAAGGAACGAATTTGCGATTGTGACGTGGTCATATTAAATAAGATAAAATTAACAAAAGAAAATTTATCCTCAGCAAACAATCTGAAACTGATTTGCGAAACTGCCACAGGATTTGATAATATTGATGTGGGGTATTGCCGTGAGAAAGGGATAGGAGTTTGTAACGTAAAGGGGTATTCTACCCATTCGGTAGCACAGTTGACAGGGGCAACGGTGCTGTCTTTAGTTCATCATTTACCTGAATATCATCAGTATGTGACCTCGGGGCAATACACAAAAAGGGGAATTCCTAATCGGATTGCCCCTGTCTTTCATGAGCTTTATGGCAAGGTTTGGGGAATCTTAGGCTACGGAGATATCGGCAAGCAGGTCGGACGGATTGCCCAAAGCTTTGGGTGTCGGGTGATGGTATGTAAACAGATGCCTATAAAAGAAGCAGAATGTGTGTCTTTAAAAACCCTATGTCGGGAATCAGACATCCTGACCATACATACGCCCTTGACCCCGAAAACACGAGGAATCATTGGAGAAGAGCAACTGTCAATGATGAAAAAGGATGTGGTTTTAGTCAATGCCGCCCGAGGGGCGGTATGGGATGAGTTCGCTGTGGCAAAAGCATTAAAAGAGGGAACCATAGGAGCTGTAGGATGTGATGTGTATTCTGTAGAACCCATGGCTGAAAATCACCCCTTTCAGGATATTTTAAACCTTCCCAATCTGTGCCTGACTCCTCATATGGCATGGGGTGCCTATGAAGCACGGGTGCGGTGTATGGAAGAAGTGAAAGAAAATATTCTTGCTTTTTACAGAGGAGAAAAACGGAACAGAGTGGAAGAACAGTAACAATGGTTTTTAGGAAAGGATTAACAAACTTGTTACAATGTAAAATTTATTTTACAAAGCAATTTCAATAGGTTTACAATAACAGGTTATTCACAATTTTTATCCGCTTTTCCACGACTTTTTCACAATAAAAAGATAGGAATGATCGGTTATTCACAAAGTTATCCACAATATCCACATTTTTAGTTATTCTCTTATTGTGGATAACAAAATCCTCTTTTTTTCGACTTTATAAAAAAAGATTCTGACAAAAATGGAAGATATGTCTTGCAATCTATAGGAAAATGCACTATAATAGTAATAAGAACTTGAAAGGACGGAGAAGGAATTGAATATTTTTACATTAAAGAATATGAGCCCGGAGGACAAGCGTAAAATAATGCGTCGGGCAGAAACGGATATCAGCGAATATATGCAGACCGCACGGGAAATTTCTCTGGACGTAAAAGAAAACGGAGATAAAGCGGTGCTTTCTTATACCAAAAAGTTTGATAGAGTAGAATTGAAAAACGGTATGAGGGTGACAGCGGAAGAAATTGAGGCAGGCTACGGACGGCTGGATGAGGAAACAAGAGAAGCCATCCGCTATGCTGCAGGAAATATCAGAACCTTCCACGAGGCACAAATGCCGGAAGAACTCTGGTTTACCAATGTAAACGACGGAATTATGGCAGGGGAAAAAGTGACTCCTATTACTGATGTTTGTTTGTATGTGCCGCGGGGAAAGGGGAGCTTTCCTTCCGTACTGCTGATGCTGGGGATTCCCGCATTGGTGGCAGGAGTACCCAAAATTGTGGTTGTCACTCCTCCCAATGAACAGGGAACCTTAGATGATGCCATGCTGGCGGCAGCAAAAATTATTGGCATTACTGAAATTTATATGGTGGGCGGAATTCAGGCGGTGGCTTCTGTTGCATATGGTACGGAAACCATTCCGAAATGCAGTAAGATTATCGGCCCCGGAAACGCTTATGCCACGGCGGCAAAAAGAGTATTAGCAAATGAAATTGACACAGGCCTTCCTGCAGGGCCCAGCGAATCTATTATTCTGGCAGACGAATTTGCAGATCCTCATAAGGTGGCGCTGGACTGGATGATTGAGGCAGAGCACGGACCCGATTCTGCCGCATTGCTGGTCACCCATGACCATAGCTTACCAGACAAGGTTTTGCCTATTGTAGAACAGCAGCTGACAAAGATTTCTGAAAAACGGCGTTCCTTTGTGACCACCAACTTTTCCACTTATGGAGGCATTATATTAACCGATTCTCTGGAAGAATCCATTGACTTTGTAAACGATTATGCACCCGAGCATATGGAAGTCATGACAAAGGACCCCTTTGGCGTTCTTCCCAAAATCAAAAATGCAGGAGAAATTCTGCTTGGGGAGTACACGCCCATTACCATGTGTAATTTCGTTATGGGACCCAATGCTATTTTGCCCACAGGGGGATTTGCAAAAACCTGTTCTTCTGTATCGGTTAACGATTTTCTAAAGAGAAGCTCGGTGGGTTATGTGACTCGTGAAGGCTTTGAAAAGGCAAGAGAACATGCTTATCGCATGGCTGTGGCAGAAGGATTTGATACCCACGGTCTTGCCGTAAAGGATAGAAAATAAGGAGAGGTTATCATGTTAAAAGTAACAAGAACCACCAAAGAATCGAAAATTGAGGTTGTGTTAGACAAAAAAGGGTTGCAACCTGATTATAAAAAGGATCTGGTGACTCAAAGTGCCATGCTCAGCCATATGTTAGAGCACCTGTCTTACCGTGCCGGTATCGGCATGAAGGTCAGCTGTGAATATGACGGATTTGTATTGTCGCACGTTTTGTTTGAAGATTTAGGGATTACGGTAGGACGTGCCTTTGCAGAGCTGTTGGAACGGTCTGTGGAGGAAGGCTGTTACGGATTCGGAGATGCAGTAGGAATGATTGACGAAGCTTTTGTACAGGCTGGAATCAGCTTTGAATCCCGTTCCCTTTTTGTACTGGATGATTCTCAGATTACTATGCCCTCTGCCTGCGAGGATACCACAAGCGAAGATTTAGCTACCTTCTTGGACGGATTTTGTCAAGGAGCGCGCTGTACCCTTCACGTTGTAATCAAACGAGGAGTCAATGCACATCATATCTGGGAAGCGGTGTACCGGGCGTTAGGCACCTGTCTGGAGCATGCTTTTACTTCCAACCCGGCAAGAGCGGGAAAAACGTCAGGTGTTGCAGGGAAGATTCAATTTACTGTTGAAGAACTGTAAGGAAGAAGCTGTAGCAAAATCATTTTGTTTTGCTACAGCCCCTTTTCTATAAAGGAGCTTTTATGAAATACGATATTATATTATTTGACATGGACGGGGTAATGACAGGCGAGCTGTATTATTGGAAAACGGCGGCTTTGACTGTTTGGGAAACCTTATATCACGAAGACGCCTCATCCATTGCCTCTCGGACAGAAGACATCTTTCAAACGGTATTTTGTAACAAAGAAATCATACAATATGCTAAGCGTGCGGGAGTGAATACCAACTATGATTTGGCTTATGTCACAGCGGCCTTGGGAACGGTTTATCGGAACGAGGAAAAACCCTTCCAAAGGATAAAAGAATTTTTTCAAAAGGAAAACCGATTTGTGCCTGAGCTGTACCGTCAATGTGCTGAAATAGCGGGAGACGGCTGGGAGCATCAGGGTGTTATCTGGAAGAAATTGCATGATTTGTTTCAAAGCTGGTATTTGGGGGACGGCGACAAGAAAGAAGGATTGATTCAGCAAGAAAAACCTTTGTTTTCTCCCCAAACATTAAAAGAATTTTTAACGGCATTAAACCATCGGGGGGTTCAATGCGGAATTGGAACGGGACGACCCAAGGCAGAAATTATTCCCCATTTAAAACGGTGGGAGCTGTATGAATTGTTTGATGAAAACCGAATTGTTACGTTGGATGAGGTGGTGAACGCCCAAAAGGAATTAGAACTATCTGTCTCTTTGAGCAAACCCCATTTTTATATGTTCGGAAAAGGTGTTGCGGGTTTATCTTGCAACAACCGTGACGTGATTGACAGACGATTTGATCAGGAACTGGTGAAAAAAACTCTGGTGGTGGGTGATGCAGGAGCGGATATTTATGCCGCAAAAAGTCTGGGTGCGGATTTTGCCGCTGTTCTTACAGGGGTAAACGGAAAAGAGGAACGAGCCTTTTTTGAAAAAGAAAAGGCGGAATATATTTTTGAAAATGTATTTGAACTTTTGTCCTTACTATAACAATCGCAAGGAAAGTAATTTCCTTGCGATTGTTTATTTACTCCGCAGAGCCATTCATTTTTTTATCGTCCAATAAATCGGAAAGGACATATTTTACTGCTGCCACCAGAGGAACACCCAAAATCATGCCTGTTGCTCCGAACAGACCGCCAAACACAGTAACAGAAAGCAACACCAACAAAGGACTAACGCCTACAGAACGACCCAAGATTCTGGGTTGCAGGACATTGGAGTCTAACTGTGCTATCACAAACAAAGCAACCAAAATCCAGACTGACCGCAAAAGACCTACCGTCAAAAAAGAAACAGATGCTATGACGATGGTTGATACAATAGGACCGAAAAAGGGAATCATGTTTCCAATTGCCGCCAGTACACCCAATAAAGGAGCATAAGGAACTTGAAATCCTGACAGAATCAGAAAGGTGGCACTGCCCATAATCAATGCATCAATAAACAGAGCGGAGAAATAGGAATAAAACAGAGTCACCATTTTAGAGCAAAAGAACAGCACCGTCGCGGTGGCTTTTCCGGGATTCTGAATAAAAAACACCCGCTTAAAGAAGGCAAAAAATGCATCTTTCTCCAAAATAATATAAATAGAAAAAATGATGCTCATAAAAGCGGACAAAAAGGAATTGGCAATTTTGCTGATGATTCCAATATATTGATTCAGCGTTGCCAGATTCAACTTCGGTAAAATATTATTTTTTACAAATTGATTGATATTGATATATTCAAATAAGTCGTATTTTTCCATAAAATTTTCCAAGACAGCATAATATTTTGGAACCTGACCGATAAAATCTTCTATGTTTTTGTATAATATAGGAACAAAATACTTGACAATTAAGGACAGGGCAGAAAAGAGAATCAAGTACACCAGCAACGTACTGATTGCCATGGAAAACCGCTTGACTAATTTCCCCTTACACCGACGAATCCACCCATTTAACTTTTTTACCGGACGATACAGAAAAAAGGCGATAATCAGTCCTGCAAAAAAAGGACTCATGGTAGATAGCACCTTTAAAAAGGCAAACCAAATGTATTCAAAATTATTGATAATCTTATAGGCAAAAATCAACAGCAAGCCGATAATCAAAAGTTGTCCTTGCCCTGTTAGCTTCCATTTTTTCATTGTTTTTTCCTCCCTTATCTATTATAACCAACTGATGGAAAACTGTCAAGAAAATACAGGTAGTTTTATAAACTTTTCTTAAAAACCAAAAAAATTTTTTGAAAACTATTGACTTTATTGCAGTAAAGTGATAAAATGTTTATATCAATAAAACAGAAAGGTTGGTTCTTATTATGAACAAGAAAATTTTATCTTTAACATTAGCTCTGGTTTTGGTTGTTTTGGCATTGGCAGGCTGTGGAAACAGCGGAGCAGATCAGGCAGAATCCGATCTGGCTTACATTACTGATAAAGGCACTATGGTAATTGGCTACACTGTTTATGCCCCCATGAACTATACCGATGACGATGGTAACTTCACCGGATTTGACACAGAGCTGGCAGAAGCTGTATGCAAAAAGCTGGGTGTTACTCCCGAATTTATTGAAATTGATTGGGACACCAAAGAAATTGAACTGAACGCAAAAAATCTTGATTGTATCTGGAACGGATTCACCATTACGGAAGAAAGAAAAGAAAACATTTCTTTCTCCAAGCCTTATATTGAAAACAAACAGGTTGTTGTAATCAGAACAGCAGACGCTGACAAATATACGGATAGTGCTTCCCTGTCTTCTGCAAATTTGGTGGCAGAAATTTCTTCTGCCGGAGAATCTGCCATTGCAGATGATGCGGACCTTTCCAAAGCAAATTATACTGCTGTTGCAAAACAGACAGACGGTTTGATGGAAGTAAAGGCAGGCACCGCAGATGCCGTTGTTCTGGATGTAACTCTGGCAAACGCAATGGTTGGAGAAGGCACAAGCTATGAAGATCTGCAGATTGTTTCCGGTTTGGATCTGGCTGTTGAGTTCTATGGTGTTGGTTTCAGAAAGGGCAGCGATGCTGTTGCGAAAGTGGACGAAGCATTTGATGCTCTGATTGCTGACGGCACAATGGAAGAACTGGGTGAAAAATACCAGGTTAATATCTGCAAATAAAAAACTGTAATTTGATATACGGGCAAAAACTAAGACCGGAGGGTCTTAGTTTTTCCTGTGTTTGAAAGGGAAATTGTCATGAATTTGAATCAACTGGGACTGGTAACCGGAAAACTGCTGGAAGGCTTTCAATTTAATATTATCATATTTGCCATCACCCTTGTTGCATCTTTGCCCTTGGGACTGATTCTTTCCTTTGGCTCCATGAGCAAGATAAAACCCCTTGCCTGGGTGACTAAAATTTTTATCTGGATTATCAGAGGAACCCCCTTGATGCTTCAGATTATGCTGGTTTTCTTTGGTCCTGGACTGTTGTGGCACGGGGAATCTTTAAACCGTCTTGATGCGGCAATCGTGGCTTTTGTGGTGAATTACGCTTGCTATTTTTCCGAAATTTTCAGAGGGGGCATTGAATCCATTCCCAAAGGCCAGTATGAGGCAGGTCAGGTATTGGGAATGACCAAAACCCAGATTTTCTTTAAAATCGTACTGTTGCAGGTAATCAAACGAATTGTCCCCCCCACGTTTAACGAAATTATGACGCTGATTAAAGATACTTCTCTTGCAAGAATTATTTCTGTTGTAGAAATTACCAGAGTGGCAAACAATTTCATTACCTCTCAGGCGTTGATTTGGCCTCTGTTTTATTCCGGCATTTTTTACCTTGTTTTTTGCGGAGTTTTAACCATTTTGTCCGGATATATTGAAAGAAAGCTGAATTATTACAGGGGGTGATAGGAATGAGCATACTGGAAGTAAAAAACCTGAAAAAACGATTTGATAAAACAGAAGTGTTAAAAGGCATCGATTTCTCTATTGAACAAGGAGATGTGGTTGCCATTTTAGGCTCCTCCGGAAGCGGAAAAACTACCCTTCTTCGTTGTCTTAACTTTTTGGAAAAGGCAGATGCGGGGAAAATTTTTGTGGATGGAGAAATGGTATTTGACGGTGAAGAAAAAAAGAATTACTCTGCTGCTCAAATCAGAAAAAACCAGTTAAATTTCGGTCTTGTGTTTCAGCAGTTTAATCTATTTCCACAGTACAGTGCATTAAAAAATGTAATGCTTGCCCCCCTGCTATTGGCAAAGGAACGCCCTGATTACAAACAGAACAAAAAGCTGATAGAAGGGGAGATTCGGCGAAATGCTAAAGCGTTGTTAGACAGAGTGGGGCTTGCAGATAAGCACGACAATTATCCTTGCGAGCTGTCCGGCGGACAGCAACAGCGGGTTTCCATCGCCCGTGCTTTGGCACTGGAGCCCAAGGTGCTGTTTTTTGATGAACCTACCTCTGCGCTGGACCCTGAGCTGACAGGAGAAATTTTAAAGGTCATTAAGGATTTGGCGGCAAAGGACCATACCATGGTTATTGTGACTCATGAAATTGAATTTGCCCGCCATGTGGCAGACAGAATTATCTTTATGGATGACGGCGTTATTGCAGATGACGGTACGCCGGAAGAAGTCATAGACAATCCAAAAAATGAAAGAACTGCCGCATTTTTAAGTAAATTTTATGACTAATAAAAAAGGCTGTAGAAAGCAACTCTTTTCTACAGCCTTTTCTTCTGCTATTGATTAGTCGGTTAAGTTATCAAAATAACCTTGAACCAGAACAACAGGTGTTCCCTTATCGCCGGAGCCGCTGGTCAAATCGCAGAGAGAACCGATTAAGTCCGTCAAACGGCGGGGAGTGGTGCCTTGGGAAGCCATATTCCCCACCAAATCATCATCCTTTTTCCGAATGGCGGTTTCAATGGCTTTTTTCAGTTCTTCACCCTTTAAATCGGCAAAATCATTGTCTGCCAGATATTTCAGCTTCAGCTCGTTGGGCGTTCCCTCCAGTCCTGCAGTAAATGCGGGGGAAACAATGGGGTCCGCTAATTCCCAAATTTTACCTACGGGATCTTTAAATGCACCGTCACCGTACACCATCACTTCCATGTGTTTTCCGGTACGGGCAAGCAACTGTGCCTGAATTTCATCTACCAAGTCAAAACAATCCTGAGGGAACAGTTTGACCGTATCTTCTGTGGATTTATTAGAACCAAGCAGACCGTATTTTTCATTAAAACCGCTGCCGTTAATAGATTCATTTAAAATTTCATCCAAACCAAAGACACGCTTTGCACCGGCAGCCTTTAAAATACGCTTGGTGCGTGCACGGGTATGAATATCACAGTTTAATACACTATCGGTATATTGTAAAATGGCACGAGGGTCATTTGCCAGAACAATTTCTGCCTCTGCACCGCAGGAACGAATCAAATCACCGTAATAGGAGACATAATCCACACCGGTAAAGGGATGAGGATTTTCGCCGAACAGCTCACGGTATTTTGCTTCGCTCAATACATCTGTATAAGGATTCACGCCGGCTTCGTCGAGTTGATCCAAAGAAACCAGGGCGTTACCCACTTCATCGCTGGGGTAATTCAGCATCAGTACAATCTTTTTTGCCCCTTTAGCAATCCCTCTGAGACAAATAGCAAAACGATTTCGGCTCAGAATAGGGAAAATGACACCCACTGTTTCGCCACCCAGCTTTTGCTTTACATCTGTTGCAATAGCATCCACAGATGCATAATTTCCTTGTGCACGGGCAACCACGGATTCTGTAATCGCAACCACATCACGGTCACGCAGAGCAAACTGTTCCGCTTCTGATGCTTCAATGACACTGTTTACAACAATATTTGCAATACCGTCTCCTTCACGGATAATCGGACAACGAATTCCTCTGGAAACGGTTCCTGTTCTTCTTTCCATAAAAAATCTCCTTCCGGTTCTTGACTTTTCTTACATCTCCTATTATAATATAATTACAGCCATTAGTAAAGCAGATAAAACTTACAACAGTGATAAGGAGTTCTTATAATGAAAACAAAATTGGACTATTATCGTATTTTTTATGAAACAGCCCGTTTTTCTTCCTTTTCAACCGCCGCGCAACACCTATATATTTCCCAATCTGCCATCTCTCAATGCATCCGCCAGCTGGAACAGGATTTAAATGCTCAGCTTTTTGTACGGTCACGGCGAGGGGTTACCTTAACAAAAGAAGGGTTGCTCTTATTTCAAAAGGTAGAAAGTGCCATGCAGGCAATCGAGCAGGGAGAAACCTTGCTGGCGCGACTTCATCAGTTGGATAGCGGCTCTCTTATGATTGCTGCGGGAGATACCATAACGAGTCATTTTTTACTTCCTTATCTGGAACAGTTTCATGAAGCGTATCCCGGGATTCATATTGAAATGGCAAATTCTTATTCCTACCATATGCTTCAATGCGTAAAAGAAGGGAAGGCGGAACTTGCTTTTGTGAATCTTCCCGTTACGGATGAGGAGCTTTGTATTCAGCCCTGTTTGGAAATTCATGATATCTTCGTGTGCGGTTCTGAGTATTCTGCAAAACCAAGCTATACTTGGGAAGAAATAGCACAAGAACCTCTTATTTTGTTAGAAAAAAACTCGACCTCCCGTCATTTTTTGGAGGAAAAATTTAAGGAAAAACATATTCCTCTCCAACCGAAAATAGAGATTGCGGCACATGAATTGCTGATTCAGTTTGCATCCATTCACCTTGGGGTGTCCTGTGTTGTGGAAGAGTTTTCAAAGGAAAGTTTACAGAAAGGGCAGATTCGGAAAATGAATTTGACACCGCCCCTTCCTTCAAGACACATTGGATGTGCGTACCTTCGTCACAATCCTCTTTCCTTGCCGGCAAAAGCATTTTTAAATTTGATTCAAAAATGTCAGTAGCAATTTTTTGCTACTGACATTTTGATTATAGGTTATAGTATTTATCAAATTCTGCAGGATGAGGAATGGCGGCAAGAGCTTTACATTCTTCCCTTTTTGCACGGATAATGCTTTCTAACAGTGATTGAGGGAATACTCCGCCGGCTGTCAAATAATCGTGGTCTTTTTCCAATGCATTCAGCGCTTCATCAAGAGAAGTAGGCAGGTGCTTTAATTTCGCTTTTTCCTCATCGCTTAAATGATACAAGTTCATATCATAAGGGCCCCAACCATTTTTATGGGGGTCAATTTTATTTTTGATTCCGTCAAGACCAGCCATCAAAATTGCTGCATAGCAGAAATACGGATTACAGGTGGCATCAGGATTACGAAGTTCAAAACGACGTAAAGCTGGCTCTTTTGCATAGGCAGGAATACGGATTACCGCGCTGCGGTTGGATGTTGCATACCCAACCGTTACAGGTGCTTCAAAACCGGGAACCAATCGCTTAAAGGAGTTTGTACTGGGGTTTGTAAGAGCACAAAGGGATGCAATATGTTTTAACAAACCACCGATAAAGTAGTGTGCTTCCTTGCTTAAGTTGGAATAGCCGTTATCATCAGAAAAAACAGGCTGTCCATCTTTTAAAAGAAGCATATGGACATGCATACCGTTACCCGCTTCACCCATGACAGGCTTTGGCATAAAGGTTGCAGACATTCCGTATTTTCTTGCTGTGTTATGAATGATATATTTAATCATCATGGTTGCATCTGCCATTTTTGACATTTCCCCAAGCTCGGGTTCAATTTCAAACTGACCGCCAGCACCAACTTCGGGATGATGATAATTCAGTTTAATTCCCGCTTGTTCCATCAGCATGCACATCTCGCTTCTTGCTTCATAGGAAACGTCAAAGGGTTTTGCAATATGGTAATTTTTCTGCTTGGCAACAATATTTCCAGATCCTTCCATATTGCTGTTCCAGTGAGCCTGAACGGCATCGAGAGTCATTCCGATAGAATTGGGATTAACTTCCCAGCCAACCTGATCAAACAGATAAAATTCAAATTCCGGCAGAATCAACATCGTATCAGCAATTCCCGAATCTTTCATGTATTGTTCTGCTGCAAGCACAATATTACGGGGATACTGTGCAAGAGGTCGGTTTTGAGGGTTATCAATAATCATTGCATTCCCTGTCATAGAAAGAGTAGGAATCTGGCAGAAGGGGTCAATCACAGCGGTATCCGGATCGGGAATAAATACCATATCGCTTTTTTCTACCACTGCATAACCGTAGTTTGATGCATCAAAGCCAATTCCGTTTTTCATGGTTTTTTCAGAGAAATTGTTTGCCGGAATGGTAACATGACGATACTGACCGTTAATATCCACCATTTTGAAATCAACCATTTTAATATCATGTTCCTTTATGATATCTAAAATGTCTTGCACTGTTTTTTTCACGAAAAATCACTCCTTATATTTTAAAATACTATGTTCTTATTATATAAAAATTATAATAAATTGTCAACAGGTTTCCGTTTTCTTATAAAAGATATGGGTTTTTAAATTTTCGTATTTTTATGTAACAGGGACGAGTACTATAACCCGTCCCTGCTTTTTTCATTCTATTTTAACTGACTTTCCACTAAGCTTTCCCCGCAATAAATTTCACGAAGTTTAGGCTTCTCAATTTTTCCGGTGGGATTTCTGGGCACCTGAGCAAAAATAACCTTATGAGGCCGTTTATAACGGGGCATTCCTTTGCAAAATTCCTGAATCTCTTCCTCAGAACAGGTTTCCCCTTCCTTGATCTCAATAATTGCCGTTGCAATTTCTCCAAGTCTAGCATCAGGAAGACCGATGACAGCAACATCCTTTACAGCATTGTGAGCACGGAGGAAATCCTCAATTTGGACCGGATAGAGGTTTTCTCCACCACTGATAATCACATCCTTTTTCCGGTCAACCAGATAGATAAAGCCATCTTCATCCTCTTTTGCCATATCGCCGGTAAACAACCAACCGTCATGAAGCACTTCCGCTGTGGCTTTAGGGTCATTATAATAGCATTTCATCACTCCCGGACCGTACACTGCCAGCTCCCCGACCTCACCTTTTGGAACAACATCACCCTTTTCATCAACAATCTTTACCTGCCAGCCGTAGCCCGCAATGCCGATTGCACCGACCTTATGAATATTTTCCACGCCAAGATGAACACATCCCGGTCCGATGGATTCGCTCAAGCCGTAGTTGGTGTCGTAATCATGGTGGGGGAATATAGCTTTCCAACGTTTAATCAAACTGGGAGGAACAGGTTGTGCTCCGATATGCATCAATCTCCAGGAAGACAAATCATAGTTTGACAAATCAATTTCTCCCCGATCAATGGCATCCAAAATATCTTGTGCCCACGGCACCAAAAGCCATACAATACTGCACTTTTCGCTGGCTGCCGTTTCAATCACGGCAGAGGGACGAACCCCTTTTAACAGTACAGCTCGGCTTCCTGAAATCAAGCTTCCGAACCAGTGCATCTTTGCCCCGGTGTGATAAAGCGGCGGAATACACAAAAAGACATCATCATGAGTTTGTCCGTGGTGGTTTTGTTCCACCTGACAGGACTGAACCAGACTGGTATGGTCATGCAAAATTGCTTTGGGAAATCCTGTCGTACCGGAAGAAAAATAAATGGCTGCATCATCTGAATCAGTAAGCGTAATTTCCGGTTTTGCACTGGAGAAATTAGCTGCCAGATGCAGATAATTTTCCGCAAAACTGGGACAGTTGTCTCCTATATAGAACAATAGTTTTACCTGTGGAATCTTGTCACAAATTTCTTCCATACGGCCGATAAATTCAGAGCCAAACAACAGTGCATTTACTTCTGCCAGCTCCAAACAATATTTAATCTCATCAGAGGTATAACGGTAATTAAGGGGCACCGCTAATGCACCTGTTTTCAAAATTCCGAAATAAACAGGAAGCCATTCCAAACAGTTCATCAGCAAAATGGCAACCTTATCACCCTTTTTGATTCCCCGACTTAGCAACAGGTTTGCACAGCGGTTTGCTTTTTCTTCAAACACACTCCAGGTAATCTCACGGCGGTACGCCTCTCCCTGATTCGATTCAATCAGTTCGTACTCCTTCCAGGTGACACGGCGAACCTCTTTCACCTCCGGGTTGATTTCCACCAGAGCAGTTTCTTCTCCATACAAATTGGCGTTTCTTTCCAAAAATTCTGTTATCGGCATAGTATAATTTCCCCTTCTTTATAGTTGATAGACTAATATAATCAATGGAATGGTAATAATCGATAGTAATGTAGAAACAGATACAATTTCAGACGAATAATCTGCATCCAGATGATATTTGTGTGCAAACAACGTGGAAACTGCCGCACTGGGACAAGCAGTGGAAATCATCACAGCCCGTGCCACAGTTTCCTCTAATTGCAGTGCTTTTGCAATCCCTATGGAAATCAAAGGAATGATAATCAACCGCATTAAACATACAAAATACATCCCCCTGTTTTTAACCACCTTTTTTAAATCAAGATTAGCCAGAAAAGAGCCCAGCACAATCATAGAAAGAGGAGTATTCAAATTTGCCAGATGTTTGATAGGGTCCAAAACAATGGCCGGCAATCTAATCTGCGCAAAAAAGAGCACCAAACTGACAATCGTTCCCACAACACCGGGATTCAAAATCGCTTTTTTCAAAGAAATTTCATTTTTGTCCCCACCGGCATAGACATAAACTCCGTGAGTCCAATAAAGAACGGAAAATACTGCCAAGTAGGCAGAGCCGTAAAACACTCCTTCAGAACCCAGCGCTGCAGAAATGAGCGGAATCGCCATAAAACCACAGTTTGAATAAATGGAACAAAAAATATTGCTTCGGTACCGATTGGAGGGTTCTTTACGGAACAGCAAATGAGAAAGCAAAATGGCTACTCCGTGAGTTAGCAAAGTAAACAACATAGCCACCAGCAAACCCCGTACCAACTCTGCTTCAAACTCTTTTTGATAAGCATTCACAAGCACACAGGGTGTTACCACCTTTAAAAGAACACTTGTAATTTGGTCAATCCCTTCTTGGGTAACCAACTTTTTCCTTTTCGCTCCAACGCCCACCAGAATCAGCAGAAAAATGACCGCCACCCGTTGAGCTACAATCCATGCAAGCTCCATTCAAACCGTCTCCTAAATCATTACATACAAAGCCATTATACCACTTTTTTTTATTTATTGCAAGAGAAAAGAACTTCTTTTTCAAAAATCCCGTTGGTTTTTTTAAATTTACGGAAAAGCTCTTGACAAATATGAAAAAAGTGGTACAATTAAATTAGCACTCGAAATAAGAGAGTGCTAAACATAAGAAAGAAGGATTGATTGTAACATGGCAAAAAGAATGTTTAAATCGGAATCGAAACGGTTGTTAGATTTGATGATTAACTCTATCTATACCCACAAGGAAATATTCTTGCGTGAGCTGATTTCCAATGCCAATGACGCCTTGGATAAATTGTATTATCTGTCTTTGACGGATGAAAATATTACATTCGACAGAGAAAATTTCTCTATCCGCATTACACCGAATAAAGACGCCCGCACTCTGACCATCACCGACACAGGAATCGGGATGGACGAGGAGGAGCTGGACAAAAACTTGGGCGTCATCGCAAAAAGCGGTTCCTTTGCTTTCAAGCAAGAGCATGAAAAAGCGGAAGACGTGGATATTATCGGTCAGTTTGGGGTTGGTTTTTATTCCGCTTTTATGGTAGCGGACAAGGTTGTGGTCACCTCCAAGAAATTTGGCAGTGAGGAAGCCTTTCAATGGAGTTCCTCCGGTGCAGACGGTTATGAAATTAAACCCTCTCAAAAACAGACTGCAGGAACGGAAATTGTGCTGTATTTGAAAGCCGATACAGAAGACGAAAAATACAGCGAATTTTTGGATGAATATAAGTTAAGAAGCTTGGTAAAAAAATATTCCGATTATATTAAATACCCCATTAAGATGATGACCTCCCGTCAGAAACTCAAAGAGGGTACGGAAAACGAATATGAAACCTATCAAGAGGATGATACCTTAAATTCCATGGTTCCTCTGTGGCGGAAAAACAAATCGGAAGTAACAGAGGAAGAATATAACAATTTTTACAAAGAGAAATTCTTTGATTTTGAAGACCCTGTTAAGGTGATTCATACCAGTGTTGACGGTGCGGTGAGCTACAAAGCCTTGCTGTTTTTTCCTGCCCGTCCCGCTTTTGATTACTACACCAAGGACTACAAAAAAGGCTTGCAATTATACACTAACGGCGTTCTGATTATGGATAAATGCGAAGATTTGCTTCCCGATTATTTTGGTTTTGTCAAGGGGCTGGTGGATTCTGCAGATTTATCCTTGAACATTTCCCGTGAAATGCTCCAGCACGACCGCCAGTTAAAAGCAATCGCATCCAGAATTAAAAAGAAAATTAAAAGCGAACTGGAAAGCATGATGAAAACAGACCGGAAAGGCTATGAACGCTTTTATGAAAACTTTAAGCGTCCTTTAAAGTTTGGTTTATATGATAATTACGGTGCAGATAAGGATTTTCTGGTGGATTTGATTCTTTTCGATTCTTCTACCGAGGAAAGACCCGTATCCTTGCAGGAATATGTAGACAGAATGAAAGAAACTCAGAAATACATTTATTATGCTTGTGGAGAAACCAAAGAAAAGATTGCAAAGCTTCCTCAGGTGGAAGCTGTTTTGGAAGAAGGCTATGAAATTTTATACTTTACCGAGGATGTGGACGAATTTGCCATTAAAATTTTAGGGAAATTCGGGGACAAGGAATTTAAATCTGTGTCTGACAGTGCCTCTGAACAAACGGAAGAAACCAGAGAGGAAGACAAAGACTTGTTTGCTTTTATGAAAGAAGCTTTAGGCGATCAGGTGGCAGAGGTAAAGGGAACCAGCAGACTAAAATCCCATCCCGTCTGCCTGTCCAGCACAGGGGAAATTTCCTTGGAAATGGAAAAAGTGCTTAATGCAATGCCCAACGACCAGAAGGTAAAGGCACAAAGAGTATTGGAGATTAACATCAATCATCCCATGTTTTCTGCTTTACAAGCCATGCTTGGAGAAGATAAAGACAAATTGAAAAAATACACCAATGTACTATATAATTGTGCATTGCTCATAGAAGGAATGCCCCTTGATGATCCTGTGGCATTTTCAAATGATACCTGTGACTTGATTTGTTAATAAGAACATGCACCCCAAAAGAGAATTTCTTTTGGGGTGCAGTTTTCTTTCTTATTCATTTTCTTCTATAAAGGTTTGCTCAGGCTGACCGTTTCTTGCTATCATTTCCAAATATTGCTGTCGATTCATCAGCACTGCTCTGGGTTTGCTTCCCTCAAAGGGACCTACCACGCCTTGTTCTTCTAACTGGTCAACCAATCTTGCGGCTCGGGCATAGCCCACTCGCATTTTTCGTTGCAGCATGGAGGTAGACGCCTGTTGCATTTCCACCACAATTTCAATGGCTTTAGGAAGCAAGGGATCCCAAAGGTCATCCTCTTCGTCATCCCCTTCTTCTCCCTGTTTTCCTTTTGTTTCGGGGGCACGTTTGATAAACTCCATGGCTTCTTCGTTATATTCAGCCTGGCCGGAATTATCCTTGACAAAGGTAACCACCGATTCTACTTCCTTATCGCTGACAAACGCACCTTGCACACGGATCGGCTTGCTGACACCGATGGGATAATAAAGCATATCCCCTCTTCCTAAGAGTTTTTCCGCACCGGCAGAATCCAAAATGGTGCGGGAATCAATTTGAGAAGACACGGTAAAGGCTATTCGGGAAGGAATGTTTGCCTTGATAATACCCGTAATAACATCCACGGAAGGCCGTTGGGTTGCTATTACCAGATGCATTCCCGCCGCTCTTGCCATTTGAGCCAAACGGCAAATGGCATCTTCCACCTCGTTGGGTGCTACCATCATTAAATCTGCCAACTCGTCAATAATAATCACAATCTGCTCCATGGGACGTAACGTTTCGTCTTCCAAGGCCAATTCATTATACCCATGAATATCACGAACAGAATTGTCTGCAAACATTTTGTACCGTCTGGTCATTTCGCTGACTGCCCAATTCAGTGCATTTGCCGCCTTTTTCGGCTCCGTCACCACCGGGGAAACCAAATGAGGAATCCCGTTATAAATGCCTAACTCTACCACCTTGGGGTCCACCATAAGCAGTTTTACTTCATTAGGATTTGCCTTGTAGAGAAGACTGGTAATAATCGTATTTATACATACACTCTTACCAGAGCCCGTAGCACCTGCAATCAACAGATGAGGCATTTTCCCAATATCTGCAATAATGGTTTTCCCAGTAATATCCTTTCCCAATGCAAATGCAATTTTGGAATCGCTTGCGGCAAATTCCGAGCTTTCCAAACAGGTTCTCATCATTACGGACGAACGGGTTTTGTTGGGTACTTCAATCCCCACCGCACTTTTGCCCGGCACAGGAGCAATACGAATACCGGAAACTCCCAGTTGCAATGCCAAATCGTCTGCCAAACCCGTAATTTTACTAAGTTTTGTTCCCATGACCGCCTCAATTTCATAACGGGTGACACTGGGGCCGGACTGAACATTGATCACCTTTGCAGTAACACCAAAGCTTTTAAAGGTTTCTATCAATTTTCCTGCTGTTTCCTTTAATTCCCGCACAAACTTTTCACTGTGACGGTCATCCTCCCCCTCTTTTAACAGGGTAACGGGAGGAATAATATAATCAATTTGCTCTTCCCCAAATTCAGCATTAAACTCATGATTTTCGTCATCCTCATTAGTTTCTTCGGTTTCAAGCAAAGCGATCTGTCTTTCTGTTTTCGGCGTATCCTCGGGCAAATGGAAAATGGGAATATCCGGATCAAAGGGTTGTTCCTCCAAAGTTTCCAAAATAGAGGGTTTAGGCTCTTTGGGTTCTATCTTTTTTTTCGGTCTTACAGCAGGGTCTTTTTCTTCTTGTGGAATCATATCTTTCGCCCATGAAATCATTGCCTTAACAACCGAAATCAAGGATTTCTCAAATAAAACAAGCAATGAGGCAATCAGACCTGCAATAATCACCACAACCGTTCCGAAATTACCAATCAGACTGCTGATAGCAAAGTAGAGAATCCCGCCAATGACTCCGCCACCTTCCATTTCCATCCCAAGCGTCCAAAACTGTATCAGGTCAAACCCCAATTCCCAGACAGCATGGTCAAGCAGTTCAAACAACACAGAAAATAGCAGAAAAGCTCCTGTAAGAGCATAATATTTCCAAATTTTTTGGTTTTTTCGATGAAAAAACATCAACGCCGCCAGACTTACAAAAAACACCGGAAACAGGTAAGTATTCCGTCCGAGTAAGCCGCCGCAAAGATTACGGAACCAATGCCCTACAAGGCCTGCACCGTCTGTATAAATAGCGGCAGCAGATAAAATTGCCAAAACGGAACAGGCAATCAGCTTAATTTCTGCATGATAAATAAATTGTTCCTGTTTAGCGGGCGCCGTTTCCTTAGAAGCCTTTGACCGCTTTTTCGTTTTATCTTTGCTGATTACTTTCACTTTCTTTTTCTGTGCCAACTTTCTTCTCTCCCTTCAGGTAATTTCTCGCAAAACATTCCAACATACGGGAACCATACCAGATACATTCTTCTTCCGCGATAAAGTCAGAGGAATGTAACGATGCTTTTCCCCCGCTTCCCAAATGGAATAATACTCCCTTTGCTTCCTTTGCAAAATAGGAAAAATCCTCGCCCCCCATAAAGGGAGCAGTTTCCTGCACAACGTTTTCTTCTCCCAAAACCTCTTTTCCCGTACGAAACAATAATTTGGTTAACTCAGGATGATTATATACAGGAGGATATAATTTGCGAAAACGGTAATCACACTGTACTCCTCTTGCTTTGCAAATTTCCTTGGCAAGTATGCCGATTTCTTCTTCCATTTTCAGTCGCAGTTCTTGGGTAAAGGTGCGTACCGTTCCCAAAATTGTAACACGGTCGGGTATCACATTAAAGGAGCTACCCCCATTGATTGCACAAACACTGACCACGCAAAGCTCGTCCTTCATTTTCTGTTCCAATGAAGCAATGGCTGTTACAATTTCTGATGCCACAGGCAAGGGGTTTTTTGCAAGATGAGGATACCCTCCATGCCCGCCTTTTCCCGTAACTGTAATGGAAAATTCATCGGGAGAGGCATAATAATGCTCCGGCTTACAGGCAATTTTGCCAACCTCAAGCCCTGGTTTTACATGAAGTGCTGCCGCTGCAGAAATACCCTTTGCCACGCCTTCGCCAATCATGGGCTCTGCACCTCCCGCTCCTTCCTCCGCAGGTTGGAACACAAATCGAACTTTACCGTTTTTGGGAGGGTTTTCGCAAAATAACGCGATACAACCAAGGAGACAGGACATATGAATATCATGTCCACAGGCATGCATTCTTCCTTTGTTTTTTGAGGAAAAGGGAAGGTTTGTTTCTTCAGTAACCGGCAATGCATCCATATCTGCACGCAACAAAATGACAGGGTCGCCATTTCCAATTTCCGCCACAATTCCCGTTTTGGCAATTCCGGATTGAAAGTTCACGCCCCATTCATTTAATACATCACAAATAATCTGAGCGGTTTTCACTTCCTCAAATTCCAGCTCAGGATATTGATGTAGCGTTCTTCTGATTGGTATTATTTTTTCTAATAACGTATTTTTTTCCAATAAAAAACACCTCTTCATGGTATAGTATATCATACCAAGAGGTGTTTGTAAAATGAAATTTTGATTACAAAAATTTTCCCAACAGTAACAAAAGAGCCGCACCGGGCAATCCTAAAAATCCTGTCAGCAATACACTAAATAGATTGATTCCCACCGTCACTCCCGTAATTCCTTGCAAAAAATTAAATCCAACTAAAACCGCCAGTCCCGCAAGACTGTTCATTCCTAGTCGCAATAATAATTTCAATGGTTTTAAAAACAGGCGAATTGCCGCCAACACCAAAAAAATACCCACAATAATGGTAATCGGTTCACTCATGTCCATCCCTCCTGTTTTACTGTATGAGAAAAACAAAAGAAAAATACCGCTTTTTCAAACGGTATTTTCCACTTATTACAAAAAATAATTATTATTTTTACTTTTTTCCATCCGGACGATTTTAACATTTCCATTGGGATTAGGGAAAATAGTGCAGATTGAACAAACCGAACCCGCAGGGGTTACCAGAAGGCGTATGTGATACGCCGAGAGGTGAGGTTTGTTCAAAACAAAAGGCAAAATGGCTTTATAAAACCATTTTGCCTTGTATGGTCTGTGCATTTTTCCACATCCCAAATTATTCGTCTTTATTTTTCTGTGCCTCTTCTATAATTTTTTGTGCAATGTTGGGAGGTGCTTCCTCGTATCGTTCAAAGGTGAAGGTAAAGCTTCCTCTTCCGCCGGTTGCGGAACGAAGGTCGGTGGCATACTTGGTCATTTCGCCCATGGGGACTTCTGCAATGACCTCACCGGGATTCATTCCCAGCACACGCCCCCGTCGCTTATTGATACCGCCGATTATATCACCCATATAAGAATCGGGAACATGAACCTCTAAACGTCCCACAGGTTCCAGTAACACGGGGCCTGCTTCTTCCAACCCCTTCTTGTATGCGAGGGACGCTGCTACTTTAAACGCCATTTCGGAAGAATCAACAGGGTGGTAAGAGCCATCTACCAAAGTTGCTTTCAGGTTCACAACAGGATATCCCGCCAGAACACCGTGAGCAATGCATTCCTGTAAGCCTTTCTCAACAGCAGGGAAGTAGTTCTTGGGAACAGCACCGCCAAAAATTTGCTCGGTAAATTCCAGTTCCGGTTTGTCCCCTGGTTCAAACTCAATCCATACATGACCAAACTGACCATGACCGCCGGATTGCTTTTTATGCTTTCCTTCTACTTTTACCTTCTTACGAATGGTTTCCCGATAAGCAACCTTAGGTTCAATCAAATCAACAGAAACACCAAATTTCGCCTTCAGCTTACTTACAGTCACCTCCAAATGTTGTTCACCAAGACCTGACAACAACATCTGTTTGGTTTCGGTATTGTTCTCTAATTTTAAGGTAGGATCTTCTTCCAACAATTTATGCAAGCCGGCACTGATTTTTTCTTCATCGCCCTTTTCTTTGGTTTTGACAGCCAGTGACATAGCAGGAACGGGGAATGTAACACCGTCTAACACAATGGGCTTTCCTGTTGCACACAAAGTTTGCCCTGTTTTTGTTTTAGCCAGTTTTGCCACAGCGCCAATATCTCCTGCAGTGATTTCCGAAACCTCAATTTGTTTTTTCCCTCTGACTACATATAATTTCCCAATCTTTTCCGGCTCTCCTGTAGAGGCATTCAAAACTTGGGAATCGGCTTTAATACTGCCGGAGAATACACGGAAATAGGACATTTTTCCAACATAGGGGTCGGCCACCGTTTTAAATACCAAAGCAGATAAGCTATCCCCTGCAGTCAGTTCTACTGTTTCATCTTTGCCGGGAACCAAACCGGTCACTGTATCAGAAGGCATGGGCATATATTTCACAATCGCATCCAACAAAAGTGAAACTCCGCCGCCTGTCAAGGCACTGCCGCAGAATACAGGCACGATTGCACCGGAACGAACCCCGCTCTTTACTGCCTTTACAATCTCTTCCTGAGTAAAATCTTCCCCTGCAAAATACTTTTCCATCAGGGAATCTTCTGTGACTGCAATGGTCTCTTTAATCATATCAATAAATTTTTCAATGCCGTCTTCCAACCATTCGGGCATATCACAATCGGTCAGCTCGATACCGGTACCGTTTTTTGCTTTTTTATGTACCAAATCCACAAAACCGGTCAGCTTTCCATCTTCTTTTATAGGTGCTACAAACGGCATTACCGCGGTACCGAAACATTCTCTCAGTTGTTCGACTACCTTGGTATAGCCGGAATTTTCATCATCCATTTTGTTAACAAAAATAATAGAAGGAATTCCACGCTCCTGAGCATAATTCCACGCCTTTTCAGTTCCTACCGAAACGCCGGACTTTCCGCTGACAGGAATCAGCGCGGCATCAGCAACCCGAATCCCTTCCATCGCCTCTCCGGCGAAATCGAAGTAACCCGGTGTGTCCAGCATATTGATTTTACAGCCATTCCATTCAAAGGGCAATAGAGCTGTGCTAATTGAAATGGTTCTTTTAATCTCTTCCGGATCAAAGTCAGAAACGGTATTTCCGTCTGCCACTTTTCCCCAGCGGTCGGATGCGCCTGCCATATGCAGGCAAACCTCCCCTAAAGTTGTTTTGCCCGCATGTCCGCCTGAAACCAAGCAGATATTACGGATGCTTTCCATCGGGTATTGCTTCATATCATAAATCCTCCTTGTAATTATTTTTACTTGATATCCCAAGCTATGTTACCATTATATCACCTTTTTTAGATATTTTCCATAGTTTTTTCGAATAATTTTTAAGTTTACCCTGAAAATATGCACAAAGATTTGTTTAAAATATAGGAATTTTAAACAAAAACCTTGTTTTTCATTGAATTTATGTAAAAAAATTGGTATAATAGAAAAAGAAATTTGTGAAAAGGAAGTCTTACATAATGAAATTACAACCCAGAAAAAAATTACATGGAGAACTGACCGTTCCTCCTGATAAATCTATTTCCCACAGAGCGGTTTTATTCTCCTCCCTTGCAAAAGGAGAGTGTCAAATCAGAAATTTTTTGGAATCGGACGACTGCTTATCCACCATTTCCTGTATGCGACAGCTGGGGGTGTCCATTGAGCAAAAGGGAACAGAGGTAAGAGTAAAAGGAAAAGGCCTTCACGGGTTAAAAAGCCCTTCCGAATTGCTGTACACCGGTAATTCCGGTACTACCACAAGATTGCTTACGGGGATTTTATGCGGTCAGAATTTTGTTTCTCAAATCAGCGGGGATGCCTCCATCTGCCGCCGTCCCATGAATCGGATTATTGACCCGCTTTCTCAGATGGGGGCAGACATTTCCTCTCAAGAAGGATTTTGCCCCATGACCGTTTCTCCTGCCAGATTACAAGGTATTTCTTATCAGATGCCTCAGGATTCTGCTCAGGTCAAATCGGCTATTTTACTGGCGGGACTCTATGCAGATGGTATGACCTCTGTAACGGAAAACAATCAGTCAAGGGACCACAGTGAACGAATGCTGACCGCCTTTGGTTGTCAAGTTAACAGGCGGGGAAACACGATTTTGCTAACCCCTCCGGAGGAATTATATCCTTGCGATATTGAGGTAGTAGGTGACATTTCTTCTGCTGCATTTTTCTTGGTGGCAGGAGCCATTTTGCCAAACTCTTGTATTACCGTAAAAAATGTGGGAATGAACCCTACCAGAACGGGTATTATTGATATATTACGCCAAATGGGTGCAAAGCTGACCATTGAGAATGAAAGAATGGTAGGAGGGGAACCCGCAGCAGATATTACGGTGCAGTCCTCTGATTTGAAAGGAGTTTCTTTCGGGGGAGATATCATGCCCCGATTGATTGACGAAATCCCCATTTTAGCGGTGGCTGCTGCCTTTGCAACGGGGGAAACGGTCATTTCCGGAGCACAAGAATTGAAGGTAAAGGAAACCAACCGCATTGATACAGTGTGCGCAGAACTGCAAAAGGCGGGAATCCAAGTGACTCCCACCCATGACGGAATGCTTATCCGCGGTGGTGCGCGTATAAAAGGTGCCTCCTTTGAAAGCCACGGGGACCATAGAATTGCCATGGCATGTACCATTCTTGCCTTAGGTGCAGATGGAGAAAGTGAGCTTATCAATCCCGAGTGTGCTTCTGTTTCTTTTCCGGAGTTTTACGAAACGTTAAATCGATTATAAAAGGAAGGTCGCAGCCAACGGCTACGACCTTTTCTTATTGTTCTGTTTCTTTTTCCTCCGGAACTTCCTCTGCTTGGGGTTGTTCCATCACAGCTTTAAATTCATCTCCATCCAAAATTTCCTGTTCCAGCAAAGCATTTGCTACAGCATGAAGCTTATCAATATGCTCTTTTAACATCTCAACTGCTTTTTCATAGCCGGATTCTACAATTTTATAAATTTCTTCATCAATTTTTGCGGCAATTTCCTCGCTGTATTGCTTAGAATGACCAAAATCTCTGCCGATAAACACTTCGTCCTGAGAAGATTTATAAGCAATGGGTCCCAAATTGTCGCTCATGCCGTAGGACACCACCATTTCACGTGCCACTTGGGTAGCATGCTGAATGTCTCCCGATGCTCCGGTGGTTACATCCTCCATAATCAGCTTTTCTGCCGCACGACCACCCATGGACATAATAATAGTTTGGGTCATTTGTTCTTTGGTCACATACTGGTCATCCGTTTTAGGAAGGGTCATGGTAAAGCCCCCGGCTCTTCCTCGAGGAATAATGGTGACATGATGCACATCATCCACCAAGGGCAGCAAATATGCGGTAATGGCATGGCCTGCTTCGTGATATGCAGTGATTCTCTTATCACGGTCGGTTACCACACGGGATTTTTTCTCCGGTCCCATGGTAACTTTCAGCATGGCTTCTTTTAACTGAGGCATGTGAATCACTTTTTCTCCGGCTCTTGCACAAAGAAGAGCAGCCTCATTCATCAAATTTTCCAAATCTGCACCAGTAAAACCAATGGTGGTTTTTGCTAAGGTTTTCAAATTCACATCGTCGCCCAAAAACTTTCCCTTTGAATGAATTTTTAAAATTTCTTCCCGACCCTTTACATCGGGAGCACCAACCACGACCTGTCGGTCAAAACGACCCGGTCTTAACAAAGCGGGGTCCAGAATATCCGGACGGTTGGTAGCGGCAATAATGATAACGCCCTCGTTCACTGCAAAACCATCCATTTCCACAAGCAACTGGTTTAAGGTTTGCTCTCTTTCATCATGACCGCCCCCTAAGCCCGCACCTCTTTGACGGCCCACAGCATCAATTTCATCAATAAAGATAATGGCAGGAGCATGTTTTTTTGCCTGCTCAAATAAATCACGAACACGGGATGCCCCCACACCTACAAACATTTCCACAAAATCAGATCCGCTGATAGAAAAGAAGGGAACCCCCGCTTCTCCCGCAACTGCCTTTGCCAGCAAAGTTTTTCCTGTTCCCGGAGGACCTACCAATAAAACCCCTTTTGGGATTCTGGCACCAACCTCAATAAACTTAGAGGGGTCGCGCAAGAAATCAACAATTTCTGCCAGTTCTTCCTTTTCCTCGTCTGCTCCCGCAACATCGGCAAAGGTATGTTTTTTCTTATCGTCCGTTAACATACGGGCCCGGCTTTTTCCAAAGGACATTGCTCCTCTGCCGCCTCCTCCCCCTTGTCCTTGCTGGAACAGAATAAACATAAATCCGCCAAACAGTAACAAGGTCAACAGGGTAGGCAACAGGGAAATCCACCAGTTATTTCTTTCATGCTCTGCTTTTACAACCAGAGAGCCCTGTTCCACTGCTTTGTTAATGGCATCCCCTGCATCCTGATATAAAATATCCTGACTGGGGATATCAATTTGGTATTCCGTTCCGTTTTCCAGTAAAACGGCAACAACCGTATCAGACAATATCATTTCGGTTACTTCGCCCTGTTCCAGATATTGAACCAGGTCGGAATACACTTTATTGTTGCCTTCCGTGCCGATACCAAACAATGTCCACATTCCCCAAATCAATACAAACAATAATAAGTAAAACCCCATGTTTTTCAAAAATCTCATTTCAAAAATCCATAGCCTTTCTGTCCGCCTGCATTAAAATTTTTCCGTCTCTTGTCGCGAACAAACAAGAAATGAACCCCGCTATCAGCCTTCGTAAACCTCTCTTTTTAACACTCCTAAGTAGGGAAGATTACGGAAATCTTCTGCGTAATCCAAGCCATAGCCAATGATAAACTCATCGGGCACTTCAAAACCGGTATATTTTACAGGAACCTCCACCTGACGGCGGGAGGGCTTATCAAAAATTGTGCAAACCTCTACGCTTTTCGCCCCTTGTTCTTTCAGATAATTGATTAAAAATTTCAGGGTATTTCCACTGTCAACCACATCTTCTGCAATAATAACATTCTTCCCTTCTACCGGAAAATCCAATTCCTTTGTCACCTGTATCCTTCCGGAAGAGGTTGTGCTGTTGCCATAGGAAGAAAGGCACATAAAATTGATATTTACAGGCAAGCTGATTGCGCGCATCAAGTCTGAAGCAAACACAAATGCGCCCTTCAGCACGCAAACCAGCATAATTTCCTTTCCCTCATAATCTTTGGTAATTTCTTCACCCAGCTCTGCCACTTTTTCGGCAATTTGTTTCTCAGTAAACAGTACCTTTTCCACCATTTTGTCCAATGTCATTTGTTTTCATCCTTTCCTGATTTACAATCAAGCAATCTCCCTTTTTTCCGCGGTATTCCTTCGCAACGCCCAATCCTGTTACGGCAATTACCTCACCGTTACACTCAGCAACCAATGCACGGTTTCGGATTCTTCGGGGAATTTTTCGATCAATAAACAGCTTCTTTAGTTTTCGATGTTTACCGTTTAGGCAAAACACATCTCCCTCTTGTCTGCTTCTTATATCAATTCCGGTTTTCACCAGATTATAATCAAATATCCATGTATCCGTTTCTCTCGGTTCTCTCCGAACAGCGGACACGACAATATCCGTATTCGGAATCTTAACCGTTTCCCCTTCTTTCAAAGAAACACAGAAGGAAAGGGGTTTACTTTCTTTTGCTATGAGCAATTCATCATAGCTGTTTTCTGCCCAGATATTTTTTCCGAGACACACCTTTTTTCCTGTTTTTCCTTGAGAAAACAGCTGTAATGCCGCCTCTAAGGGTGCAAACCATAAATCTGCTTTTTCTCCTGTAAGAGATTCCCAGCATTTTCGTACGATTCGCCTTTGCAAGGAGGGAGAAAGAGTTAATAAATCTTGTCTTTTACAATAAAACCCATCCTCAAACGGGTAAAACACTTCTTGTCTTTCTGCATCCTGTTTTAATTGCTCCCCATCATCTCTCACAAGCAACGCCGTTTTGCAAAGGGCATCGACCACCTCTGGGTTGATTTGTTCCAATAACGGAATCACCTCTAATCGCAAGCGGTTTCTGGTATATTCCAATGAAAAATTACTTTGGTCGGTACAAAATTCCAATCCCTCTGCTTGACAAAAAGATTCAATTTCTGCACGGCTTACATTCAAAAGAGGTCTGATATACTTTCCTCTTTTGGGTGACATTCCGCCCAAACCTTCTGTCCCGCATCCCCGAAGGAGATGCAAAAGGACCGTTTCTGCCTGATCGTTTTTATGATGGGCAAGAGCAATTTTATCTTGCTCCAAGGAATCAAAAAAGGTATATCTTAAGGCTCTTCCTACAGCCTCCGTATTCATACCGGATTGTCTGGCACATCCTTTTGTTTCAAAAAAGGGAACCTCCCATTTTTTGCACAAAGCTCTGCAAAAATCCGCCTCTCGGTCTGCTTCCTTTCGCAAACCATGATTCACATGAGCGGCAGAAAGAGAAAAGGGAAGCCGTTCCCGCAATCTTGTACACAAATATAACAAGCAAACGGAATCGGCACCTCCCGACAGGGCTACTGCCACTCGGTCGTGAGGCTGAATCAAACCTTGCTCTGTTACAACCTTACAAAACCAATCAACCATTGTGCCGCTCCAAATTACTAAACTTTGTAAATTGACCCAAGAAACTTAACTCAACCTTACCGGTAGATCCATTTCTGTGCTTAGCAATGATACATTCCGCTACATTAGGATTTTCTGTGTTTTCATTATACATCACGTCGCGGTATAAAAACATAACAATATCCGCATCTTGCTCGATGGCGCCCGATTCGCGAAGGTCTGCCAGCATAGGGCGATGGTCCGCACGTTGTTCTGATGCACGGGACAGCTGAGAAAGGGCAATCACCGGTACATTCAGCTCTTTTGCCATCATTTTCAAAGAACGGGAAATGTCACTGACTTCTTGCTGACGGGACTCGCTTTTGCGACCCTGCATCAGCTGCAAATAGTCAATTACAATCAACCCTAAATTTTTCTCCTGCTTTAACCGTTTACATTTCGAACGAATTTCATTGATAGAAACACTTGCGGTATCATCCAGATAAAAGGGTGCATTGTAATACATTTTGGCAGCCTTCGTTAATCTGTCCCAATCGTTTGCGTCCAGATCTCCAACCTTCATTTTCCCCGCATCCACCAAAGCTTCGGAAGATAATAAACGGTTTACCAGCTGTTCCTTTGACATTTCCAATGCGAAAAAGGCAGTGGGAACTTTGCCCCGGGATGCCGCATACTGAGCTATATTAAGCGCAAGAGTGGATTTTCCCATTGCGGGACGGGCAGCAATCAGAATCAAGTCTGAATTATGAAGCCCAGCAGTCAGTTTATCCAGATCTATCAGTCCTGTGGAAATACCGGTCACGGTGCCTCCTTGTTTTTGCAACTCTGCCAACAGCTCAAAGCTTTTGGGAATCACCTCTCCCACCGTAACAAAATCACGAGAGTCCTTATTTTGCAGAATATCAAAAATTTTCTGTTCCGCCGCATCTAATACGACAGACACCTCTTCTGTTTCTGCAAGGCATAAATTTTGGATTTCTCCTGTTGCGGTTAACAGCTTACGAAGGGTAGACTTATCCTTTACAATTTTAATATAGTAATGTAAATTTTCGGTGGTAGGAACTCCTGCCGCCAACTCCGATAAGTAATTCAGTCCGCCGATTGCGTCAAGACTGCCTCGCTGAATCAGCTGATCCTGCAGTACAACTGCATCAATGGGCTTGCCTACATGGTATAAATCCATCATGGCACAAAAAACCTCTCTGGTTGCCTGCAAATAAAAATCGTCTTCCCGCAAGGTTCCGGCTATTACGGAAACCTGTTCCGGATCAAACAATATGGCCCCCAGAACACTTTGCTCTGCTTGACGGCTATAGGGTACTGTTCTCATTCCTTCCGTCTGATTCATGTTTTTTCCTCCGTTATACTTGTGTTACCTTTACCGTGCATGTTCCATGCACCTGAGGATGAAGCTTCACCTCTAATTTATGAGTGCCGGTGGTTTTCACCCCACCGTCGGGCACTACCAATTTTCTCTTATCAATCACAATATGATGTTGCATTTTTACTGCTTCTGCAATATCTTTTGCGGTAATAGAACCAAACAGTTTACCGTTTTCTCCTGCCTTTGCAGACAATTCCACCACAACACCTGAAAGCTTAGAAGCCGTTTCCTGTGCCTGTTCTAATTCCTGCTGTTGCCGAAATGCTTCTGCTTCTTTTTTTCCTTTTAACACATTCAGGTTAGATTTATTTGCTTCTACTGCCAATCCTTTGGGAAGCAAGAAATTACGGGCATATCCGTCACTTACTTCAATATAATCGCCCTTTTTTCCTTTTCCTTTTACATCCGCCTGTAAAATAACCTTCATTTTATCTCAACCTTTCTTAATTAGTCTCATATTCTTCTATGGCTTTTATTACCCTATCTTTTGCTTGTTCTAACGTCAGGTCTTCTAATTTTGTTCCTGCCGAAGTCTGATGACCGCCTCCGCCAATTTTTTCCATAACCAGCTGTACATTTATTTCACCGCGGGAACGGGCGCTAACATGCACGTGCCCCTCATGAGGGCAGAGCACAAAGCTTGCCTGTATGGAATCAATGGTCAGCAATTCATCTGCCGTCATAGGCATAATTTGCATATCATCCTTACCCGGCAGACAATAGGTAATGGCATATTTTTGTTTATAAATATTGGCTTCTTCCACTGCTTCGGAAATCTTTTGATAGGTTTCCAGATCGGTACGGAACATATTTTGTACCTCAATGGGATCCGCTCCCTGACGGCGTAAATAAGATGCTGCATCAAAGGTGCGTACGTTGGTTTTTACCGTAAAATTCTTAGTATCCAGTACAATTCCGCAAAGAAGAGCTTCAGCTTCTGCTTTGGAAAGTTTTAAGCCGTTTCCCACATACTGCAAAATTTCACTGACCATTTCACAGGTAGAAGACGCATAGGGTTCCTGATACATCAGCACAGGACGGCTGATAAAATCTGCACTTCTGCGATGATGGTCAATTAGCACCACATGAGAAGACCGCTCCAC
The DNA here is from genome assembly GCA_045586685.1 of Clostridia bacterium. Lineage (GTDB taxonomy): Bacteria > Bacillota > Clostridia > HGM11514 > HGM11514 > SIG438. The sequence goes on from JAZNAU010000039.1 coordinate 63,765, forward strand.
AAGCTCAGGACATTCCACCAACGAAGGGCGGTGAATATCCACCACTACCAGCAACGTATTTTCCTGAATAAAATTTTTTGCATGAACCGGTTCCATCCAGATAGGGGGTAATTCCTTTTTTAAAGAACCAACCAGTTTTTTAACAGAGGAATTACATTCTCCTAAAATAATTCTTGCAGGAGTGTTCAGATGTCTTGCAATGGCACAAACTCCCAATGCCGCACCGATGCAGTCCGCATCAGGATTTTTATGCCCCATTACAATCACATCCGGAGCATTTTCAATCAGGCTGTACAAGGCCTGAGAAATGACTCTTGCCCGTACACGGGTCCGTTTTTCCAGTTCTCTGGAATTTCCCCCGAAAAAGGAAAACCGATCCTCTTGTTTTACAACCGCCTGATCACCGCCACGACCCAATGCCAACTCCAACGCTGCCTGAGAAGCAGATACCGCTTCTGCTACTGTAGACTGATGACTGCCTACTCCAATACTTAAGGTAACCGGAATATCATTATACCCCTTAATACTTTTCACTTCATTTAAAATCTTAAATTTTTCCTCCAACAGTTGGTTCAAATGCTGTTGGTCAACAATCAGTAAAAACCGGTCTCTGTCCGTTCGGCGAAACATTCCTTCCAAAGGAGACGCCCATTGATAAAGAGAGGTTTCAATTTCCATAATCAGCTTGTTCTGTTCCCCTTCTGTAAGGCCGGACGTCACTTCCGCATAATTATCCACCGTAATAGAGCCTGCCGCAATTCTTCCTGATTCATACAAATCTTCCAATTCACGTTCGCGGGTAACCTCCAAAAAGGTCAATCCTCGGGCATTCCATTCTCCTTCTAACTTCTGAGCAATCAAGGAATAGGTTTTTTCACCCAGTGTAATATCCCGTACAAATGCCGCTTTTTCGCTTAATTCCAAACACTGGGGCAACAAGGATGAAACGGGTTCTCCAATCAACCGTTTTCCCGGAAACAACTGTCCCAATGCCACATTGAACCATTGAATGATTCCTTCGTCATCGGTAATCATGCAGGGCAGTGCCAACTCCATTAACAACTGACGGGTGCTGTTGTCCGCCGTTTCGTTGGCGTTTTTTATTGCACATTCTAATTTTTTTTCAAAGAACTGTTGCTGAGTTTTTTGGGCTTTGTAGCGAGCTATCGATAACAGCACCCCACAAAACGCCGTAAATATTCCCCAAAGAGGAGCTTCCAAAAGTAACACGACCGTTACCATTGCAAGCAGAATAGTATTTCCCAAAAACATCAGCATGGCCGTCTTCTTCATACCGATCTCCCTCATTACAAAATCTTAGGCTTTCGAAAATCCCGTATTGCATCAATAAGTCCCAGTAAAACAATAATCTGATACAAAAATATCGCAAAGGGCAGTATCAAACAAAGCAAAAACAAGGAGATGCTTTTTGGTACTCCGCTTTTATTGATCAAATATTTTATCAAGGAAATGCCCCCTACCAAGAGGATACAAGAGATTACTAAATTAACATTGTAAATTAAAAAATATAAGGATTGGTTTCTCCTTGCCATCAGTTCCCCTATTGTCAAAATGATATAGCCCCATGCAATGGTTTTTGGCACATGAAGCTGACTAAAGGAAGGCAAATAGGAAAACGATTTTTTCAATCTGCAAAGCACTCCTCGGCTTAATAATATGCTGCATAAAGCAAAGAAGCCTGATCCCATTATTAAGGCAGAGGGAATGGTCAAAATCAAGGTGTTTGTTAAAGTCGGCAGAATGTTCATAACCTGATCTGCTGTTTGCCGATTGGAAAGTTCAGGGGAAGACTCTATGACAGAAACAAGCATTTTCATGGATTGTTCTGCCATGCTTTGAATTTCCTCAATCATGTCTAAACCATACAACATTTTTGATAGCAGAACAGTGCCTACAAATGCCAGAAGATAAGCCATTCCGCCCCAAATCATCATGACAGAAAAGGGTTTTTTTACCCGGAAACAGCTTCCGATGACAGTTCCCGGCAGAACAATCATTAAAACACCGGAAAACAACATGGTTTGAACATTGGAAAACATAGCTGTCAGAAGCATGGAAACTGCCAAAGCCGTTAGCGATACTTTAAAAGATTGAACATAGGTCAGCAGAACTGTTACGGCACAAACCCCTAAAAACATTCCCATAAAAGAAAAGAGAGGAAGATAAATAAAGGACAAGGCAAAAAGAGCAATCAATGCAGCAAGCAATGCTCCCTTGGTCAATTCCTTTGTTTTCATTCCTTAATCACCTTCTTTTTGGGTTTTTATCCTATTATTATAACATAATTTTTTCAAAAGTACAATGGTTTTTATAAAATCTCTTTACTTTCATGTAAAAAAGCATTTATTTCATTTCCCAAAAGAAGGGAAAAGGACACCAGATATAACCAAAAAAGAAGAACAATAAAACCACCCAACGTACCATAAACCAAGGTATAATTTCCAAAATTGTTAATATATATTTCAAATCCCACCGTACAGATAATCCATAACAGTGTTGCAATAATTGCACCGGGAAGGACTTCTTTAAATTTTAATCGAATACGGGGAACAAGTGCATACATTGCAGAAAGAGCCAGCACAAACACCACAAACATTCCCCAAATTCTTAACTGACTCAGTAAAAACACCACCCGACTATGTCCTATAAACTGCAAAATAAATCGATTGCTCAACAAAATTACCGTAAGAGAAAATGCAATAAACAAAATCAAGGACAGGGTAATCCCAAAAGAAATGAAATACGTAATCAGAAAGGGTCTCTTCTCCGTTTCATATGCTTGATTTAAACTTTTGTATATTGCTTTTGAACCTCGGGTTGCAATCCAAAGGGTTGAAATAAAACCAATAGAAAACATTCCCCCCCGAAGCCCTGAAAAAATCTCCATATTTTCATTTACCAGCCGAAAAGCGGGCTCAGGAACAACCGATTGAATCGAATCCATTAAAAGCTCCACGCCAGCAGGGAAATAATCAAGCAGTGACACCACCGCAATAATCAAAGGAAAAAAGGATAGCAGCAAATAAAAGGAAAGCTGCGCCGCAACATTCCAAAGTTCGTTATCCCGTACGCGTTTAATAAACTGCCAAAGCATGATCTCCCTCCTCTTTCTTCTTTATTATACTACAAAAAACAGGAAAAAAAAAGAAAAATTTTTAATTCTGTTAAAAAATCCAAAAAAGCATTGCATTTACTCAAAAAATATAATATAATAATAAAAGATAAAGTTGTTTGAAACGGTATAAAAATAAAGGAGAGAAAACAGTTATGGCGGCAAAATACAATAATGTTATGCTCAAATTAAGCGGCGAAGCGTTGGCGGGAGAAAACAAAACAGGCTTGAATTTTGATATTTTAAACACCATTGCAGTACAAATTAAAAAAGTAGTAGAGATGGGCGTTAAGGTGTCTATTGTGGTAGGCGGAGGAAATTTTTGGAGAGGCAGAAGCGGCGGCCAGATGGACAGAACAAGAGCTGACCACATGGGAATGCTTGCAACGGTTATTAACGCACTGGCAATGGCAGACTCTTTAGAAGCAAACGGTGTTCCCACCAGAGTGCAGACAGGAATTGAAATGCGTCAGATTGCGGAGCCTTATATCAGAGGACGGGCTGTTCGCCATTTAGAAAAAAGCCGAGTGGTGATCTTTGCTTGCGGAACGGGAAATCCCTATTTTACCACCGATACAGCAGCAGCACTTCGTGCAGCGGAAATGGGCGTTGAAGTTATTCTGTTGGCGAAAAATGTAGACGGAGTTTATGACAGCGATCCCAACAAAAACCCCAATGCAAAAAAATATGACCATATTTCCTTTATGGAAGTACTGAATCAGGGCTTGGGTGTTATGGATTTAACTGCTGCTACCCTTTGCAAGGACAACCATATTCCCTTGCTGGTATTCGGTCTGGACTGTCCTGAAAATATTGTAAAAGCGGTTTCCGGTGAAGCCATCGGAACCTTAGTAGATTAAAGGAGGAAGTAACCATGAAAGGCAATTATGAAGTATACGAAACAAAAATGAAAAAAAGCATCGGAAACCTGAAAGATACTTTGGCAACCGTACGGGTAGGCAAAGCAAGTGCAGCAGTGCTGGATCGGGTTACGGTGGAATATTATGGAACCCCCACCCCTATCGCTCAGGTAGGAACCATTTCCTCTCCCGATCCTAAAACGTTGATGATTCAACCTTGGGACGGAAGTATTTTAGGAGAAATTGAAAAAGCAATTTTAAAATCCGATTTGGGATTAACCCCCAATAATGATGGTAAGGTTATCCGCCTGTCCTTCCCGCCCTTAACGGAAGAACGAAGAAAGGAACTGGTAAAACAAGTTCGCAAGTATTCAGAAGAAGGAAAGGTTGCCATCCGCTCCATCAGACGAGATGCCATTGAAGCCTTCAAAGCTCAGAAAAAGAACAGCGAAATTACAGAAGATGATTTAAAGGGTGCAGAAAAGGATATTCAAGACATGACCGATCGGTACATCAAGGAAATCGATCAGGTTTGTGCAAGCAAGGAAAAGGAAATTTTGGAAGTATAAAATAAAAATTGTGGGCTGTAGCAAACGTTTTTGCTACAGCCCTTTTACTATCTTATATTGTATTTTTTTAAGATTCTGTCAGCAAAAAAAACAGAAACAAAACTTACTGTGGCAAAATAGAAAAAAGCCAGTAAAAAGAGGGATAAGAAGGGAACGGAATAGAGTCCCCAGAATAAAAGTACTATGATGGCCAAAATCCCCAACGTCTGATAAATTCTGCTCAATGCCAGCAAAAAGGCATTTTTGTAAATATCAAGTATGGTATACTTTCCTGTAATAAGCAAGGGATAAATGTAAATCTGCATCATTAAAAACACAATGGCAATAATGCCTAAAAGCCCTAAGATAATCATGGTAAATACCGAGGGTCTGCTATAAAGAATCAACCCGTCCAGGGCCAGCATAAACCACAAAAGTGCATTGATCAACCATACCCAAAAACCCTGTTTAAAATGCCGTTTCATGGCTTGTCTGAAATCTGTCCAGATAAAAACGGGACGCTCCTGGGAAACCTCCCGAAAAATATGAGTCATTCCCGCGGTAGCAGGGCCGATGGTGATAATCGGTATGCAACAAAGTAAAAAAACTACATTCATCTGCATAATGGTAAACAATTTTCTGAAATATAACTCTAAAAAGAAAAAGAAGGGTCTTTTTTTCGGTGCGTTGGGGTCAATCCCCTTGCCCGGCTTGTCGTAATTGATAAATCGAAACATTTTCTCTCTCCCATCAATGTAATGTCTTTATTATAACACAAACCTTTTTTTCGGTCAATTCTTTTTGGGAAATAAAAATTTTTAAATTTTTTTAATTAGGGGTAGATTTTTGTCGAAAAATAGTGTATAATGAAAGAAGCGCTTATGCCTTGAGCAACGAAACCTAAACTGAAGGTATATTAAAACTGATTTAATACATAGGAGGTATTTTTATGGCAACCATTAGCTGCCCAAATTGTAATGCCCAGCTTGACGAAAGCAAGAAGTTCTGTACCGAATGCGGTAAAAAACTGCCCGTTATGGAAGAACAGCAGCAGGACGAAATTGCAATGCAAGCCACTCAAAAATTTAGCATTCAGGAAGACAAAAAATTGGAAGAAGCCGTGAAAGCGGTATTCCAAAAAGACGCTGAAGATGAAGAGGAAAAGAAGGGTAAAAAATCCCGCAAAGAAAAGAAACAAAAAAAATTAGAAGAAAAAGAAAACAGGGAGCAACAAACCATTGTTGATTTTTCTGCATTGGCAGGTTCTACGTTGGACGATTCTCCCTACGAACCCATTTCTGCATGGGGCTTTATCGGAATTTTAGCACTGTTTGCGATTCCCGTAATCGGATGGATTTTTGCCATTATCTGGGCTTGCGGCGGATGCCGGAAGCTGAATAAGAGAAATCTGTCAAGAGGATACTTGATTATTCTGGCTCTGATTGCCGTTTTTTCCGCTTGTGCATTTTTGGCATTTTGGAAAATTGCACCCGCTTATCTTGAAAACAGCCAGCCAGTTTCCGTTGTAACAGAAGATCCGATTTACTCCGTTGAAGGCACCAACCCATCCAACGAGGTCGAAGCACCGGAGTTTGTAGAAGGCGAAAATTCCTTGATTACTTATTTGCGCGATGTAGGGGATCAGATTTGGAACGCTTATTATGACAGATCTTTACCGGGAGGTGAAGAGCTGACTGCTATTTTGGACGAGGACAGAGATGCTCTGCTGAATTTGGGCTATAGCGAAAACAGTGTTGATCAGGTATTAAACATGGTAAACGGTGATTTTGAGGCACTGAGCAGCTTATTAAATCTGATTGAAGGACAGGCAACAGAAGTATCTGATGAAGCAGTAGAAGTTGTAGAATAAAATGTTTTCCCAAGGAAAATTTCTTTTTCCTTGGGATTTTTTGTGCAATTTTTCAAAATTCCCTCTTTTTCATAAAACCACTTGACAAAAAACCAAAAAAATGGGATAATAAATAGGTATATGAAATTTTTTTCGGAGGATTGTTTATGAAGTATGCGGCGGCGGGTATTGTACTTTTGGGTGCATTACTTTCTTATTTATCCAAGCCCTTATTCCGATGGCTGAAAAAGACGGAGCCGGATGAGCAAAATATGATTAAAATAAAGCTGGTAGGTTTGGGTATTGCTGCGGTAGGCGTATTACTGTTGTTTATATCAGAAGGAAGGTAAGTAAGGAGGAATTTTCTGTGGAACAAAAAAATCTTGAAAAGGTATATAACCCGAAAGAATTTGAAGAAAAAATTTATGAAATGTGGAGTGAAAACGGGTACTTTGGGGCTGACCCTGTCAGTAACAAGCCGGCATTTTCCATTGTCATTCCCCCTCCCAATGTAACAGGTCAGCTGCATATGGGACATGCTCTTAACGTAACATTACAGGATATACTGGTTCGTTATAAGAGAATGGCCGGTTACGAGACATTGTGGGTCCCCGGTTATGACCATGCGGGAATTGCAACTCAGATTAAGGTGGAAGAAGTGCTTCGTAAGGAAGAAGGCTTAACACGTTATGATTTGGGACGTGAAAAGTTTTTAGACCGTGTCTGGGATTGGAAAAACAAGTACGGTAGCACCATTGTCAATCAGATTAAAAGAATGGGTTGTTCTTGTGACTGGAGCAGAGAACGGTTTACTATGGACGAGGGCTGCTCGAAAGCCGTTCGCCGAGTCTTTGTTGATTTGTATGAAAAGGGACTGATCTATCAGGGCAGTCGTATTATTAACTGGTGCCCTAATTGTATTACCGCTCTTTCTGATGCGGAAGTGGAATATCAGGAACAGGCCGGTCATTTCTGGCATATTAAATATCCTTTCAAGGACAGTGATGAATGTGTGATTTTAGCAACCACCCGTCCTGAAACACTTCTTGGGGATACTGCAGTTGCGGTCAATCCCAACGATGAACGGTACAAGCATCTGGTTGGAAAAACCTTGATTTTGCCTTTGGTAGGAAGAGAAATTCCTCTCATTGCTGACGATTATGTGGATATGGAATTTGGTACAGGTGTGGTGAAAATCACCCCCGCTCATGACCCCAATGACTTTGAAGTGGGTCTGCGTCATAACTTAGAGCAGATTAAGGTATTGAATGATGATGCTACCGTCAATGAATATGGCGGAAAGTACTGCGGAATGGACCGATATGAAGCCAGAAAGCAGATGGTAAAGGATTTAGAAGAACAAGGCTTTTTGGTAGAAGTAGAAGACCATTCTCACAATGTGGGTCAGTGTTACCGTTGCGGAACTACCGTAGAACCCATGACCTCCAAGCAATGGTTTGTAAAAATGGAACCCTTGGCAGTAGAAGCATTAAGAGTGGTAAAGGACGGAACCATTTCCTTTATTCCCGACCGTTTTTCCAAGACTTACTTAAACTGGATGGAAAACGTACATGACTGGTGTATTTCCCGTCAGCTATGGTGGGGACATCGGATACCTGCGTTTTACTGTGAAAAATGCGGAGAGACTACCGTTTCTGAAACAGACATTACCACCTGTCCCAAGTGTGGCGGAAATGTAAAACAGGACGAGGATGTACTGGATACCTGGTTTAGCTCTGCTCTGTGGCCTTTTTCCACTTTGGGATGGCCTGAAGATACAGAAGAACTGAAAAAGTTCTATCCCACCAGTGTTTTGGTAACTGCTTATGATATTATTTTCTTCTGGGTTGCCAGAATGATTTTCTCCGGTATGGAACAGAAAAAGGAAATGCCCTTTAAGCACGTATTTATTCACGGTATTGTCCGTGATGAACAGGGCAGAAAAATGAGTAAATCCTTAGGAAACGGGATTGACCCCTTAAAGGTAATTGATGAATACGGAACCGATGCTCTGCGGTTTACTCTGGTGACCGGCAACTCTCCCGGAAACGACATCCGTTTCTCTTGGGACCGTGTGGCTTCCAGTCGTAACTTTGCCAATAAAATCTGGAACGCGTCCCGGTTTGTGTTGATGAACCTAAATGTGGATAGCTGTGATTTGCCCAACGAAAGCTTATTGCAAACAGAAGATAAATGGATTTTAAGCCGTCTGAATAAAGTGGCAGCACAGGTAAACGAAAACCTGGATAAGTATGAATTAGGAATTGCATCTGCTAACCTTTACGACTTTATCTGGGACGAATTTTGCGATTGGTACATTGAATTGGTAAAACCCCGCCTGTATGGTGAAGACAAGGAAGCCAACGAAAGTGCACAGCGGGTTCTTTGCTATGTGTTGTCAAAGACCTTGTGTTTATTACATCCCTTCATGCCGTTTATTACAGAAGAAATCTGGCAATGTCTGCCTCACGGCGAAGGAGAAAGCATTATGGTTCAGGCATATCCCGCTTTTTCTGATGCTTTGTCTTTTGAACAGGAAGAAAGCAAAATGGAACAAATTATGCAGATGATTAAGAGCATTCGTAATTTGCGTTCGGAAATGAATGTTCCCCCCTCCCGTAAAGCACAGGTTATGGTGGTCACTGAGCAAACAGATATTTTTGATTCTGCAGCACCCTTCTTTGAACGGTTATGTTCGTCAGCAGGATTACAGGTCATGTCAGATGAAAGCGAAATTCCGGAGGATACTGTATCCGTTGTCATCCCAGGTGCGAAGGCGTTTTTACCCTTGGGCGAGTTAGTAGATAAGCAAAAAGAATTGGAACGTCTGGAAAAAGAAAAGGACCGTTTGGAGGATGAAATTAAGCGTGTGGACGGCAAACTGGCAAATGAAAAGTTTGTTGCCAAAGCCCCCGCTCACTTGGTAGAACAAGAACGGGAAAAGAAACAGAAGTATCAGGAAATGTTAGATGAAATCTTAGCAAGTATTGCAAAAATGAAATAAACAAAAAATAGCCCATCCGAAAAATATTCGGATGGGCTTTCCTGTGACTCAAAGAATTATTGAGAAAGATTTATTGTTTTTGGTTCACATAAAGGAATCATTTTTTCTAAACTGTTCCAGACAAAAGCTTTGACTTCTGTCATTTCTCCTTCTAAATCAAAATATAACCTTTGCCCTTTATTTTCAGTTTTTAATTTTTTCGTTTCTTGCGCAATCAAAACTCCGTTTTTGTATCCGGCTACGATTAAAACACTGGGATTTTCGGATGAAATATTTTCAACAGTAACAGAGACAGAGGTACTTACATCAGCCCATCCTGCACGTAATTGAGTAATTATTGTAGGTAGTTCTTTAACAGTAAAAAAGTAGGGGTTGCTGTAAGTCCATTCCCAATGGTTCTGTTCGTCATTCCAAAAATTTTGATTAATCGAACGTAAAACCGCTTTATACTCTCCTTCCGGTAAAAAACAATTTACGGATAAACCAGCGGTTTCAAAATCTTCATAATGTTGATAATCTCGATTGATTACTTGTCCGTCATAATAAGTTTCTTCCATTTTGTAAATGTCTAACAAATAATCAGTAGTGTTTTCTGTTTCATCCCATTCAAAGAAAATAGGTTGCCTTGTGGTATAAGTATCTTGCATGTATTTTAATGCAGGTTTGGAAGGCTTAGCGGAAACGGTAAAGTATTCCCAATCGCCATCACGATATAACCATGTTTTAAGATCGTCTATCCAGCAATATGAATTTGTAGATTGTAATTGCACTCTGTAACTTCCTGCTGGTAGAGTTCTTGTTATTCCGTTTTCAGCATAGTGTATAGGTTCATACATACTATATACACCGTCATTCAAACTCTGTA
>JAZNAU010000040.1:0-2976 GCA_045586685.1 Clostridia bacterium
AGCTACACCGCCATATTCATTGCCTGTCATAGGCACAACATATATTTTACTACAAGATTTAAATTTTGTCAAGACTTATTTTTTCGTTTTTTTATTTTTTTATGTAAAAAATTCTTTTTTTCCTAAAATGTGTGGTTTTTCTTTACTTTTTCTGCTAATTGTGTTACAATATAAAGAAAGAAAATATTTAGAATAGGAGTGTTGTTCTATGGAAAAACAACAGGTTATTACCAAAATCTGTGATACAGGGATTGTTGCTGTGGTTCGTGCCAATAGCGGAGACGAAGCAAAAAAGATTGCGGATGCATGCATTAAGGGGGGCATCGGTGCCATTGAGGTTACCTTTACCGTGCCTGGTGCTCATAAAATTATTGAAGAACTGGCAGCCACTTATTCTCCCGAAGAAATGATTGTAGGGGCAGGAACGGTTCTGGATTCCGAAACCGCAAGAATTGCAATTTTGTCCGGTGCACAGTATGTGGTAAGTCCTTATTTTGATGGTAACACCATGAAAACCTGTAACCGTTATGCAATTCCTTGCATGCCGGGCGTTATGACTGTAAAGGAAATTGTAGAAGCAATGGAAGCGGGCGCGGATATTGTAAAGCTGTTCCCCGGTGAAGCATATGGTCCAAAACTCATTAAATCCTTCCACGGTCCTTTGCCTCAGGCGAAGATTATGCCCACAGGGGGCGTGAGCCTGGATAACGTTGACCAGTGGATTAAAAACGGTGTTGTAGCAGTCGGGGCAGGAAGCTGTTTGACAGGGGGAGCAAAAAGCGGCGATTATGGTTTAATTACCGAAACTGCAAAGCAATTTGTAGCAAAGATTAAAGAAGCAAGAGCTGCATTATAATAGAAGAAACTTCCAATTCTCCGTCTTAAAAAAAGACGGAGAATTTTTTAATTCTATATTTTGTCATTCCTTTGTTAGATAACAACAACATCTTGTGGAAAAATCTAATTTCCTTCCTCTGAGTGCTTTTTCGGAGCTATATTTGTTATATATGAACAAGAAAAACAATAATAATTAGTCAATATGACTATAAAAATTTTATAAAAATAGAGAAATAATAAAAAACCGGTTTACATAACATAATAAAAAATATTGGTTTTTTACTTGCAAAAAGATTGGATTTGGGTTAGAATATCTCCTGTTGTAACAATTTTGTAATATTTCTTTTACAAAATTGTAATTTCAGAAAGAGGTGTTCTCGTTGACAAGAGCAGAAAGACGTGTACAAAAGAAGCTCGCACAAAAATGCGGTGGCTATCAGATACGTTGCCATACTGCTGATTTATCTCATAAAGTCAGTAAAAAAGCGGATGCAAGAAACATTGCAAAATGGATGAACAGCGTTCCGGGATATTTACTTCTATTTATAATGACCTTATCTGTTATGGCATCCGGAATGTATGGAGCAGGATTTCGCGTTGGGTATAAAGTATATGCCGGAAATGAACAAATTGGTACAGTTACACAAGAACAAACCTTCCATGAGGCTTTGGAAGAAGTGCATACTACATTGGAAGAAAATTTCGGAGAGGATTTTTCTTTGCAGGAAGAACCTTATGTCAAAAGAAGTTTGGTAAATGTAAGGGAAGAAACCCAAAACTTGTCTGAAGAAATGATTTCTTCTGCGGGAGAAATCTCAGAAGGCGTTGTGATTAAGGTTGATGGAGTTGCAGCAGCGATTGTTTCAGATGAAGAAACCGCAAATCAGGTTTTGGATACTTTGTTGACTCAGAAAAAACAGGAATATGATAATGATACTGCTGAATTTGCAGGAGATATTACATTAGAGCAACAATATGTTCAGACGATTGCCATTATGGATGAAACTGCAGCAGAGAAAACGTTAAACGGAGAGTCCAAGGACGCGGTGATTCACACAGTGAAAAGCGGGGATACCCTGTCCGAGATTGCAGTACAGTATGGTGTGACGGTTGATCAGATCCGTGAACAGAATGCTGATTTGGAGGGAACAATGCTTTCTGTTGGGCAGAAATTGACGATCAGCGAGTCGGAAAACTGGTTGTCCATCAGAACAGAGGAAGCAGTTTCTTATGAAGAGGAAATTCATTTTGAAACCAAAATTGAACCTGCAGACGAATTATACCAAAATCAGGTAGAGGTCGTACAGGATGGACAGGACGGCGAAAAAAAGGTTGAAGCATTACTGGTTAAGGTGGACGGTCAGGAAGTAGAAACCAAAGTAATAAAAGAAGAAATTACCAAGAAACCCGTTGCAAGAATTGAACGGCACGGGACGAAGGCACGCCCCAGAGATGTGGCAACAGGAAGCTTCATTCGCCCTACAGGTGGTTATCTGTCCTCCGGCTTTGGTGCACGGTGGGGAACAGTCCATCAGGGATTGGATTTTGCGAATACGATGGGAAGTAGTATTGTGGCATCTGATGGCGGGAAAGTCATTTATTCTACCTATAACAACGGTGGCTACGGTTATCTGGTAATTATTGATCATGAAAATGGGTATCAGACCTATTACGCCCATTGCAGTCAGCTGTTGGTAGGAGTAGGGGACAGAGTGGCACAGGGGGATAACATTGCCTTGATTGGAAATACCGGAAACAGTACCGGACCTCACTGCCATTTTGAAATCCGCTTAAATGGTGTTCCGCAGAATCCCTCCGGTTATTTGTATTAAACAAATGTGAGAGCAAGATGTCGAAGGACATCTTGCTTTTTTGTCAAATTGTTAGAAATTTGGTATGTATTTAAAAAAGAAACAAGAAAATTAGAATATATTCTATTGATTTTATTGGTTATTTATGTTATAATGATTAAAAAAATAAGAAAAAGGAGTGATTGTGAAAATGGATATTTTTGCATTTGTACTTTATTTTGTAGCAATGATTGCTATCGGCATTTATTTTTTCGTTAAGTCCAAGGCAGTAAGTGAAAAGGACTATTTTTTGGGTGGCCGTGCCATGGGCCCTTGGGTTACTGCTATG
>JAZNAU010000041.1:0-6739 GCA_045586685.1 Clostridia bacterium
CAGGGTGGGATTCGAACCCACGTGCCGGATTGAATACCGACAAACTGATTTCGAGTCAGCCCCGTTATGACCACTTCGATACCTGTCCGTGTGTATGTTTGAACTCCGATTTGACGGAGAAAAAACTGAGCAAATTATAAATTTTTGTTAGAAAAATGTTAGAAATGGCTAGAAAAACCGCTAGATAAGGGTGTAAAAACAAGGTTTGAACCTCGCTTAAACCCGCGTGGTTAAGCCATTTGTGAGGGTACAGTTACAGTGTAACCGAGGGGATTTCGAGTCAGTCCCGTTATGATCACTTCGATACTTCTGCAAATATGTTAATGCTCTTTTAACAGAGTAAAATATGCGATATTAAATTTAATCAGAAATCCCATTAAAAAAATTTTTTGATGTCGGTACCGGTTGCTGAAAATAGTAGTTAAATTTTATTCATTATACCAAAAGTCAGGGAGAAAGTCAATAAATATTTTACTTTTTTATGGTTAAATTTTTGCTTTTATTAAAAAATGTATTACCAGAAAGAAAAATTCCTATTAGCAGAGGAAATGTAATCATAATTGGTAAGGTATAACGTGTATTTCCGCTGACAGGAGATGCAATATTGGTAAGCCAAATTGTGGCGCATGGAATAAGTAAAATCAACTCTTTTGATCTTTTTTCGAGCAGCGTTATCCATGCCAGAAGCAGTAATCCCCAGAAATAGAAACCCGGACGAAACAGGAGGTGGAACCCTTTTGTTTGCGAAAGTGTTTTCAAACCTTCCTGTATATCATGTCTGAGTTGAGAAAGGGCATCAATCGAGTGGGTTACAGTAACTACATTTTCTTCTCGAGTGTAAGGGAATAATTGAAAGGTAAGCATAGACTCTTTCCGTACGGCAGGATACCAATAAGAATACGTGCTGTCTGCGAAAGAGTTCCAAAACACTCTTGGATGTTTTTGATAAAGTTGAAACCAAACTTGAAAGAAGTCAATCAAATCTTCCGTTGAGGCATTTTTGACATAAGTATCTTTTACCGGATCTGCCAAAAATGGATTGTACCGTTCTCCCAAACCTTCATATTCCAGTACTTTTGAAATTGCTTTTTGCTCTTCAGACGTGATTTCGTTCCCATATTCCCTCACATACCGTGATGTTTGCTGTAATGGAATGGAAAGGATTTCTCCTTTGCTTCCCTTAGCGATACCAAGAGCAGGCCAAAGAAAATTAGTAATATATAAATTTACAAAAATTGCCAGACAGGAAATTAAAATCCATTGTTTTTTACCTGCTGTTTGAATGAACAAAAATCCGATTGCGGTAAACAATACAACAAATATACCATTGTTGCGGAATAACATCAAAAGCAATGCCACGAAAAAGAATACAATACATTTGCTGACAGGTTGTTTTTCACGGAAAAATGCATGTAGTAAAAGGGTGTAAAGTAAAAAGAGAGTGGTAAATAGCGTATCTTTTATAAACGCCTGGGCATAAACCGGAAAAAGTGGGAAAAAACAAAAAAACAAAACTGTAATTACCATCAACCATTTAGGAAGTTTAAGCTGAAAAAACAGCTTAATGACAAGTGCCATAGAGAAGGCTAAAAGCAAGGTTTGAATGACCGTGTGCAGAAAAACGCCAATCGATTCGTTGCCTAGTATTTGCCCAAATTCAATCAGCCAACCCATCAGAAAGTTAGTAAGTGGGGGATGATGAGAGGTGAAAGGAACCAGATGAAAATACATTTTTAATTGAAAATGTGCGTCAAAGGGCATAGTACCTGGGAAAAATATGATAAGATAAGGCGCCCAACAGAGCAGTAACAACCCCATGGTAATCAGCGTTGGTGCTTTTTTATAACAGGAAAAGATCCTGCCGTAATTTCCTTCCTTTGGTTGGTAGGAAAGAAGAATTCCAATGACTGTGTCAAAAAACAGTAAGGTTCCGGGAAGGCAGAATAGCATTAGCATTTTATATTCTTTGAGAGGACTAAAGCTTCTGTAATCCAAAATTGTTCCGACTGTATACAGAATGGTCAAAAGAGTTGCGGGAATCATGGATTCCCAAGAAAAAGTCTTTCTTTTCCAATAAAGAAAGGTCAGAAAAAGAACAGGAAGAATCCAAAAAAAAGGTTTTCCTTCCTGCAACAGAAATTTCAATGGAGCGGTTTCTTGTGAAATTGCAAAATAAAGTTTAATAGACGCAGTTGACCAGATTGCCCCAAGCAAACATCCTAATATTTTCATTGTTATAAAAACGTTCTTCATATTTTTCACCCGAAATTATTATATAATAAGTCAAATGTTTTGTCAACCAAAAGAATAACCCTAAAAATAAAAAAAAAAATAAGTATTGCTATTTTTTAAAAAAAGTGGTATAATAAAAAGGAAAAATTTGTATTTCTGTTTTGAAAAATAGTAATGTACTAATGAACAAAAATGGAACGGGAGGAGGATGTGCATGACAAAAGAAATTAAAAAGGAAGTGCTTAGAATGGGTGCGGGGATAGCAATGGCCGGTATCATTCTTTGTATTGTACTGTTTGTGTTGCGGCAACGGTATTTGTCAGTGTTCCTGGGAACCCTTACAGGGTGTCTGACTGCCTGGATTTATTTTGCTATTTTAGGATTTGCGGTAGAGCATCCGGAGCAAAAGGCAAGGTTTTTCTTTTTATATATTCTTCGGTTCGGCGTGATTGCTCTGATGGCTTACTGGGTGTTGGTATATCGCCTTGTAGATCCTTTCGGTGCGTTGATTCCTCTTGTATTTCCCCGTTTGGTCATTTTGCTTCGGGCAAGGAGGGGTAATGTATGAATGTTTCAATTTCAGGACCTAAAATCGTATTTTCCTTACCCTTCGGGATTCATATTTCGGAAACTGTGGTAAATACCTGGGCAGCAATGGCGATTGTTACCCTTCTTTGTATCTGGCTGACCCGGAATATGAAAGTAAGAAACCCGGGAAAACGGCAGCTGGCGGCAGAAAAAATTTATTTAATGCTGACCGGTCTTGTAAAGGGTACCATGGGCAAGGAAAATGCCTTTTTTGTGACCTATATCGGTGCATTGTTTGCTATGTCTATGACGGGAAGTCTTATGTCTTTGCTGGGCCTTCGTCCGCCTACTGCGGATTTGAGCACCACCCTTGCATTTGCGTTGATCAGCTTTGTCATTACCCAGACAGTGAAAATAAAAAATCACGGTTTTGGCGGTTTTTTAAAATCCTTTACAGAGCCGGTGGCGGTGATTACCCCCTTAAATCTCATCAGCGAGATAGCAACACCGATTTCCATGGCATTTCGTCATTTTGGAAACATTGCATCGGGCCTGGTGATTTCTTCGCTGGTTTACGGAGCTTTGATTGCGGCTTCAAATGCATTACTTGGTTGGATACCCAATCGTTTCCTTGCCTCCGTTCCCTGGCTTGCGGCGGGACTTCCGGCGGTGCTTTCTATCTATTTTGATGTGTTTACTTCATTTTTACAGGCGTATATTATCTGTATGCTGACCATGGTGTTTGCAGCAGATTCTGAATAACAAAACAAAAAAGAAAGGTTGGATGAATGTATGGAACGTGCAATTATTTTAGCAGCATCTGCAATCGGAGCAGGTCTTGCAATGATCGCGGGGATTGGCCCTGGTATCGGTCAGGGGTTTGCGGCAGGAAAGGCGGCAGAGGCAGTAGGCCGTCAGCCTGAAGCGAAAAGCGAAATTACCAGCACCATGCTGCTGGGTTGTGCAGTTGCGGAATCTACCGGTATTTATGGTCTGGTTGTTGCATTGATTTTGCTGTTTATGAATCCTTTTATCAATATGCTGTAAGGAGGACTCAATGGAACCCTTAGGATTTGTGTCCATTGATGTTTGGACAATTATTTTTACTTGGATTAACCTGTTTATTTTATCAGCAATCTTAAGAAAACTCCTGTTAAAGCCGGTAAAGAACATTCTTGACCAAAGGGAACAAGAGGTAGGGGAGCTTTACTCTTCTGCCGAAACCGCAAAGAAAGAGGCGGAACGTTACCGTGAACAGTATCAGGAAAAAATGGAAGAAGCCGGAAAAGAAGCGGCAGAGCTTTTGCATCAAGCAGAACAGACTGCTCAGAAAAAAGAATCTGCCATTTTGTCCGAAGCCCGTGAAAAGGCAGGAAGAATGCTTCGCGACGGTCAGGAGGCCGCGCGGCTGGAACAGGAAAAACAAAAACAAAAAAACCGGGAGCAGATGGCAGATTTGGCAGTTTTGGCAGCAGAACAGATTTTGCACCGCGAACTGAATGAAAAGGACTATGAAGCCCTTGTGCTGAAAACCATTGATGAGTTAGGTGATGCATCATGACGGGGGCGGCGTATGCAAAAGCACTATTTGAGCTGGCAGGAGAGCAAGAGGAACAAAACATCATAGCAGTGGGAACCCTTTTAAAGGAGCATCCTGAATACAGACGGATGCTTGACTGCGGTGTTCTTTCTGCCAAAGAAGGGGACGAATTGATTTCGGAAGCCTTTGGTGACAGCTTGACCTCTGCAGTGCTGAAAATGATGGCGAGAAAACGGCAGCTGTATCTGTGGGAGGATTTTGCAGCAGAGATGCAAGTGTTACTGGATGCCCACAGGGGTATTTTGCGTGCAAAAGTAGTAACCGCAGTTCCTTTGTCCGATTCCTTGCAGACACATTTGATCAATGCATTGGAAAAGCGGACGGGAAAAACCGTAAAGCTTGAAATTACTGAAGATCAGTCTGTTCTTGGAGGAATCAGTATTCAGGCAGAAGGACTTTATTGGGACGGAACGTTACGAGAACAGTTGCTTCAGATGCAAACTGCTTTGAAAGGAGAATTACGATGAAACAGGATACAGGAGCGATTCTTCGGGAACAGCTTGCCAGATTTGCGGGAAAGGTAAGTCCCAAAGAAACCGGCTATGTGCTGGAAGTAGGGGACGGCATTGCAAGAGCAGGCGGGTTGGAAGACTGTATGTTAAACGAACTGGTGGAGTTTGAAGACGGCACGAAAGCTTTGGCAATGAATTTGGAAGAGCATTTTGTGAGTCTTGTTATATTGGGTAGTGACAGTGCGGTTTTTGAAGGACAGCGAGTCAGTAGAACAGGCCGTGTTGTAGAAGTTGGTGTAGGAAACGGTCTTTTGGGTCGTGTTGTAGATGCTTTGGGAAATCCGGCTGACGGGAAAGGGGAAATTTCCTGTCAGGAATATTTGCCTTTGGAATCACCGGCACCCGGAATTTTGGACAGACGTGCTGTAAACCGCCCCTTACAAACAGGAATCAAAGCGGTGGATTCCATGATTCCCATTGGAAAGGGTCAGCGTGAATTGATCATCGGTGACCGTCAGACAGGAAAAACCACCCTTGCCATAGATACCATTCTGAATCAAAAGGGTAAAGATGTCATTTGTATTTATGTGGCAATCGGGCAGAAAAATTCTTATGTTTCCCGATTGGTCAATCAGTTGAAAGAGCAAGGAGCAATGGACTATTCCATTGTGGTAGCTGCGACTGCTTCTCAGCCTGCGGCATTGCAATATCTGGCACCTTATGCGGGATGTGCCATGGGTGAATATTTTATGAGACAAGGCAAGGATGTTTTGATTGTATATGACGATTTGTCCCGTCATGCGGTGGCATATCGTGAATTATCCTTGCTTATTCGCCGTCCGCCGGGAAGAGAGGCGTATCCCGGAGATGTATTTTATCTTCACTCCCGTCTTTTGGAACGGGCGGCGCAGTTATCGGATGATTTGGGCGGCGGATCTTTGACGGCACTGCCCGTTATCGAAACTCAGGGTGGAGATGTATCTGCCTATATTCCTACCAATGTTATTTCTATTACGGACGGACAGATATTCTTAGAAACAGAACTGTTCCACAGCGGTGTGGTTCCGGCAGTAAACCCCGGAATTTCCGTATCCCGTGTTGGAGGTGCGGCACAGGTTCCTGCCATGAAGAAGGTAGCAGGAAGCTTGAAATTGCTATATGCTCAGTATTTGGATTTGAAATCCTTTGCTAAGTTTGGTTCGGAACTGGATCAGGATACCAAACGCCGTCTGGCACAGGGAGAACGGATTGTAGAAGTATTAAAACAGCCTGAGGGTCATCCTTTGTCGGTAGAACAGCAGATTTTGATTTTATACGGTGCAGTTCATGACTTGTTGCGGGAGATTCCGTTGGAACGGATTGCGGCATTTGAACAAAGCTTGTTTGATTCATGCGGTGATGCTGAATTGATACAAGAAATTGCGAAAACAGGAAAGCTGACCAATGAAGAACAACTGAAAAGTCTGATAAAAACTCATGTTCAGAAGTTTGTGCAGGAGGAATCATGGAAAACAGAAATGCCATCAAAAACAGAATGAAAACCATAGAAGAAACCAAGCAGATGGCATCTGTTATGGAGCTGTCTGCATCTGCCTCAATTCATCGGGCACAGAGAGAAATGAAGGAATGCAAACCCATCTTTCTGGCTTCTGAAGAACAAAAGGCAATGTTTGGGTTTCCGCCCTTTACAGCTCAAAACGAGGGTGACACATGGGTGGTGATAGCAGGTGGTGACCGTGGCTTGGCGGGAGGATATTATGTCCGCTTGTTTGAGCATGTCAAAAAGGAGCATAAGGTATATGCTCTGGGGAAAAAAACGGCTGAATTTGCTTCTTCTCGCGGATTCTCTTTGGCAAATCGGGAAATTTGCCGTTTGAAGAATTGTGATAGTGTGGAACATATTTTGTTAGAAGGCTTTTTGAAAGGT
>JAZNAU010000042.1:0-73022 GCA_045586685.1 Clostridia bacterium
GAACAGCCTAAGCTGTCCCCATATTTTCCCTTTTCTAATACTATTATATCACAAAAATTATAAAAGTCAAGGGGTTCAACAAAAAAAGTTGTAATTTATTAAAACTTTTTAAAAATTTTATTGACATTTGTTGTCGAATATGGTAACATTATAGAAAAAGGAGGGATAATTATGAATTTTGGCGAGCAATTAAAAATCATCAGAAAACAAAAAGGCTATACTCAAGACGAGCTGGCAGACGAAATGAATCGGCGGTTTGGAAACAAGCTAACCAAAAGCGCCCTGTCCCGATACGAAAACAACCGTCAGGAAATGTCTGCAAAAACCCTGCAACAACTGGCAGAAATCTTGAAAGTATCTCCCGGCATCTTAATGAGAGAGCCGAAGGAAAGAGTGGAATTGTCAGATTATATTGACGAAGTGGAAAAGGATTTGCGTGGAATGATGCAAAGCGGAGAGCTCCAATCCCCCGAGGATGCAGAAAAAATTATTTTTGCCATGAAATGGGCTATGAATATGGTCAATGAGGAAAAAAAAAAAAATACACCCCCCGAAAATATCGGGAAGAGGAATGAGAGTAATGATTCAACGAAAAGTAAAGGAACTGATACGAAAATTTAAAACAAACGATCCGTTTCTCTTAGCAGATTACTGTAATATAAAACTCATGTATGCCGATCTTGGTCATCTGGGTGGTTTCTATCAGTATTATAAACGAACCAAGATTATCATGATCAACGAAGCACTTTCCTCTCACGAGCAACGGGAGGTTTGCGCCCACGAGCTGGGTCATGCTCTGTTACACCCCAAAAAAAACCGTTTTTTTCTGCATCGGAGCACCTTTCAGAATTGTGATAAACTGGAACGGGAGGCAAATCTTTTTGCCGCCTGTCTACTGATACAAGAAAATGACGCCCGTGAATTTCTTCAGCAAGGCGTCACTATAAACCAGATTTCTTCCATAACAGGAGTTTCGTCTTCTCTGGTAGAAGAGCGGATGTGTCTGTTCATGAAAGAGAACGCAAAAACCGAATTCCAAAAGGAATACACAGAATTGCAGTAAGAATATCAGAGCAGGCTTGGGTCATCTGTACCCCCATTTCTCCAAACCAGACAGGCAACAGGAAAATCAGGGGTAAGAAGAAATAGCCTTGTCTTGCACAGGATAAAAAGGTTGCCGTCCAATATTTTCCAATAGACTGAAAGGTCATGTTACACATAACGCCAATAGGAATCAGAGGCAGTGAACAGCATTGCCACCGCAGTGCTTTTGCACCAAAATCAGAGGCAGAACGATCTTCAATAAACCATGCCATTACCTCCGGTGCCATGAAAAACATTACAATACCGAAAGACGTCATTAACAAAAAACCCACCGTAAATGTAAATTGGATTGCCTTCTTAACGCGGTCAAATTTTTTCGCTCCGTAATTGTAGCCGGCTACCGGCTGATACCCTTGTCCTATCCCTAAAGAAATACTGAACAGCATCATAAAAATCTTGCTGACGATAGACATTCCTGCAATGGCATAATCCCCGTACAGACCGGCACTATGATTTAACGCAACAGTAGAAATACTTGCAAAACCCTGTCTGCAAAAAGAAGGAAGTCCGGTTTTGATAATATCAAAGTAAATAGGTAGCTTTACAGAAATCTTCTTCACAGACAAATGCACAACGCTTTTATTCCGAAAAAACATGGATAATAAAATTCCAAAGCTGACACACTGACTTAACAAGGTGGCAATGGCAGCTCCCGCCGTTCCCAATCGTAATACAAAAATAAGTACAGGGTCCAAAAGCATATTTAAAATACCGCCTGTTGTGAGTCCTATCATGGCAAGCTTTGCCATTCCCTGACTTCGCAAGACATTATTCAATACAAAGGATGCCGCCATAATCGGTGCTCCCAGTAAAATATATTTTCCGTAGGCACGGGCATGAGGTAAAATACTGTCGCTTGCCCCCAGCACCTTCATCAAAGGGTCAAGAAAAAGTAATCCCAGTACCGTTAGCATGATGCCAAACAACACAGCAGCAAACAAACCGGAGGATGCCACACCATCAGCTTCCTCATTTTTTTGTTCTCCTAAAAGACGGGAAATCAGACTTCCCGAACCCATTCCCAAAGTAAACCCTACCGCCTGAATGATTGCCATAATGGAAAACACCACCCCTACCGCAGCAGAGCTTGCCGTTCCCAATTTAGATACAAAATAAGTATCCGCCATATTATAAATAGAAGATACCAGCATGCTGATAATGGTGGGAATCCCTAAAGATACAATCAATCCCGCTACATTTTCTGTTGTCATTTTTTCAAATTGTTTTTGCTGACGATTCAATTACTTCATTCCTTTCTGACCTTCTTCCTTTTATTGTATAATATTTTTTTATTTTTGTCAAATAAATATCCCCCCAGATATAACGGGGGTATGTCATTTTCGGGCATAGCCCTAATACTACCGGAAACACACAAGTGCGTTTTTTTGTTGGCCTGCCAGTCATGTAATTGCTACTTGTTACCTATAAATGAGCTGTACTGCTCTATCAAGAGGTTCAGGAGCGAAGCCCCTGTGTCGTTTTAAGGGGCGCGGGAGAAATAGAAATCCCCCGCGTTTTTGATACTTTTGTCGCACAAAAACAGGCCCGCCCGCCAGGGCATACAAAGCGAAAACCTTGAAGCTCAAAAGAACTTCAAGGTTTTCGTCTTTATAGAGTTTTCAACCAAGTATCAACAATATCCGCTGTTACATCATATCCCAAAGAAGTCAGATGCTGGCTGTCCACATAATAACCTGTATTTTCCTGTTTATTCTGTTCAGGAGTTTTTGTTGGGTCATACATATTGGGAATAAAAGGATTCAAATAACAACCATTCCAAAGATCCAGATATGGAATTCCCCACTTTATACAAATTTCAACCGCCTTGTCGAAATAAAGCCGACGCATGGCAATATCATTAAAATTCATTCCCATTTTCTGGGCTACAATATATCCAATTTTCTTTCCCTTCCAATACGTTACCGTACGGCAGAAAACACTTTCTAATGCTCCGCAAAAGGTAGTAGTATCGAAAGAATCTTTATCATAACCAGGTTGAATTATCCCAAGACGGGTCATTTTCAGCAAATCTGCATCATTAGTTCCGCCTTCTAATATGACATAATCTGCTTCAGGATACTCCAAGTGCATTGTTTCAAGCGTCCGGCTAACAGAATGTCGCTCATTTCCATTGGCATGAGGAGGAGCCTGCTCCGCAACAGTTCCACCTCCCTTTCCATAATTTTTACAGATTGCTTCATTTTTTTTTGCAATTCTGGTTGCCCAGTTTCCCCATTCCTCAGTTCCCATGCAAATGGAATCTCCGTTCCAAAGAAGCAACTTTCCTTTTAATTGATTACTCATTTGTTTTCCTCCTTTTAAATGTATTTTAAAAATAAACTTTATTATCCACTTTCACTTATAAATTTAAAAACTGACTTGCTACCCAAAAATAGATTAGCAATGAAGCAGAGTCCATAATCGTGGAAATAAAGGGACTTGCCATCACTGCAGGGTCAAACCCCAGCTTTTTTGCAAAAATCGGCAATCCCGCTCCCACCACCTTTGCACAGATGATGATAAAGGGCAAGGTCAAGCTGACCACCAACGCAACCAGAACACCCCGTTGATCCATCAACATCATTTTCCCAAAGTTACAAACAGCTAAGGTTAGTCCGCAAAGGAGTGCAACAACTGCTTCCTTCCCCATAACGCGGAAGGCGTCGTTAAATTTCAATTCTCCGGAAGACAATCCTTGAATTACGGTAACAGATGCCTGATTCCCCGAATTTCCTGCCGTTCCCATAAGCATTGGAATATAAGCGGTCAAAGCCACGCATGCAGCTAGTTTATTTTCAAAAGAGGTAATTATCATTCCGGTAAAGGTTGCAGAAATCATCAATAATAACAACCAGGGTACTCTTGCTTTCCACAAATGAAAAGGGCTGGTTTTTAAATAGGGTTTATCAGACGGCGTTACTGCTGCCATGATTGCAATGTCCTCACAGTTTTCTTCTCTCAAAATGTCCATCGCATCGTCTACCGTAACAATTCCCACCAAGCGGTTTTCTCCGTCTACCACAGGAATTGCCAAAAAGTCGTACTTATCAAACTGTTGAGCAACCGTTTCCTTGTCCTCCAAGGTATTGACGGAAATAATGTTGGTTTCCATAATGTCGCCAAGTTTCACATTTCCGTCAGCCAGCAACAAGGTTTTTACCGACACAAGACCAATCAGTTTTCTGTCCGCCTCGGTTACATAACAGGTATAAATAGTTTCTTTATCAACACCTGTTTTTCTGATATGGTCAAAGGCTTCCGTCACCGTCATATCTTTTTTCAAATCAACATATTCAATAGTCATAATGCTGCCCGCACTATCCTTAGGATACTGCAGCACTTCATTGATTTTTTTACGCATTTCCGAGTCCGTTTGCTGCAAAATACGTTTCACTACATTGGCAGGCATCTCTTCAATTAAATCCACTGTATCATCCAGATACATCTGATCAATCACTTGCTTTAATTCATGGTCACTGAAGGAGCGAATCAAAAGCTCCTGGGTTTCAGATTCCATTTCAACAAACACTTCTGCCGCCGTTTCTTTAGGCAGAATGCGGAACAAAAGAGGCAAAGATTCTTCCTCTGCTTCTTCTGCCATCAAGGCAATATCCGTCTCATTCATGGTATCGAGTACAGCTCTTAACTGTACCATCTTTTTTTCTTCCAATAACTGTAACGCTTGACAGCTCAACTCTTCAAAATCATATTCATTCATTGGGGTCACCTTCCTTATGTATATTTGTTAGAAAGTATGACACACCGAAACACAGCTGTTATTCAGTTGTTTAAGCAATGAGACAAGCAGATTCGGACAAATTCCAAACCCTCATTCCATTGCTCCACGGGTTTCATACTGTTACTACTGCCTGAATCCACTATACTCACCTCACTAATCCTTGGTTTTTCTTTTCTATTTACTAGTATCACCAAAAAGTGATATAGAAATCAAATTCACATCCTGCAAACACTCGTTTTCAAACACAAAGTTGGCATATAGTTCTCCTTTGCCTCCATAGCCTACAAAATATCCTGTTTCTTTCTCGGGTTCTCCTAACAGTTCTTTCAATTCCGATTGAGAAATTCCTTTATATTCTGCCAAAAAATCAGCTAACATCAATTCCCGCTTCGGTGAAAAGTTCTGCCATTTTTCAACCGAAAACGTCTGACAATGTTGATCTAATTTTGCCGTTATGGGGGTAGTCAAATTCCAACTCAGCATAGTCGCTGCACCTACAAAAACAAAAATCACCAGAGAAACACCTATGGTTTTCAATGTTTTCTTTGGAATCTGCCGAATCTTTTTTCTCACCAGTGCAAACCGAACCAATGCAGTCGTGAAAAAGGTGCTCACCAAGAATATTAAAAAAAAGAAATCTATGGTCTGATAAGGACCAACTTCATAATCTGCCAAAAAGCCGTCCTGTTGATAATCTTCTACAAGATTGACAAGAGAAATAATTTTATATCCTAAAAAGACAATCAACAATGAAACACGGGAAAATTTCATTGCATCCCAAGAGGTCAATTTCCATGTCAACACCACCAACGCTGCCAAATACACCGTCATCAGTGCCATAGACACCGTTGAAACTTCTCCGGCATCTGAAAAAATCCAGAGTGCCAATAAAAATACAATTCCTGATACAATCGAAAATAGATATTCTCTCAGTTTCATTCTGTTTCCTCCAAAAGTTCAGGCCTTTTCGCCTTTGTTCGTAACACCGACTGTTCTTTCCGCCAAGCATCAATTTTTGCATGATGACCGGATAATAACACCTCCGGCACTCGTTTTCCTTCAAAGATTTCCGGACGGGTATATTGGGGATATTCTAATAATTTCCCGTCGTACAAGGATTCTTCTCTAAAAGATTCCTCCTGTCCGCCCAAAACACCCGGAATCATACGGCTGACCGCATCAATCACCGCCATAGCAGGAATTTCGCCGCCGGTTAAAACATAATCACCGATTGACAGTTCAAAATCAACAATTTCTTCCAAAGCGCGTTCGTCAATTCCTTCATAATGACCGCAGAGTAATATAACGTGCGAAAAATCATGGGCAATTCTGCGTGCTGTTTCCTGACGGAACACCTGTCCCTGAGGAGACATATAAATGCAAACGGGACGGTAATCTAAATCTGCAGTAATCGCACGAAAAGCCCGCACCACCGGCTCTGCCTGCATGAGCATCCCTGCTCCTCCCCCATAAGGGTAATCATCCACCCTGCCGTGCTTATCGGTAGTATAATCACGGATGTTGATGAAATTCAGCTCCAACAATCCTTTTTCCTGTGCACGACCAATAATACTGTCTGACAAAACGGGAGGAAACATTGCAGGAAACAGGGTTAATACATCAAATCTCACTGTTCCTCCATCCCTTCCATTAAGTGAACAAAAATTCCTTCTTCCAAATCAACCTTTTCTACCACATCATCAATCACAGGAAGCAACAGTTCCTTCCCGTTTTCTGTAGATACAATATATACGTCGTTTGCACCGGTCTGAAGAACATCCTTCAGTTTTCCCAATGCTCGACCTTCCTCGTAAACAGGCAGTCCGATTAAGTCTGAAATTAAGTTTCTTCCTTCTTCCAGTTGGTCTGTGACCTCATTTCTTTCTGCCCAGATAATTTTCTGTTTCAGCCCTTCGGCCTGTTCGATGGCGTCAATCCCCTTCAGTTTCAGAATCAAACCGCCCTTTTGGTAACGCACCTGTTCCAAAGAATATTCCCTGTTATCAATCCATACACGGGAAAACCCTTCAAAGAATTCGGGGGTATCGCACCAACTCATCGCCTTTACTTCTCCCCGCAGACCGTGGGTATTATTGATTTTTCCTACTTCAATTTTTTTCATAGTGTTCTTCCTTTCAATACAAGCATAGGGACGACTGTTTATGCCGTCCCGTATCCAGTATTGCAGCATATCGGTCAAAAGACACCAATTTTGCCATTATACAATATCCACTGACACCATTTTGTTTTCACGAATGGCGGCAGCTTTCACTACTGAGCGGATTGCTTTGGCAATTCTGCCTTGCTTACCGATCACCTTGCCCATATCGCTTTCTGCTACGCGCAGTTCCAAAACGATACTGCCGTCCTCTTTATCAATCTGTGTCACATTCACATCCTGAGGACAATCTACCAAGGCTTTTGCAATGGTTTCCAGTAATTCTTTCATCACCAGATCCCCTTTCCTCTTGACAAATTTTTAGCCAATAATCCCTTGCTTTTTCATCAGAGATTTTACAGTATCGGTAGGCTGTGCACCCTTCTTCATCCATTCGGTTGCTTTTTCAGCATCTATTTTCACTTCTGCAGGATCGCACAAGGGATTGTAAGTACCGATTTCTTCAATGAATCTGCCATCACGAGGATAACGGGAATCAGCTACAACAATTCTGTAGAAAGGAGCCTTCTTTGCACCCATTCTCTTTAATCTGATTTTTACCATTTGTATTTCACCTCCTTACAGGATTTCTTATCTCAAATATCTGACGATATTTTCAAACAATTACATAGGAAACGGAAATCTCATTTTGCCCCGTTTCATTTTTTTGGGATTGGCAAACTGTTTCATCATTTTGCACATCTGGTCAAACTGCTTTAACAACGCATTGACATCGCTGACCTTGGTTCCGCTACCCATTGCAATTCTTTGCTTGCGACCGGAATTGATAATAGAGGGATTTTCCCTTTCCTCCATGGTCATGGACTGAATCATGGCACCCAGACGGGCAAACTGCTTTTCATCCACTGTAATTCCTTTGAGTTTTGCCTTATCCATTCCCGGAATCATATCAAGCAGGGAGGATAAAGGACCCATATTTTTCATTTGTTCCATCTGGTCCAAAAAATCATTCAGTGTAAATCGTTCGCTACGCATTTTCTGTTCCAGTTCTATTGCCTTTTTCTCATCAAAAGCTTGTTCAGCCTTTTCAATCAGGGTCAGAACATCACCCATACCTAATATACGGGAAGCCATTCTGTCAGGGTGAAACACCTCTAAATCTGAAAGTTTTTCTCCCATCCCTGCATATTTAATAGGTTTTCCGGTTACCGCACGGACAGAAAGAGCCGCACCGCCTCTGGTATCCCCATCAAGCTTGGTTAAAATCACACCGTCAACTGAGAGCTGATCGTGAAAACTTTGAGCAACATTCACTGCATCCTGACCGGTCATGGCATCCACTGTCAGCAAAATTTCCTGAGGCTTTACCGCCTCCTTAATGTCACAAAGCTCTCCCATCAGGGTTTCATCAATGTGAAGACGGCCTGCGGTATCAATCAGTACAACATCATTCAAATTGCTTTTGGCATAACGCAATGCACGTTCTGCGATTCCCACAGGGTCTTGGCAATCTTCCTCGGCATACACAGGAATATCCAACTGTTTTCCTACCACCTGCAACTGTTTGATTGCTGCCGGACGGTACACATCGCAAGCAACTAAAAGAGGGCGCTTGCCGTCCTTTCTCAATAACCCTGCCAGCTTTGCACATGTGGTGGTTTTCCCCGCCCCTTGTAACCCAACAAGCATATACGCTCCCGGTGGATTGGAGGAATAGGTCAATTTTTCTGCTGTTCCTCCCATTAACGCTGTCAATTCTTCGTTAACAATTTTTATCACATGCTGACCCGGTGTCAAGCTTTCCAGCACTTCCGCACCCACAGCACGTTCCGATACATTTACTATAAACTCTTTTACAATTTTGAAGCTGACATCCGCCTCTAAAAGGGCAAGTTTCACTTCCCTCATGGCAACCTTGATATCGCTTTCGGTCAGTTTTCCTTTCCCCCGTAATTTGGCGAAGGTCTGAGAAAGCTTATCTGCTAAATTTTCAAATGCCATTTCTCTATCACTCCATTTGTTCTGCTAAAGAAAGAATTTCATCGGCACAATTTTTCGCAAGTTGCTCCGTCGTCTTTCTTAGCTTTTCTAACAATTCCCGATTTCTGGTTTTCTTTTTCAAAAGCCCCAACCGTTCTTCGTAAAAATATAACTGTTTCTCCCCCCGACGGATTAAATCAAGCACCGCCTGACGGGTAATGGTATAATGTTCGGTAATTTCTGTCAGGGATAAATCTTCTTCGTAATACAAGGCAAGCACATCTGCCTGTCGAGGGGTAATGAGATTTTGATAACAATCCAGAAGTAATCCGATTTCCGCATTTTTCTGCATCTTTGGTACCCCTCCTCTGTTTTTTCTGTAAAGGGTTTCTCCTTTACACCTCTATTATTATACCCGTTTTTTTTTATTTTGTCAAGAGTTTTTTTGTTTTTTTCGGACAAATTGTAAAATTCCAAGGACCAGCATTATGGGAAACACAGTTGTTGCCAGAATTCCAATTTGAAATCGATTTCCAAATGCATGGGAAACAACACCTGCCAACCCAGGGCCGACAGAACATCCCGTATCTCCTGCCAAAGCAAGATAAGCAAACATCCCCGTTCCTCCCATGGGTAGTGTCCTTGCCGCCAGACTGTAAGTTCCGGGCCACATAATTCCTACAGAAAAACCACATAACGCAAAACCAACCAACCCAACCATAGGAACCGGTGCCAAACCAATCATCAAATAACTGATTACACACAAAACACCGCAAATGAAAATGATTTTCGGAAGGGAAATTTGTTCACTCAGTTTTGCATACATCACACGGGAAATTCCCATCATAACCGCAAAGAACATAGCTCCTGTCAAATCCCCTATGGTCTTACTGACCCCCAAAGCATCCTCCGCTAAAGCAGATGCCCACTGGGATATGGTAAGCTCACTTGCTCCCGAACATAGCATCAACAATAAAAACAACCAGTAAACAGGCATACCGAATAACTGCTTTAAGGACATGGGTTTTGTGTGATCCTCCAAGGTTCGAATAGGCACAAAGCAAAACAGAACTCCGTTTACAGCAGGAATGACGGCAAGAAGAACTGCCATCGTCCTCCAATGCTCAATTCCAACGGCAGAAAAAAAGAGGGTGGATAATGCCACAACACCCACCTGCCCCCAACAATAAAAGGAATGGAGCAGACTCATAGTCCCCTCCTTCCTCTCTGTAGGACAAGCTTCCACAATAGGACTTCCCAGTACTTCAATCAGTCCTCCGCCCATGGCATAAAAGAAAACAGCAAGCAACAATCCGTAATATTCATTAGAAAATAAGAACGGAAATACAGCAATGCCCGTAAGTCCTATCACAGCACTTGCATGAGCAAATACCATACAGGAACGATACCCGATTCTGCTTGCAAATTTTGAGGAAAGAAAATCCATCACTAACTGAACGGCAAAATTAAAGGTTGCAATAAATGCAATCTGTTCTACAGATAGTTCCCAAATTTTGCGAAAAAGCAAAAATAACAACGGAGCAAAATTATTCACAATCGCCTGTACAATATATCCCACCATACTGACAGCAATGGTTTTATTGTAATTCATAACAAAACTCCTCTTATGAATAAAGAAAGAACCGACACAATATTGTCCTCTGCGTCGGTTCTGTTTCATTTTTATTGAGAGAAGGAATAGTTGGGTGCTTCCTTGGTAATCTGAATGTCGTGAGGATGATTTTCACGCAAACTGTTATTACTGATTCGTACGAATTTTCCTTCCTTTTTCAAAGTAGGAATATCCTTGGTTCCGCAATATCCCATACCGGAACGCAAGCCACCCAACAACTGATATACAGTATCCGCCAAAGGTCCCTTATAAGGCACACGGCCTTCTACCCCTTCGGGTACCAGTTTCTTTGCTCCTGTCTGGAAATAACGGTCTTTACTTCCGTCAGCCATAGCAGCCAAAGAACCCATACCGCGATACACCTTATAGTTTCTTCCCTGATATACTTCAATTTCTCCGGGACTTTCTTCACAGCCGGCAAACAGACTGCCTATCATAATCACATCCGCCCCGGCGGCAATCGCTTTTGGCAAGTCTCCCGAGAACTTGATACCACCGTCTGCAATAACGGGAATTCCGTGTTTTTGAGCAACCTTGGCAACCTCACGGATTGCAGTAATCTGCGGAACACCAATCCCTGCCACTACACGTGTTGTACAAATGGAACCGGGACCCATACCTACTTTAACCGCATCGGCTCCTGCCTTTATCAAATCCTTCGCTGCATCTCCCGTCGCAATATTTCCAACAATTACTTGAAGCTCCGGATAGGTTTGTTTCAGCTTTGCAACTGCATTTACAATACGAACGGAGTGACCGTGAGCCGAGTCAAATACAACAACATCTACCCCCACCTTCATCAATGCTTCCACACGATCATACAAATCAGGGGTATCTCCGATTGCAGCACCAACCAGCAAACGGCCTGAGGCATCTCTTGCAGAATTGGGATACCGCACCGCTTTTTCAATATCCTTAATGGTAATCAAACCTTTTAAAAATCCTTCCTCATCAACAATGGGAAGTTTTTCTACTTTATGTCCCTGAAGAATCTGCTCTGCCTGCTCTAATGTTGTTCCAACAGGCGCAGTAATCAGATTGTCACTGGTCATTGCTTCTTTTATTTTTTTGGAAAAATCCTTTTCAAACCGCAAATCACGATTGGTCAAAATCCCTACCAATTTACCATTCTCATCAGTAATGGGAACACCTGAAATTTTAAATTTCCCCATTAAAGCATCTGCTTCCGCTAAAGTATTGTCGGGGTGAAGATAAAAGGGGTTCACAATGACGCCGTTTTCCGAACGTTTTACCTTATCCACCTCTGTTGCCTGCTCTTCAATGGACATATTCTTATGAATAATTCCGATGCCCCCTTCTCTGGCAATGGCAATGGCAAACTTGGCTTCCGTTACCGTATCCATAGCAGCGCTCATCAGAGGAATATTCAGCTTAATTTTTTGTGTCAGATAAGTGGAAAGGTCTATTTCCTTAGGCAGAACCTCAGAGCGTTGGGGAACCAACAGTACATCGTCAAAAGTAATGCCTTCCATAATAATCTTTTCATCCGTCATATTGCGATTACTCCTTTCTCATAAATAAATTTATATTATTACAATTATAGCAATTCTTTTGAGAAATGTCAAGAAAAACAATAAAATTTTCCCCATTTTTCAAGTGAACTTTTAAAAGTTGACATTTTTTTCATATCTTCGCCAAAAAAGATTGCTTTTTTTCCTTAATTATGATATAGTTAAGGATAGCGGATTTACCGCATGATATGAGGGATTGGGGTTTCTTATATGATTTTTTCAAGTACATTATTTTTGTTTTATTTTTTACCTACTGTATTATTAGCCTACTATCTTGTTCCAAAAAAAGCAAAAAATGCCGTGCTCTTTTTCTTTAGTCTTGTGTTTTATGCATGGGGAGAACCCGTTTACATCGGCATCATGTTGTTTTCCATTTTATTCAACTACGCCTGCGGGCTTGCTTTGGAAAAATTTAAACAGAAAAAGCAGATTCTCATCGCCTCGGTGATTATCAATCTGGGGATTTTATTTTTCTTTAAATATACAGACTTTTTTCTTGGAAGCATCTTAAATCCGCTGATTCCGGGAAGCGTACCTCTAACAGGAATCACTCTTCCTATCGGCATTTCTTTTTATACGTTTCAAACCATGTCTTATGTGATTGATGTCTATCGGGGCAAAGCATTCCCACAGAAAAATCTGATTTCCTTCGGAACCTATGTGGCATTGTTTCCCCAGTTGATTGCTGGACCCATTGTCCGCTACACCTCCATTGAAAAGCAACTGGAAAACAGACAGGTAACTGCAAAGGGCATCTGCACAGGTATTCTGTATTTTATTATCGGATTATCGAAGAAGGTGTTGATTGCTAATAACATTGGTCTGCTTTGGGACACCATGCACGGTGCAGAGCATTTATCTGTTGTTTCTGCATGGCTGGGAATTTTGGCTTTTACCTTCCAGATTTATTTTGATTTTTCCGGCTATTCAGATATGGCAATCGGTCTGGGTCGGTTATTTGGATTTCAATTTGAACAAAACTTTCATTACCCATACATTGCCCGCTCCATCACGGATTTTTGGAGAAGATGGCATATCAGTTTAAGCAGTTGGTTTAAAGAATATGTCTATATTCCTTTGGGCGGAAACAGAGTTTCCCCCTCCCGCTTACGATTCAATCTTCTGATTGTCTGGGGGCTTACAGGTTTCTGGCACGGTGCAAGCTTTAATTTTATTGCATGGGGATTGTATTATGCAATTCTGCTGATTTTGGAAAAAGAGGTATTTGGGGTATGGTTGGAAAAATTGCCCAAGATTGTACAAAACTGTTATACTCTCTTGTTTGTTATCATCGGCTGGGTCTTTTTTGCGGCAAATGATTTTGGGGATGCCTTCCGTTACTTAGGTGCCATGTTCGGTTTTTCGGGCAGTCTTATTGATTCAGCAGCACAATATGCATTTACCTCTTACGGGCGGATGCTGTTACTGTGTCTGTTTGCTATGCTTCCCTTGGGCAAAAAGTTTGGGAAAAAGCTGTTTCAAAAAAATCCATTGTTGGTACTTCTTCCTGCCGTCTTACTCTTTTTCCTTTGTCTGACCTATCTTGCAGGTGCATCTTATAATCCATTCCTGTACTTCAGATTTTAAAGGAGGGCGATTTTTATGAAAAAAAACTTGAAACGATTTAATTTCATCATCATCAGTTTGTTCGGACTGTTGGTCATCTTTAATTTATTTCGCCCAAAAGGAGACTATTCTTCTCTGGAAAACAGATATTTGCAGGATTTTCCCAATTTCTCTTTCAAGGCATTAAGCAACGGAACCTTTATGGAACAATTTGAAAGCTTTGCCAATGACCAATTATTAGGAAGAGATTTTCTGGTGAAAAGACGGGCAAAAACCGAGATTTTACTGGGCAAAAAAGAAAATAACGGTGTTTACTTTGCAGAGGACGGCTATCTGATCGAACAGCCTCCTGTTCTGGAACAGGAAATTGTACTGGAAAACCTCAATGCAGTGAAAACACTTCACTCTTTGGGGCGGTTCAGAATCACTCTTTCCGTTGTTCCCCCTGCTTATGAAATTTTAAGGGAGAAACTTCCCGACCATGTTTACAGTCCCGTGATTCTTAATCTGAATCAGGCGATTCGAAAGGAACTGAAAGACACCGGTGTTCAGATTGCAGACCCTTCCTCTGTTTTATGGAACCACCGAAATGAATACATTTATTATAAAACTGACCATCATCAAACCAGTCTCGGAAGCCGTCTATCTTACGAGTCTTTAGCACAATTTTTAGGCTATGAACCCTTGGAAGATGTGGCATTTCATCCCGTGGATGTTTCTCATTCCTTTTTAGGCACCACCTACTCCAAGGGACTTGTTTCCGTAAAACCGGATACCATTACAGCTTACGAAACAAAGCCATCGGCAACCGTATCTTTTCCTGAGAAACAGGAACAATTTGATTCTGTCTATTTCAAGAATCATCTTGAAGAAAAGGATCAGTACGCCTTCTTTTTGGACGGGAACCACGGACTTGCAGTTGTAAAAGGGCCTAACCAAAACGGACGGCATCTGGCAATCTTTAAAGATTCCTATGCCCATAGTCTTGCTCCCTTCCTCGCCAATCATTTTGAAACCATTCATTTTATTGATTTGCGGTATTTTCAGGGAGACATTTTGGAATATCTTCACAACAACCAACTACAGGATGTGCTCTTTTACTACAGTGCACCTAGTTTCATGACCAAAGGAACCTTGGACAAGGTAACCGCAAGTGTGGAAACCTCCCCTTATGCACACTTCCAACCCTTTGGGCGAGTAGAAGAAAATGAACCTGTAGATGCTGGATATTTTAATGATGCCGTATTTGTTGGAGATTCTCTGACAGTAGGCTTTCAGATGTACTCTGATCTGGTGGAGGCAGATTTTCTGTCAAGCACCGCCCTTTCTATTACAGGCTTAGGAAGCGTGGATGCACCAAGCGGTGGCGGTACTATTTTAGATCGGATTCAAAATGATGCCTACAAAAAAATCTATATTATGCTTGGTATCAATGAGTTGATTGAGCCATCAAACAAGGATGCTTTCATAGGTAAATACGAAGCCTTAATTAACACCATCAAGCTAACCCATCCTCAGGCTTATATTTATATTCAATCCATTCTTCCTGTTTCTCAAAAAGAGGATGCAAAGGGAAGACTGCGAAATGAATATATTTATGATTTTGACGATGCTTTGGAAGAATTAGCTGCTAACAAGGGGGCATATTATCTTGATATTGCATCCGCATTGGCAGATGAAAACGGATTTTTGCCGGAACACAGCTCTGTTGACGGGATTCACCTGAATGAGGAATATTATTTAAAATGGCTTGACTACTTGAAAACACATACTGTATATGACCCTCTTGCCGCCAAAGAGGTTGCGGCAATGGACTCTTTCGAACCGATTGTCAGTGATTACGACATCACAGGCATTGCTTCTAACTTAAAAGACACCATTACTTTCACTGACGAAATGGGTCAGCTTCGTTATGCAATGCTCTGTAAAACCCATGGAATTGACTCTGAAATAATAGCAAATGCCACAGGATTTATTGGTGGCGGAGCTACTGCAGAGGAAATTGCGGTATTTGAAGTAAAAAAGAAAAAGAACGCAAATACCGTCAAACAATTATTAGAAGAATATGTTCAGACCAGAAAGGCTAGCTTTGAAACCTACCTTCCCGCTGAAGTTCCAAAATTAGAGCATCCTTTCCTGTTCTCAAAAGGAAAACTAATTGTTTTGGTCATTGCTGACGACCATGCACAGGCAGAGAAAATCGTTCGAAATGCCCTGAAATAATAAAAATAAAAGGAATCGTCGGAAAAACTCCATATTTTCCCGACGATTTTTTTGTAATGTAATACCAAATAAAAATCTAATATTTACTATGATTTTCTTCTATCTGATTCCATACTTTTCTATAATATAATCCATATCCTTATCCCCTCTTCCGGACAGATTGATAAGAACTGAACCCTTCTCCATTTTCTTTGCAAGTTTCATACCATAGGCGACCGCATGAGAACTTTCAATGGCAGGAATAATTCCTTCAAGACGAGCAAGCTTATAGAAAGCGTCAATGGTTTCTTCGTCGTCAATGACATCGTATTTGACTCTTCCAACTTCCTGTAAAAACGCATGTTCCGGACCGGAAGAAGGATAATCAAGACCGCTTGCAACAGAGTAAACGGGAGCCGGCTCTCCGTTTTCATCCTTCAGCATAATGCTGTTAAAGCCATGCATAACTCCTTCGGTTCCATATTTCAAACTTGCGGCATGATCTCCGAGCTCCGGACCCTTTCCAAGAGGTTCAATACCGTAAATATCCACAGGATCATTTAAAAATCCGGAGAAAAGTCCCATTGCGTTGGAACCTCCGCCTACACAAGCAACAATAGCATCTGGAAGATGCCCTGTCATATCAACAAATTGTTCTCTTGCTTCTATTCCCACAACACTCTGGAAATCACGCACCATCATAGGGAACGGATGAGGTCCGAGAACCGACCCAATACAATAAATAGAATCCTGATATTCCTTACTGTAAGCATCAAATGCCGCATCTACCGCTTCCTTCAAAGTCTGCAGACCATGGGTAACCTCTACAACCCTTGCTCCAAGAATTTTCATTCTTGCCACGTTGGGAGCCTGTTTTTTAATATCAACCGTACCCATGTAAATATCACATTCCAAGCCAAAATATGCCGCCGCTGTAGCCAAAGCAACGCCATGCTGTCCGGCTCCTGTTTCGGCAATTACCTTTTTCTTGCCCATGTATTTGGCAAGCAAAGCTTCTCCCATACAGTGATTGAGCTTATGAGCACCGGAATGATTTAAATCTTCCCGTTTTGCATAGAGCTGAACGGTGCCGCCCAAGGCATCAGAAAGACGTTCCAGATGGGTTACAGGAGTAGGTCTGCCCTGAAATTCTTTTCTGATTCTGCGAAGTTCAGCAATGAATTTTCTGGACTGACAAATAGAAAAATAAGCTTCCGTAATTTCTGCCATAGCAGCTTTTAACTTGTCATCAATATAAACACCGCCATACTTTCCGAAATAACCCTTTTGGTCAGGATAATGTTTAAAATAAGTTTCAAAATCAATTCCGTTATAATTCATGATAGATTCCTCCAAATAATAGTTTAATTTTTATCATCCGCTTTTTCGCCATCGTTTTGATAAAAGAAACATCCCAAGTCCTCCAACCTCTGTTATAAAAAACAAAAATCCTTGACAGAATACACTACTCTGTCAAGGACGAATTCACAAAATCCGCGGTGCCACCTTGAATTCACGATTATCTCGTGCACTTAGCGGAGTACCAGCATACTCCCGACTTTTTACGCAAGTCTTACGTCAACGCATTTAACGTTGCCCTCAACAGTCCATATTACGCAAAGAGCCTTTGTGGAACTCGCACCGTCATCCACTCGCTCAGAAAGACCGACTCTGCCTTTTTTCTGTCTCAACGGTTTTCAATTTACCTTTATTATATCATCCTTTTCGGATTCTGTCAATACTTTTTTATTCTTCTGCGGGAGAAATCGGTATCAAGTCAGCTTCATTTTCTACTAATTCAGCGTCCGGCTCGGTTGTTATAACTGGCTCAACAGTCTGTTCAGGTGTTGGTGTTGGAGATGGAGTCCAATATTCCACCTGTTGGGGATCAATTCCAAAATCTTCAGGGTTTTGGTTGGGATCTAATATAATATAATGATCTTTTCTTTCCGGAGTTGGTTCAATTTTTGGAATGGTCAGGGTTTCCAAAGGCTTAGGTGTTTGTGCAACAACAGGCACTTCCTTTTCTTTTTTTGTTTTATCCGGTGTATCCATTGCATCAGCAAACAAGCTATCCTCCAACACATCCGAAGCATATTCATAATAATACTCACAAAAACGAGTGGCATCATTCAGCGCTTCTTCATCTAAATCATGGGTAATCCCTTGGACAGAAGAACCGTTATTCCATTGCCAACCCACAAATAAATTCTGACCGATATCGCTTAACTGCAATTTAGAAATCTGCTCTGTATATGGGTTGAATTTAGCATTGATCAACCCCATTGCCGAGGTTTCATTTACTATGTAATAAGTATTTTCCAAAAAGTTTGCTGTCAGTCCCGGAAGCACCTCCGGGGTAATATCTTGTTGGGCATCGCCCTCCAAAGCAATTCCAGACAACCACAAAAGCTCCCCTGCTGTAAGGTCTGTCAGTACTGTTTCTGCACCAATTTTTGCTAATTCCTTCGGCGTATCCAGCTTAATAATTGCTTGCTTTGCAAAAGCTTTCATAAAGCTTTGTTGGGCACGAATTCTTCCTAAATCGCCGTCTACATATCCGCAATACCTGACAAAATCCAAAGCATCCTCCCCATTTAAGGTTTGCTCCCCGATTGTCAGATGAATGGATAAATCCTGGGCGGAATCGTCATAATCCATTTGTTGTGGCACCATTATTGTTACCCCGCCAATGTAGTCAACCAGCTTTTCAAAACCGTCATGCTTAATTAGTATATAGCGGTCAACGGGCAAGCCCGTCAGATTTTTCAGTTCTTTTTTTATTTCGTCTATTCCACCATTACTATACGCCTTGCAAATTTGCATATTTTTTCTTCCGCTTTCTGACAAGGTATCCTTTGGAACAGATAACAGGCGAAGAGATTTCTTATCTTTTTCTAAAGCTGCTAACATAATCGTATCTAAATCTTGAAACCGGTCTATACCTGCAATCAGAAAAATAACTGTATTTTCATTTCGTCCTTCTTCTTTTATTACAATTTCATCTCCTGAAGAACCAAATAATAAATTCAATCTGGTAACCAGAGAATTTTCCCCTTTAATATGCTGATATGCGGTGTAATAACAGCACCAGAAAACAATCAGAATCAAAGCAATAATCCCAACCGTCAGTACTGTTTTTTTATAATTTTCCCACCATTCATTCAACCTTTTTTTCATAGATGCTTCCTTTCGTTAATTCAATACCAAATCACGGGACTCGTAAGAGAAAAACTCTCGAATCCGTTCTTTTAAATACAGATTCTCCGTTCTGCTCAATTCAGGATCTTCTGTCAAAAGACTTGTTGAAGCCTTTGCAGCAAGCTGAATTAAGGCACTGTCCGAAAATAAATTGGCAACCTTCAGTTCCGGAACACCGTGCTGACGGGTTCCGAAAAATTCCCCAATACCACGCAGTTCCATATCTTTTTGAGCCAGTAAAAAACCGTCGTTTGTCTGACTCATAATTTTCATTCTCTCATTAGCAATTTCTGAATTGCTTCGGCAAATCAAAATACAGTAGGACTGATGATTGCCTCTTCCTACGCGTCCCCTTAACTGATGTAATTGAGAAAGTCCGAACCGTTCTGCATTTTCTACAATCATCACCGTAGCATTTGGGACATTGACTCCTACTTCCACCACTGTTGTACTGATTAACACTTGCAATTCTCCTGAAGAAAACTGCTCCATAACCCTATCCTTTTCCTTTAGTCTTCCGTGAAGCAGTCCCACCTTATACCCCGCCAACTCACGGTTGCAAAGCTTTTCAGCATACTCTGTCACAGCCTCTGCTTCCAATAAATCTGAGGGGTCTACAAGGGGACATATAATATATGCCTGTCTGCCCTGATCTAATTCTTTTTTTAGAAAATGATAAATTCTGTCATGCATCCTTTCTCCTACGCCGTAGGTTTTGATTACCTGACGGCCGGGAGGTAATTGGTCGATGACAGATAAATCCAGATCACCATATAGCGTTAATGCGAGGGTTCTGGGAATGGGTGTTGCAGTCATAACCAGCATATTCGTCTCTTTTCCGTGGCACAGAGCCGCCCTTTGGCGTACCCCGAACCGATGCTGTTCATCTGTAATCACCAAACCAAGCTTTGGAATATGTAATTCCTCACTCAACACCGCATGAGTTCCGATGATCAATGCCGCCCCATTTGCCGCAGCCTCCAACGCTGCCATTTTTTCCTTCTTCTTCATTTTTCCCGTTAAAAGAACACACTCAATCTCTGGAAAGGGTGAAAAAAATTGTTGAAAGGATGCAAAATGTTGACGGGCTAAAATTTCTGTTGGTACCATCAAAACAGACTGAAATCCGCTTTTTGCCGCCGCAAATACCGCGCAAGCAGCTACCGCTGTTTTTCCCGATCCAACATCTCCCTGAACAAGTCGGTTCATCACACGGGGTTGCTTTAAATCTTGTAAAATTTCATCAATCACTTTCTGTTGGGCGTCTGTGAGCTGATAAGGTAAGGAATGCACAAATTCATTCACACTATCTGCTTGCAAAAAAGGTTCCACCATCAGGCTTTGTCTGTTCCCGCGAAGCAAACGCAAGCCCGTTCCCAGCAAAAACAATTCTTCAAAGGCAAGACGTCTTTTCGCTAGGGAAAGGCTGTAGGCATCCTTAGGGAAATGAATCTGCTCCAACGCAAAGTTAATTTCACAAAGCTGATATTTTTCCCGAAACTCAGCGGAAAAAATATCCTCCAAATTCCCCCCCGTCTGTTCGAGACAATTTTGAATCACGCTCATACAAACCTTACGGGACAACCCAGCTACCAGATTATATTTTGGTACAATTCTTCCGCAAAGTCTGCCTTCCTGTTCAACAGACTCAATTTCTGTGACAGTCATTTGCTTTTCACGTCCTGAACGGCTAATTTTACCGTAAAACAAATATTCCTGCCCGCGCTGTAATTTTGCCGCCATATATTTTTGATTAAAAATCAAAACAGGGAGCGCCCCTGTTGCATCGGATACCGCACAGCGAAACAGGGAAAAATTCCGCCTGATTCGTTGTTCTCTCGGATTCACCTCTGCACGGGCACGGATACACACGGTATCCCCCTCCCTGCACTGTGCAATCGGAATAATATTAGATCGGTCCTCATAATCTCTCGGAAAAAAATATAACATATCCAATACTGTTTCCACACCAAGAGAACGAAACAGTTTCGTACGCTGTTCCCCTACGCCCTTCACATATTGGATGCTTTTTTTCGCCAGACTGGACCCTCTTTTCATCCCGCTCATTCCTGTTTATTCTACAGATAGAATGTAGTGATATACCGGCTGACCGCCTGCATAGCAAACCACATCACAATCTTCAAATTTTTCTTCCAATTCTTCTTTCAACTGTTCTGCTTTTTCCTTTGTTGTTTCCTGTCCGTAGTAAATGGTAATGATACCACTGTCCTCATTCACCAAGGTTTCCAATGCAGAAACAGAAGCTATATTTTCATCCGACTCGGCACAAACAACACCGCTTGCCGTTACACCGATGAAATCTCCTTCACGCACTTTTACATCTCCAATGGTGGTATTTCTTACTGCATTGGTCACAGATGCGGTTTCTACCTGATTCAACGCACCGCACATACGATCATAATTTTCATTTTCTGATAAATCAGGTGCAAAAGAAGCAAGTGCTGCCACACATTGAGGTATGGTTTTGGTGGGAACAATTTTCACCTGACAGTCTGATACCATTTCAGCTGCCTGATTCGCTGCCAAAATAATATTCTTGTTATTGGGAAACACATAAACAGTTTCACCATTTGCAGATTTTACCGCATTTACAATATCCTCTGCACTGGGATTCATGGTCTGTCCGCCTTCGATTGCAACTGTCAATCCCATCTCCTTCAATATAGCACAAATTCCGCTCCCTGCGCATACTCCCACAAAGGCAAAAGGCACACGTTCTTCCGCTTGTTGTTTCCTTTGTGCAGTTTGCTCCTTCATATTGTCAATTTTAATATCGGTCAGTCCACCTACCGTTAAAGCAAGTCCCAACACATTTTCGGGATGATCAGTATGCACATGAACTTTTGCAAAATCTGCATCGTCAATCACAAGCACACAATCTCCAATTTTTTTCAGTTCCCTTTCAATGGAACCTGCTTTTTTTATAGGAGATTCTTTTAGGATAATCAGCTCTGTGCAATAAGTAAAAGGACTTTCAATATGCAAATCCTCATTTATCACCTTTGCAGGCTCAGCCGTTTCCTGAACTTCAGACAACTCAACAGGACTTCCTTGTTCCAGAACATAGTAAGCCCCTTCCAAAATTTTCAAAAGACCTAAACCACCGGCATCAACCACGCCTGCCTGTTTTAATACAGGCAACATTTCAGGTGTTTTTTCCAGTGCCTCTTTTGCTCCTTTAATAACAGCTTCCAGCTGTTCCTTTCCATTTTCAAAGGTTCCTGTTGCAGATTCCGCACCCAATCTTCCCACTGTCAGAATGGTGCCCTCTGTAGGGTTCATGACAGCACGGTAAGCAACTGCTAC
The DNA here is from genome assembly GCA_045586685.1 of Clostridia bacterium. GTDB lineage: Bacteria > Bacillota > Clostridia > HGM11514 > HGM11514 > SIG438. The sequence continues at coordinate 22,404 of JAZNAU010000042.1, forward strand.
CGATTCTTTAAACGCTGCCGAGAAAACTTCAGGTGTTCCTACCTCTGCCGTTCCCAATCCCTTTGCAAATCCTCTTAGGAACTGAGAAAGAATCACTCCCGAGTTTCCTCTTGCACCTCGCAAAGCCGCACCTGCCGCACGGTCAGCTGCCTTATATAAAGAATCACTCGGGTTTTTCTTCATTTCCTGTGCGGCTGCCATCATGGTTTTTGCCATGTTTGTTCCGGTATCACCGTCAGGCACGGGAAATACATTCATATCATTAACCATCTGCTTTTGATTTTCCAAGTGATTTGCCGCAGAAATAATCATTGCAGAAAATAATGCTCCATCAATGTTCAACGCTCATTCCTCCGATCAATCCACTCTGATTCCGTCTACACAAACCTGTACCTTTTTCGGGATAATTCCGGTCATTTCTTCTATCATATAGGAAACTGTAGACGAAATATTTTCACCAATGGCAGCAATGTTTACCCCATGCTCCACCATAATATGCAATTCTAAAGATACCGCACCTTCCTTTTGAACCACACGGATTCCTTTTGTCATATTTTCTTTTTTCAGTAAATTTACAATCCCGTCCCGTGTACCTCTCTGGGTCATGCCGACCACACCGTAGCAACGGGTTGCTACACAACCGGCAATATTTGCTATTACGTTATCTGTTACTTCAATCAAGCCGTACTTTGTTTCAGTTATCATACTCATAGCATCACAGCCTTTCATTCAATATTACAAAAATGTTACATACTGTTATTATAACACGGTTTTTAAAAAAATTCTACCCTTTTTTATAAAATTTCTATACAATTTATATTTTTCCTTTGTTTTGCCAGGTCAAAATCCCGATTTCGGCAAGTAAACAGCAAAATCTGTGTGCCTGTCCGACGGGCATAGTCATCCAATACAGCAATGGTTTGCTCTGCCCGAGTATCGTCATATTGCATCAGAACATCATCTAGCAACAAGGGAGCTCCTGTTTCCATCAGCTCCAGCATGGCAAGTCGGAAAGCAAGGTAGGTTTGGTCAAAAACCCCGCCCGAAAACTGTTCCAGAGAACAAGTATGAGATTCTTCTGTCAGCTTCACGGCATATTCTTTGGAAATTCTCACTTGGCTGTACTTTCCCTGTGTCATTTGTTCTAAAAGTTCCCCTGCCCTTTGATTTAAGTTGGTGCCAAATTGCTGTTCCATTTGCTGATATGCTTGCTCCAATACTTCCAGCGTCACATTTAAAACCTGTTCTTTTTTTCTGTATTCTTCCCGTTTTTGTTCCCATTCTATTCTGGTTGCTGTCAACATTTCGGGTGCTATGTCATATAAATGTTGTTGTTTTGCTTCCAGTTGTTCACTCTCACGAGCCAATTCCAATTCTTTTTGGTGCAATTCTTCTTTGGAAAGGGCTGGCATACATATATCTTCTACCTCTAAAACCTCATCCATCCTTTTTCCCGCCAACGCCTTTTGCAGTAATTCTTCATAGGTTTTTATCTGAGTCAGAGCGGATTTCCTTTCTGCCTGACGAGTTCTTCTCTCACTGCAAAGAGAAAACAGCTGTTCCGGAGAAGAACAGTTCAGGTGTTTTCCTTTCTCCTCATATTCCATAATCTTTTTTTCAAGAGCCTTCATTTGCTCCTGTCTCTTTTTCTGTTGCGTCATGGCTGCATCAGAAGCACTTTGCCGCTCCAAAGACTCCGTATATTTTTGAGAAAATTCATTGGAAGTACGGCAACCGTATGCTTCCCATGGCTGTTCTGTTTTACGGACTGCCAAAATAAGCATCCCTATCAAAGAAAGAGCTGTAGGAACAAAGCACCAAGGTGTTATCAGTATACCGCATAATGCAAATACTGCAGCTGAAACGAGGCATGTTATCAGCAATCCAAGCGGGCGTTTCTTACCCTTCATAACCCGAGTAAATTCCTCTTGAGAGCAAAGAACCGATGCAGATGTTACAACCTCCGTTTCCTGTTCCTTCACCAAACGCAACGTTTCCTCTTCCTGCTTCCATTCCCGAGCAATGACCTCGTATATTTCATATTCCTCATCTGCTCCCTCGGAAAGCTGATAAAGGCGGTCCAGCTCCTCCTGATATTCTACACATATCCGCTTTTGCTCTGATTTTTCAAATCCATCCCATTGTTTTTCCATTTTTCGAAGGAGTTTTAATTCCTGTTCAATTTCCTGAATACGACGGTAATTTTCGGCACCTTGAGAAATTTTTTCTTCCATCAATTTTTCCTGCTCACGGTACTCAAGAACCTTTTGTTCTGCTTGGTTTAACAATCCTCCGTCTCCCCGTCTGTTACGAAGTTTTGAAAGCATGGTGTTCAGGGTTTTTACACACGCTCCGTAAGAAACCTGCGTCTCCCCTGTGTGTTCCAGATTGGCCAGCTTTTCTGCTATTTCATCCTTGTTATCCTTTACAATCATAAGCTGACCCTGAGTTACACAAGCAGTTTTTAAAAAGGTTTCTGCTCCCATGGAAAACAATTCACGTCCCAAAGATTCGGGCACCATTCTTTCCTCGCCGTTTTGATTATTGAAAAAAGTGACTTTATCCCCTTTTTTGGTTTTGCCAAATTTCACCTGATAGAGCCATTCTCCGTCCTGTTCAAATATCATACTGCCATGGGGGGCAGTCCCGTTCCATGGGGAATATTTCTCCCGTCCCTTTGTCTCAAATCCATAAAGACAAGTCTTTAAAAAGGCAAGAAAACTACTTTTTCCCGCACCGTTTTCGCCATAAATTACATTCAATCCGGATTCAAATTCTTTTTTACAGTCAGAAAGGCCGCCAAATGCACCAATATGTACTTGTTTCAATTTCATAAATCGGCCTCCTATTCTTGTATCGGTTTATGATCCAATAAGGCAACACCCATTTCTAATGCCTTTTTCAGCACTTCATTATCAGGAGTTTCTTTTAACCGTTCCAACATTTCACGGACAAACAAACCACGCAAGGTATATTCATCCGCCATATCCTCATAGGATAAATACGGTACACATTCTGAGCGTAATTTCAGATAATAAAACCGCTTTTCAATTCGTTCTTTCAACACTTCTGTCAAAAACGGAAAGTCAGGATCTATACTTCCTGTCAGGTGAATACTCCAGCAATCCTTACCCGGATTGGGACATGCCTCAAAAATAGCCTCTTCAATTCCCTCATATCCGTTTTGATTTTTTAACGAAACAGTCAAGCAATGATACTGTCTTCCTTTTAACGGAACAAACGACAGATTGCCGATTTCTCCCATAATCACACCTTTTTGTCCTGTTTCATCAAACCCACCGCCCAATGGCACACCGCTGTAAGCGTAATTTCCTTCCAAGCCGGAAAAGGAATGAACATGACCCAATGCACAGTAAGTAAAGGGTGCTAATTCTTCACGAGTCAAGGGGTTATAGTCACTATTCCCGCCTAAATCTCCATGAATACACAAAAGATTTATCTGTTCATGATTGACCTCTATCTTCCCCACAGGCAAACCGCAGTTTCCGTAGACTGCAAACTGTCCGCAATCCACTTTTTCCGTTTCTCCTCGAAAAATATGCACATTTTCACCGAAATCAAAAAGTGCATAAGGAGAATCAGGTGTATAGGGGTCATGGTTCCCCGGTGCAATAAACACCTTTACATGGGGAATGGATGCAAATTTTTCCCGTATCAGCATCAAATATGACAAATCAAAATAATGACTATCAAAGAAATCCCCGGCAATCAGAAGCACATCCACATCCTTTGCCAAAGAGATAATTTCATAAAATATATCCATCTGTTCTGCTTTTGCCTCTGCCACTTTCACAGAATCGGTCATTCCGGCAAAAGCACGGTTCAAATGCAAGTCTGCACAATGCAAAATCCGCATTGCCTACACTTCCTTCCGAATAATGGTTCCTGCAGGGAAATCCCCTTGGGGCGCATCAATCATCACCTTCATCTGGGCATGAGGAGCACAATCAATCTCCTGCCCCCGTTCATTTTTCATCATCCCTACCTGATGGGACACAAATCTTCCCTCAGGCGGTACAAATTCCACACGGTCTCCCAAGGAAAAACGGTTTCTTTGTTCCAGATATACAATGCCGTCCTCCACCCGTTCTACCACGCCTACAATATCATAGGTTCTGATATAAGAGCTGGTACCGTAAATCTGTCCGGCTTCTTTAGGATTTCCCAATGCAAATCCTGTATAATAATCACGATGGCTGACCTTACAAAGCTCTTCAAAATAATACGGGTCCTTTTTGTATTCTGCTCCTTGGACTTCAAACGCATCCAGAGCCTCGCGGTATGCCTTTGTCACAATGGCATTGTAATACCCACTCTTAACCCGACCTTCAATTTTCAGGCTATTCACACCTGCCCGCTTTATCTCATCCAGATATTCCACAAGACAGATGTCCTTTGCATTAAACAAAAAGGTTCCGTGTTCATTTTCTGTAATCTGCATAGGCTGACCGGGGCGTTGTTCCTCCGTTACATAATAATTCCATCGGCAAGGCTGGGCACAGGCACCACTGTTAGCATCTCTCCCTGTAAGATAGGAACTTAACAAACATCTTCCGGAATAGGCGATGCACATGGCTCCGTGCACAAACATTTCAATCTCCAGCTCCGGGGAAACATTTTGTCGAATTTCTGCAATTTCTTCTAAAGACAATTCCCGCGCCAGCACCACACGGGATGCACCCATTTTATGCCATAAATTCATGGAACGGTAATTGGTATTGCTTGCCTGGGTGCTCACATGAAGACGAATTTTATCCTTATATTGAGAGGCAATTTCAAACGCGCCCAAATCGGAAATAATCATGGCGTCTGCCCCTGCATCTACTGCGATACGGCAAATTTCATCAAAGCCTTCCAGCTCATGATTGTGTAAAATTACATTGGCTGTCAGATAGACCTTCTTGCCTATTTTGTGAGCCAATTCTACCGCTTCCCTTAATTCATCGGGAGTCAGGTTATCTGCCGCCGCACGGAGAGAAAAACGGTTCAATCCGCAATACACAGCATCAGCACCGTATTGCAATGCTGTTTTTAGTTTTGAAAAATTTCCGGCAGGAGCAAGTAACTCCAATTTTTTACCCATTTGTATCACACCCTTTTTTATAAGCCAATGCCACTCCGTCTCCCAAAGGAAGAAGAGAAGTGACATACTCTTCATTGTTCATCAATTCGTTCAAAAATTCTCTTAACCGCTTTACAATGGTAATTTTTCTTCGTACTACCAGTTCATCCGTTGCCGTCATTCCCTTATATAGTACATTATCACAAACCAGAATACCTCTTTGTGGAATCAAAATCTGATTCAAAAAGGTTTCGTACTGTCCCTTAGCTGCATCAATAAATACCAAATCAAATTCTCCAGTTACCAAAGACAGGGTTTTGGTAGCATCTCCTTCGATAATGGTAATTCGATTTTCCAAGCCTGCTTCCGTAATATATTGCCGTGCAACAGAAATCATAGTTTCATCCCGCTCTAAAGTCACAATCTCTGCCCCACAGCTCTTTGCCATTGCGATAGCAGAATAACCAATGGCGGTTCCGATTTCCAAAATCCGTTTTGGTTGCTTCACCGCACACAAAAATTGTAAAAAAGCAGATGTTTCCCTCTGTGAAACAGGCACCTCATGAGTTTCGGCAAACTTTCTCATTTCGCAAAGCAAGGGATCCTTATCATCTGTCATTTCCCGTAAATACCGAATAATATAGTCATAGTTAATGTTATCTTCAATCACAATTACACCCCATTAAACAAGAACACCTGAAACAAAACAAAACTGATTAAAATCAGCAATCCCGGAAAACTGAATACAATCCGACCCAATTCATAAGCCACACTTTTTTTCATTGGAATTTCCATTCTTGCACCATTTTCAAGGTTATGTATCTTAAATAACCGATTTAACAAAAGAAAGCCAAGCAAGGATGCCAAAAACAGAATAAACATCAGAATTTCAACCCAAAGAGAAGACATGTTTTGCTCTGCCATAAAACTAATTAACACCACCAAGTTGTTCACTCCGTGTAAAATCATTCCCGACCAGATAGAACCTGTCTGTAATACTACGGTTGCCAGAACAACCCCCAGAATAATAGTAGAAATCAGATTTCTTATATCCAGATGTACAATAGCGAACAAAAAAGCAGATGCCGCAATGGCGCTCTTACTACCTCTCCATAAATACGCATGTAACACCACTCCGCGCATCAAAAGCTCTTCTGTTACAGTAGGAATCAGAACCACTGCCGTCAGCGCCAGCAAAAAGCTTCTTCCGTTCCCCGGCACAGGTAACACACCGGTTGCTGTTTCCGCGCCGAACCAACTTAACACTAAAACGGTTACCGTGTTTATCATCCGACAAATATACTGAATGCAAACACCCATCCCTATCAGAATCAGCACGTTTTTCTTGTCAAGCCGATGAATCAGAAAGGTTTGGGTTACATCAATATTTTTCGGATAAAGATGCAAAGCTGTAGGAAGTAACACTGCAAAAATCTGCAAAAAAATCCGTAGTAAATAGCCGTCCGGTCGTTCAAAACTAAAAAAAGAATATAAGATTCCATACACCACGGTACAAAACACCTGCAGTAAAATCACCGTAAACAGCAGCCATTGTACCCCGCTGGGTGTGAGCTGATAACTGTTTTTTATCTTTGGCATCTCACATCCTCCTAAATATCATATACTTGATTGCGGATTTCTTCCGCTTTTTGTTCACCCATGAATGCCTCAATAATGGCATAGGCAAACTGATTGGCTACACCCGCAGATTTTCCGGTAATCACATTTCCATCCCGAACAACTGATTCCTGAGAAATCGTTGCTCCAATCAGTTTGTTTTCAAAACCGGGATAGCAGATTGCTGTTTTCCCGTTCAGCAGACCCATTCCGCCAAGAATTAAAGGTGCTGCACAAATGGCTGCTGCCATCCCGTCCCTCTCTAAGCAAGCAATAACGGTGTTGCGAACATACTCGCTTTCGTTTAAATGATTGGTTCCGGGCAAACCTCCGGGCAATACTACCATTCGCGGAACCTCTGTTTCCTCGGGAAGTAAATCTGCCGTTACGGGAATGTTATGAGAACCCGTAACCACTTTTCCTGTCACTCCAACTGTTTTCACTTCGATTCCAGCACGGCGGGCATAGTCCACCACTGTCAATGCCTCAATTTCTTCAAAGCCTTCTGCTAACATTACATAAATCATACTGCCACCTCTAATTCAACATTAAATTCATATAATTTTGTCCCTGTAAAATCAAGGAAGTCAATGCTCCTATTGTAATTTCAGGTGCGGTTTCTGTTGTTTTTTTAACCTCACCATTTCTCACAGTAAAAGTGCCGTTATTCTCGGAAATCCATGGGTCTGTAATAAAAAACTTGCAATCGGATAAATATTGCATCGCTTTTTGAACATTGATAACTCTTGCCTGTCCAAAAGGTTTTTGAGAGGTCGGGGATAGCAACACCCCATCTCCCATTTGACAAAGCAAAGCATTGATTGCTTCTTCGTCTCCCATGGCCTCTTTTACTACCGTTTTTTGTTCAAAACGGCTGACAAGAGCATAGGCTCCTTCATTACACCACAGCTCTCCCTTTTCAAAACGGAAGTGTTCTTCCAATAAAATATCCCACTGTTCTTTTGTTCTTGTAAGAAAGGAGCAAAAGTGTTTTTCGCAATACTGCTCATACCATTTCCAAAGATTGGAAACATCATCCGTTCTTTGTCCTCTTCCCTTCCCTTTTGGCAAAGATTTTTCTTCCAAAAAGAAAACATCGGTATATCCGAATTTTATATAAAGCTCAGGTTTTGCGGGAATCAAAGCAGAAAACACATCTCCTCTTCCATACATGACCTGCAGTGCCCTTCTCATCATGGCAGTCATATATCCCTGTCCTCTAAACTCAGGCAAAGTAGAAACCCCTGACAAATAAGAACAAGGCACCCTTTCCTTTCCCAACTGCAATCCATAAGGCACCATTCCAAGATACGCCCTTGCATCCCCCTGTTCCCCCAAAAGAACAAGACTATCTTCAGTTTTATGAACACGATTCATATAAAATGCTACAAAATCAGGACTATCTGCGGGAAAACAGGTCTTCCAAAGCAATGCTCCTTGTTCTTTATTTTCACAAAATACAATATTATTTTCTAATGACAACAGTCTGCACCTCAATCAATTTTTCAGGAACATAAGATAGCTTTGCCTTTCGCAAGGCTTCCAGCCCCATATCCTCCTCACGGTCGATAAATACAGCCTCATGAAATTCATGCTCACAAAACTGCTGATTTATCATTGGGTATGCACCCTGATAGGATGCATCCGCTTTTTCCATGTGAATCAAAGCTGTGTCCGCTGTCAGCATTTCCCCAATGGTAAAAGCAACCACTTTTGAATCCACCGTCAGCACACCGCCTTTACATTCTAGTGCATCAAAATCCTCAATGGATTTTCTCACTGCATCAAATTCACATTCCCGTGAAAAATCGTCCATTTCTGTTTTACTGTCCAGCCATTCTTTTTCCAATGCAAGACATTCTTTGGCAAACTCTTTAGAAAAAGAATGATATTCATAAGCATATAAGCTTTTAAATTTATTGATATGATTTCGCTTACTGTGCAATTTCTTCCCCGACAGCGTTACCAGTTTTTCACGCAAATACACATAATCGTAAGAATCACGACGATCTGTCACAGTCAGGTCGGAATACCACAATTTCATTTGTGCAAGCATGTCGTTGGTCAACATCCCAAAATACAAACATTCCGAAAATTCTCTTCTCAAATGTTCGATAGCAGAATGCACATCTCCGTCCCCAATGGGAAAAGAAGCAAAGGTGCATCCTTTGATGTTCATTACAACACAAAGACAATCTTCTATAATCTGCCATTTGACTCCCGTCATCTTCTCCCACAGATACATGGTGGTAAAATTACATTGAGAATAGGCGTAACTTTTTTTCTGCAGATACTCCCGAATCACAAACCTATCCTCCAGTCTTAAAGGACTCCAAGTCAACACAATTCATCTCCATTTAAAAGTTCCGTCACTAAATTCCACACCTCGTCTGAAATTTCCTCCGGCGTTTTAATTACACCGTCTTTTGCGCAAACAAGCCGTTTCCAACCCATCTGCTCTGCCACAGAAACTGCATTTTCATAAGCCCGATGCATATAGCCGGTATCCTTTTCGTGGATATCCTTTTGCTTTTCACCGGTGATTTTGTTATTTCTCTCTTTCATAAGAAGAGAAGCATATTGAGGGGGCATATCCAAAAACACCACCAAATCAGGTCTGGGCAGTTCCATTAACCCATACTCAAATTCAGAAAGCCAACATAAAAACTGTTGACGGCGTTCTTCGTCCTCAATTTTGCAAGTCTGGTGAATCATATTGGAAGTCACATAACGGTCTGCCAAAATAATTCCACCATTGTTATAATATTCTCCCCATTTTTGTTTATAGGATGCATACCGATCACATGCAAAAAAGACGGATGCCACTTCCGGACTCACATCATCTGCATGAGTACCAAATTCTCCGTTTAGATACATTTTCACCAAAGCCGAAGACTGGCTTTGATAGTCAGGAAAAGAGACTCTTTTCGCATTGGAAAGCCTTTGGTGCAAAAGTTCTGTCTGTGTTTGCTTACCACTGGCATCAACCCCTTCAATTACAATCAGCTTACCCATGATTTTGCTCTCCTAAATTCTTGAATTTCGCCCGTATTTCTGTTGCATGTCCACAAGTCATACTGCCCTCTTTACAAGGTCCGGACACACAGGAAGGTCCTGCTTTTGCAAAAAGCATGGGAGCTATATCACGCACCAACATCAACATCTGTGTTGCCAGCTCTCTAATTTCCCATTGAGCACGGTTGCAGCAGCGCAAACGGAAGAAGTTATACAAGCTTCTTGCGTTCATTGTTACAATCATTTTGGTTTCACAACCGTTAGGTAGAACAAAACGTGCATCTTCAATCGCCATCTTTTCAGCCTGACGGGCAGCAGATTTTTCTTCCACACCCTCATCCAACAATCGCTGATAGTGATTCTTACTTAAAATCTCTGTCAAACGGTCATATTTTTGCTGGATTTCTTCCATTACTTCATCAAAAAATTCTTTTGCCTCAGGGCATTGCTCAATTTCCGGAGGGGTCACATAAGCAAATTGATTTTCCATTACATACCGCTGGGATTTCACACTGAAGGAAGCGATTCTGTGACGTGTAATCTGGGCAAGCAACGCACGGGAAATCCCCTCAATTCCAAAGGTAAAAGAAACATGCTCAATAGGACTTTCGTGCCCCAAAGACATAAGATGTTCAATAAATTTCTCTGTTTTTTCAGGATTTAATCCTTCCATCAGTCCGTCAATGTCAGAAGAAGAATAGCATAATTTTGCAGCGGCAGCTACTAATCGCTCCGGATTTGGGGTATGCTCCAATAAAGTTACTTTAAGCATTTGCTCCGTCTCCCTTCCAATTCTTTTTTATCACAGTCATTAAAAACTTTGGCAAATTCATCATCCGCCCTATTCTTGACGGTTGCTTTATTAACCGATAAAACCATTCCAAATTTGTTTTACAGAAAAATTCAGGAGCCCGCTTCACCGTTCCCGCCAGCACATCCACAGTTCCGCCTGCACCAATGCAAACCTTCACCTTGAGCTCGTCCCGATATTTTGCAATCCAGTTTTCCTGACGGGGAAATCCTGTACAAACCATTAAAAAGTCTGCATTTGAATTGTTTATCTGCTCTATAACAGCCTCGTCATTTTTAAAATATCCGTCACAAAAACCCGCAACACGGATTCCGGAATATTTCTCTTTCATGTTATTGGCAGCCATTTCTGCAACACCCGGTTTTCCACCCAGCAAAAAGACGCTTTTGTTGCGAGAGGGTAATCCTTCCAGCACATGGCAACACAGCTCAAATCCCGGAACACGCTCTTTAACCGGTGTGCCAATAATCTTCGCTCCATATACCACACCGATGCCATCCGGCAATGTCAAATCTGCCGAATTCAGCACATCTCTATACTCCGGCACATGATACGCATGATAAACAATTTCCGGATTGGGAGTGACAACCATACGGGTTTCTTCCTCCTCCAACCATTGGAAAACCGTTTCAACCGCTTCGTCCATTGTGACATTATCAATTTTTACACCCAAAATATGTATTTGTTCCATCAGCCGGTCGGCCCCTTTCCTTTCTTACCCTTACAGGGTAAATATAAAGATATAATGTTATTATAAAATCAGTAAATGATTTAAATACCGAGTATTTTACACAATCCACACCAAGTCCTGCCATGTCAGGCCTTTCCTTCTCTTCACTTTTGCCCGTTACCTGACAAACATATTGTAAAACTTCCGAAACATCAATGTGGAGAATATCAGATATTCTTTTTGTAAAAGCCTTATTTAAATCTTTAGACTGATAAAGCAGATATTGCAAAGAATATGTTGCAATATCTTCTTGAGACCCTCTTATGTGTGGATATAAATGTGCTAATAATGAATAAGACATATTTATTTTCCCTTTCGTTTCAAGGTTATTGATTTCCTTTCGCAGTAGTTACGGATGCTATAAGCAATTTCCTAATTTTGCTACATTTATCGTATATCTCTATATATTCTTCTTCAGTTATCATTTTCGTTTCCTTAAAAAGTCCCAACCAATAATCGCTTTCATAGCATTCTTTCAAAGCGATTTGAAACTTATTTATAAAATCAGCTTTGCTTGCTGCATAATTTGCTTCGTGAATATTAGCACCAATGCTTGTTCCACTTCTTAAAAGCTGATTTAACAACACATTTCCTTTTCTATTTTCTTTGATTTCAGTACAAAGGTTTACAATATCAACCGCAAATTGTTTTGATAAATCTACCAGTCTGTTTTCTTTCATACCTTTTCTCCATTTAATGAATTGACAACTTCGTTGTCATGAATTGGCTAAAGCCATGAATTGTTGCTATCGCAACATGAATTAAATTGCCTTTTAATGCACTTTAGTGCAATTCATGAGCCGTAAAGCTCAATTCATGAAATCTTTGATTTCAATTCATGCTGAAGGCAATTCATTGAGTTCAAGTTTCACTTGAACTCATTATATCACAAACAAAGAAATATTTCAACTATTTTGTTTTTTTGCTGGACTTTCTGCGAAATTTGTAGTAAAATAGAATTAGAACAAAAACAGGAGGCAAACCATGTATCCTTTAAAAATGAAGCCTGAAATAAAGCACCTCATTTGGGGCGGAAAAAGACTTCGTGAATTTTATAATAAAAACTGTACCCGTGATGATGTGGGTGAAAGTTGGGAGGTTTCTGCCCATCCGGAAGGATTAAGCTACATTGCAAATGGTGCTCTAAAAGGGGTTTCTTTGGCAGATGCGATTCAACAATATCCGGAAGAAATTGCACCGGTGGAATTTCCTCTTTTATTTAAACTGATAGATGCCAGTCAAGATCTGTCCATTCAAGTGCATCCTGACGATGCTTACGTTCAGAAAACCAACAATAACCTTCACGGCAAAATAGAAATGTGGTATATTATTGATGCAAAACCGGGTGCCCGTATCGGGTACGGCTGGAATCAGACCATGACTCCTGATTTGGTCAGACAAGCCATTGAAAACGGCACTTTGGAGCAGTATATTAACTATATTCCCGTAACAGCAGGACAAGCTTATTTTATTCCTGCCGGAATTGTGCATTGTCTTTGCAAAGGTCTTTTGGTAGCAGAAATTCAACAAAATTCCACCATGACCTATCGTCTCTACGACTATAACCGCAAAGACAAAAACGGAAATAATCGTCAACTTCACATCCACGAAAGTCTGGATGTGCTTGATTATTCCGATAACAGAAATGCAACGGTTGTAACAGGAGATAATGTCATTTTGGCAAGTTGCCCCTATTTTACGGCTGAAAAAATTATAAGCGACTATTACAAAGGAGATACCAAGGATACATTTGAAATTCTGTTTTTTGTTAACGGACACGGAGAAATTATTACAGATCAAGGAACGGAATCTTTCCAAGCGGGAGATACTTATCTGCTCCCCTCCTCTCTTGGTGCATATACCATAAAGGGACAATGCACCATAATGCGATGTGTAGAATAAACTCAATAGAAAGGATAGAAATGATGAATATTGCAAAAGATATTAAATATATTGGTGTAAATGACCATGAAATTGATTTATTTGAAGGCCAATATGTAGTTCCAAACGGTATGTCTTATAACTCCTATGTGATTTTGGATGAAAAAATTGCGGTGTTAGATACAGTAGATCAAAATTTTGGCAAGGAATGGCTTCATAATATTAGCAATGCAATAAACGGAGGAACTCCTGATTATCTTATTGTTCAGCATATGGAGCCGGATCACTCTGCCAACATTAAAAATTTTACCATTCAGTATCCGGATGCAAAAATTGTTGCGTCAGCAAAAGCTTTTGTTATGATGAAGCAGTTTTTTGGTACAGATTTTCCAGAAAAACAAATGGTTGTCGGAGAAGGCGATACCTTGGATTTAGGAACCCATAAATTGACCTTTATTACTGCACCCATGGTTCATTGGCCTGAAGTCATTGTCACCTATGACAGCACCGATAAAGTGTTATTTTCCGCTGACGGATTCGGTAAATTTGGTGCTCTTGATGCACAAGAAGACTGGGCTTGCGAGGCACGGCGTTATTATATCGGTATTGTAGGAAAATACGGTGCACAGGTGCAGACTCTTTTAAAAAAGGCTGCAACTTTGGACATCAAAACCATCTGCCCTCTTCACGGCCCTGTATTAGCAGAAAATTTAGGCTATTATCTTAATTTATATAACATATGGTCAAGTTATGAGGTAGAATCCGAAGGTGTGGTAATTGCTTATACTTCTGTTTATGGCAATACCAAAAAGGCAGTATTGGACCTGGCTGAACAATTAGAAAAACAAGGCTGTCCCAAGGTTGTGGTAAATGATTTGGCAAGATGCGATATGGCAGAAGCGGTGGAGGACGCATTTCGCTATGGAAAACTTGTTCTCGCCACTACCACTTATAATAACGATATATTCCCTTTTATGCGTGAATTTATCGATCATCTGACCGAACGGAATTTCTGCAACCGAACTGTTGCCTTTATGGAAAACGGAAGTTGGGCTCCTGTTGCGGCAAAGACGATGAAGGGAATGCTTGAAAAATGTAAAAATCTCACTTATGCCGATACAACTGTAACAGTTTTATCTGCTCCAAATGAAGAAAATTCATTAGAAATCAGGGCATTGGCAAGTGAGCTTTGTAAATAATTAAAATTGGAGGTTAATGGTATGAAAAAGTATGTATGCGACGTATGCGGTTGGGAATATGACGAAGAACAAGGTGCTCCCGATCATGGTATTTCTCCCGGCACAAAATTTGAAGATTTGCCTGAGGATTTTGAATGTCCTCTTTGCGGAGTGGGCAAAGATCAATTTTCTGAAGAATAAAAACCTAAAAAGGTTCCCGTTTACAATAACTGCGGGAACCTTTTACATAAAAGGGGGATTGTTATGAATTTAGTTTTACTTACCGCATTAGGCGTTGGAGGAGCTACCGTGTTTGGCTCCTGTATCGGTTTTTTATTTAAAAAGTTATCCCATAAATTTTCAGATATTATTCTATCCTTTGCGGCAGGGGTCATGCTTGCAGCAGCCGTGCTGGGACTCATTCTGCCCGCTGTGAATTTTGGTGAGAAAAATGGCCTGATCATTACCGTAATCGGCATTTTTGCAGGTGCACTTTGTTTGAATCTGATTGACAAGTTAGTCCCTCATCTTCATAAAATGATTGGATCTGACAGCGAAGAACACAATAATGCAGATTTAAACAAGGTACTATTGTTTGTTTCTGCTATTGCAATTCACAATCTTCCTGAAGGAATTGCCGCCGGTGTTGGCTTTGGTTCAGGAAATACTTCCCAAGCACTGTTAATTGCAGGCGGAATCGCATTGCAAAACATTCCGGAAGGTATGGTCATTATTGCTCCCTTGCTTGCAGCAGGGGTCAATCCCTCCAAAACCTTCATTTCTGCTATGATAACCGGCCTGGTGGAAGTCATAGGAACGCTAATTGGTTATTTCGCAGTTAGCTTTTCCACGGCGATTCTCCCCTTTGCTCTTGCTTTTGCGGGAGGAACCATGCTTTACGTAATCAGTGATGAAATGATTCCGGAAACTCATGCTCATGGTCATGAGCGAAATGCCACTTATGCGTTGCTGATAGGATTTTGTGTTATGCTGATAAGCGATGTATTGTTGGGATAAATACTTTGCACGTTTTTTAGAAGGAACACTGAACTGGTTTGTGTTATAAAAAATGGCTTATCAAGAGATAAGCCATTTTTTTACGATATAAATTTTTGATACTGTTCCGGTGTCATAAACACGCAATTTTTTGTTTTTAAAAATTTCACAATGGTTTCCAATTCTTTAAAAGACTGGTCATCCCACTGCCCCGGATGAGCCTGTATCACAAAATAAGGCAATTCTTTCACAAACTCATACCGTGCAAAAAACAACTGACTGCTTACAATGCCCGTACCGGTTTCAATTTCACAAATGTGATCAGAAGATAAATTTAACGCATGAAGCCGACTATTGGTATCGTGCATAAACATAACAGTTTGAATCTGAGGAAACTCGCAATTTAACACCGATATGGTATCTTCGTTATTTTGATTATAGGATGCACTAAAGCAAGTTGTACGGTATTGAAGCACTGTTTCCATCAAATCATAAGTTTTACAAATAATGTCCCGTTGTTCCTTATAAGTAGATGCAGGTGTTTCTTTTAAAGCAGCAAACTCACCCGCTGAATGATCGTATCCATGAATCCAAAGCTGATGACCTGCCAAAATCCAGCTTTTTATCAATGAAATTTGATTTTGATATTTTTTAGGATTTGTCTTGGCATCCTCAAGCCATTTCCCCAAAATACCCGCTGTAGCGGGAATCCCTTCTTTAGATAGATAGGACATTGCTTTGTTAAAACGAGCCGTTTGATTCCCTACAGTTGGCCGCAAATCATCAAACTTAAACACGATTACTTGTGCCGGAAGCAAGGCATCTTCTGCAACTGGACAACAAATTTCCATAGAATCCTTCCATAAAATGTAAGCCTTTATTTTGTCGGCCCGTTTCAGGTTGTCCAATCTGAATTGATAATTCGTTACTCCTGAGGACAACATCCCTGTATATAACACCTGTGATTGCTGTAATTCTCCATTGGAAAAAGCAGCAACCGCAACAATGGTTTCTTCCGTTTGAGAAGAACGGTCGGTAACGGATACAGTACCCTCAACCACAGTATCGTTCATCAACTCTGTCTGTGTTGTCATTCCGTCAATCATCACCTCAACCGAAACTGCTTCTAAAATTGTCATGTCATCTATCGCTAAAACGGGTTGTTTCATACCAATTCCGACACAAACCAACAATATTCCCCATAAAAATAGTACAATCCGTCTCATACTTTGTCCTCTCTCAGCATTATCCACAATCTATTGTGTTGTACCGACTAAAACACACATATATATTGTACCTTGTTTTTTACAGTTTGTCAACAAGAAAATTAAAATTTGATTAAAAAATTTTTACAAACAAATAAAAAATCCGGTCATATAAATGACCGGATTTGGGTTATTGTTAATTAGTCACCTACACGGGCAGGATTGATTTTAATTCCAGGGCCCATTGTAGAAGAAATAGCAACACTCTTAAGGTACTGTCCTTTTGCTGCAGCAGGTTTTGCTTTAACCAATGCATCCATCAGAGTGTCTAAGTTTTCCTTCAGTTTTTCAGGACCAAAGGATACTTTTCCAATGGGGCAGTGAGTAATATTAGTTTTGTCAAGACGGTATTCAATTTTACCGGCTTTAATATCATTGATAGCCTTTGCAACGTCCATTGTAACGGTACCGGCTTTCGGGTTAGGCATCAAGCCTTTGGGACCCAGAACCTTACCCAGACGACCTACCAGACCCATCATATCAGGGGTAGCAACGATGATATCGAAATCAAACCAGTTTTCGCTCTGAATTTTCTGCACCATGTCCTCTGCACCTACAAAATCTGCACCGGCATCTTTTGCTTCTGTTTCTTTTTCACCTTTAGCAAATACCAAAACACGAACAGTTTTGCCTGTTCCGTGAGGCAGGACAACTGCACCTCTTACCTGCTGATCAGCATGTCTGGAGTCAACACCCAGCTTTACATGAACTTCAACAGTTTCGTCAAATTTCGCTTTACCGGTTTTTACAACCAAATCAACTGCTTCTGCAGGATCGTATAATTTGCTTTTATCAATCAGTTTTGCACTTTCTTGATATTTCTTTCCTCTTTTCAAATTGCTCTACTCCTTTCGTGGTAACACGGAACCCTTCCGGTTCCTCCCACAAGATTACGGGATTTTCTTCGCATAGCTAAAGTTTCTTCCCGCAAAAGAATACTTTGGCGAAGGGTTGACTTATAAATCTCAGTCTACTACAACAATGCCCATACTTCTTGCCGTTCCGGCAATCATGCTCATTGCCGCATCAATATCAGCAGCATTCAAATCAGGCATTTTCGTTTCAGCAATTTGGCGAACTGCATCCTTAGTGATATTAGCCACCTTGGTTTTGTTCGGCACGCCGGAAGCCTTATCGATTTTACAAGCCTTCTTAATCAGTACAGCAGCGGGAGGAGTCTTTGTCACGAAAGAG
Organism: Clostridia bacterium; assembly: GCA_045586685.1. GTDB lineage: Bacteria > Bacillota > Clostridia > HGM11514 > HGM11514 > SIG438. Next base: position 40,174 of record JAZNAU010000042.1, read on the forward strand.
AAAGATCTGTCCGCATACACTGTGATGACAACAGGAATTACCAGACCGGCATCCTTTGCTGTCTTTTCGTTGAATTCCTTACAAAATCCCATAATGTTTACACCGTGCTGACCCAGTGCAGGACCAACAGGGGGTGCCGGAGTTGCTTTACCGGCAGGAATTTGCAATTTAATGAAACCAACAACCTTTTGAGCCATAGTTTATTGCACCTCCTTAAAATGTGGTAAATGGCGGAACGGTTCATCCGTTCCTCCCACCTATAACAAACGGCCGATGCCGAATATTATCTTAACAATTCTGCTTGTCCAAAGCAGACTATACCAAAAGTTCCACCTGATCAAATTCCAGTTCAACCGGAGTTTCTCTGCCGAACATAGAAACACAGACACGAACCTTTTTCTTTTCCATGCTAATTTCTTCTACCACACCGATAAAGCTTTCCAGAGGTCCATCTACCACCTTCACGCTATCACCAACATGATAATCAATGGAAATAATTTTTGTTTCGATACCCATATTTGCCGCTTCATCATCAGTCAGAGGCACAGGTTTGCTTCCGGGTCCAACAAACCCGGTAACACCTCTGGTATTACGAACGATATACCATGTTTCGTCCGTCATTACCATTTTAACCATTACATAAGTTGGAAACTTTTTGCGGATAGATACCTTTTTTTGTCCATCCTTCATTTCCACAACTTCTTCCATGGGAACCTGAACATCCACTACCAAGTCTTCCATGTTACGATTTTTAGCGGTCAACTCAATACCGTCTCTTACTTTGTTTTCATATCCCGTCAGGGTATGAACTACATACCATTTTGCGTTCTCTGCCATTGTTGCAGGAAGCCGGTCGGCCTCCGCACCTCCTTTTGCTTTCTAAATTAAGCTAAATTCAACAGTGCTTTCAGTCCCAGACTGAATACCCAGTCCAAAGCTGCAAGACAAAGACCTACAATAATAATGGTAATCAAAACAACTGTAGTATCCTTTCTTACTTTAGAGAAGCTGGGCCAGATTACCTTTTTCAGTTCCGCCCAAACACTTTTGAAGTATTTTCCGATTCTTTGAAATAAATTCATTTTTTCCGCAGCTGCTGCCATGGTATGAATCCCTCCTGCCTAAAATAAACTATTTGGTTTCTTTGTGAGCTGTGTGTTTCTTGCAGAATCTGCAATACTTGCTCAACTCCAGTCTGTCGGGAGTATTCTTCTTGTTCTTTATTGTGTTGTAATTTCTCTGTTTGCATTCTGTGCAAGCTAATGTAATTTTTACTCTCATCGGTGCACCTCCTACCTACTTTCTACCGAGTAAATACGAAATTTGAACATAAAAAATAAGCCTTTTCGTACCCAAGTATAAATAATGATACCATATTTTCGCAAATTAGTCAAGAGTTTTTCAAAATATTTTTTTGAAAACCACTTTTAAGTGGAATTATGACAAAAAAATTCTAAATAGGATATAATATTATTAGAAAAAATTTATTTCAAGGAGAATTTCACATGAGGAACTATTCAGCAATTACTTCGGAAATTTATTATTTAGCAGAGCTTTGTAAACAAAACAGTAACATTGACCCTGAGCTTTATCAGGTTCATCAGGTAAAGCGAGGATTGCGAGATTTAGACGGAAAAGGTGTTGTGACAGGTCTGACAGAAATTTCTACCATTATTTCCTCAAAAAACAATGCCCCTTGCGAGGGAAAACTTTACTATCGCGGGTGTAACATTCATGACCTGGTACAGGGTTTTATGAAAGACAACCGATTCGGCTTTGAAGAAACGGTATATTTGCTGTTGTTTGGAAAACTGCCCAATCAAGAAGAACTGGAACAATTTGAAAAGCTTCTGGTGTCTTACCGCATCCTTCCTACCAATTTTGTGCGTGATGTAATTATGAAGGCTCCCAATCAGGATATTATGAATTCTCTTGCAAGAAGTGTATTAACCTTGTATTCCTACGATAAAAACTCAAATGACACAAGTCTGCCAAATGTCCTTCGCCAGTGCATTCAGTTGATTGCAAACTTCCCTGCCCTTTCGGTTTACGCTTATCAGGCATACCGTCATTATGGAAAAGGAAAGGGGTTATATATTCATCGTCCGGACCCAAATTTATCTACAGCAGAAAATATCCTACGGATGTTAAGACCAGATAAAAAATACACTGCACTGGAAACAAAAATTTTAGATTTAGCTTTAGTCCTCCACGCAGAGCACGGTGGGGGAAACAATTCTACCTTTACTACTCATGTAGTCACCTCATCCGGAACGGACACCTATTCTTCTACAGCCGCCTCCCTCTGTTCCTTAAAAGGACCGAAACATGGCGGTGCCAATATTAAAGTAACTCAGATGTTCAATGATATGAAGCAACAAGTGCGTCATTGGGATGACAAAGAAGAAATTAAGGATTATCTAAACAAATTATTAAATAAGGAAGCCTTTGATAACGCAGGCTTGATTTACGGAATGGGACATGCTGTTTACTCCCTGTCCGACCCCAGAGCCAATATTTTCAGAGACTTTGTAGAACAACTTTCAAAAGAAAAGGGGAAAACCAAGGAGTTTCAGTTGTATTCCATTGTAGAACAGCTGGCTCCAAAAGTAATCGGAGAGAAACGAAAGATTTATAAAGGAGTCAGCGCCAATGTGGACTTTTACAGTGGCTTTGTCTATTCCATGTTGGACTTACCTGAAGAACTGTACACTCCCGTTTTTGCCATTGCAAGAATTGCAGGTTGGAGCGCTCACAGAATGGAAGAATTGATTAACGCAAATAAAATCATTCGCCCCGCTTATAAATCTGTATCGGAAAGAACACCTTATATTCCTCTTAAGGACAGAAAATAATGTTTTGATAAAGGAGCTGTAGCAAAATAAACTCTTTTTGCCACAGCTCCCTTTTTCAACCCATCATAACAGAAATTAAATAAATCAATGCCAAATGGAGGGGATAATACACATAAAACAAATATTTCATCTTCCATGTTCCCCGTTTTCCGTTATAGAACGCAAGAAAAATCAAAGAAAGCAAAGAATACCACTGAATACCTCCAAAAGATAATGCAACAAAAACCAACCCAATTGCTGTCAATGTTAATTTCCCCAATTTTGTTTTAGAAAGATAAATGAACACCGGAACCATTACGCCCCAAAAATCATAATCAATCTTAAAATCGGTATCAGACAGTTTTTCAGGCAAAAGTTCTGTCACAAAGAAAACACCCATAAGAAAAATGCAAAGTAAAATCATTCCGGCTCCGCTTCGTTTTTGCAATGTGTAATCAATCAAATAAATCAATCCAATGGATAAGGAAAAGGTAACTAAAATACACTGATACAATGAACCTTGAGCAAAAAAATACACAACCTGACATACAATCGCCAAGCCTGTCATCATACCCAGATAGTGTTTTCTGTTTTTGGTATACGTGCACCCTTCTGCAATCATATAGGCAAAAATGGGAAACGCCAGTCTGCCGATGATTCGAAAGACAGTCAATTCCGGAAATAATACCATACCCAGATGATCCGCCGTCATAGCAATCAGTGCAATAATTTTTAATTGATTTCCTGTAAATATCCCCTTCATTTTTATCACCTGTTATTTTATGTAGTCAATTAGCTCATTCACTGCTGTTTTCTCGGTAAAATCTCCGTCTGTATCACATAACCTCACCAAAAGCTGTTCCATTTCTGTTGGATTTTCTTTAGAGGACATGATTATCTTCAATGTTTTCAATGCTGTTCTGTGAACAGGAGATAGCTCCTCTAAAATCATTTTTCCCAGGAAATTGAATACTCGAATCCTCTCTCTTATTTCGGGTTTGAAATTCTTTTCTATAACCATTTTGTCGTAATAGTCCCGACAGTCAAGAGGAGTAATCCCCGTTGTATAAACCACCAATCTTTTCCCTTCCAGCTTTGTCATGTTTTTGGTAATTAAAGTCACTCCGTTAATCACCTCTGCGTACAAACCGCCACCATAAATCACGGTATCATACGCCTGTAAATCCTCAATCTTTACTTCTTTCGCATCCCGTACAGGACAACCTAAAGCTGTTCCAATCCACTGTGCATAGGTTTTTGTAGAACCGTATTTGGTTTTATAAATGACGATTGGGTTCATGTTATGCCTCCTATCTTTTTTCCGACATCATATGCCTGGTACATTTCAATTATGAATGAATCTTCCCTGTTTTTATTTTCCGCAAGATAAACTTTGTTGAAGCTGTGTAACTACTTCTACATGAGAAGTTCTTGGGAACATATCATACGGATAGACCGCATCAGACTTATAACCCGATTCAGAAAACAATTTCATATCACGGGCAAGGGTTGCAGGATTACAGGAAACATACACAATCCGCTTTGGGCCGATCTGCAAAATGGTTTCAATCAATTCCGGAGAACAACCCTGACGTGGCGGGTCAATAACCGCTACATCAATAGATGTATCCTGAAAACGATTCACGGTATCTTTTGCATCACCGCAGAAAAAGCTTGCGTTTGCAATTCCGTTTCTTTTTGCATTCTCCCGGGCATTTTCCACCGCCTGAGGAACAATTTCAACACCATAAACCTCTTTTGCCCTCTTTGCAAAGAGGAGGGTCATGGTCCCGATTCCGCAATATAAATCCAAAACGGTGTCTTGTTCCGTTAGCTCTGATAATTCCAACGCTTTTTGATATAACTGCTCTGTCTGAGCATGGTTAATTTGAAAAAAGGAATGGGGAGAAATCAAAAATTCCAGTCCGCATAAACGGTCGGTAATCGTACCGTCCCCCAGCAATGGAATCATCTCTTTCCCAAGGACTACATTGGTTTTCTCCAAGTTGATATTTTGCACCACCGTGACAGCCTCTCCCAAAGCTTTTTTCATTTTTTCACAAAGGCGTTCTTTGTCAGGGAGATTCTTTCCGTTTGTAACAATACAAACCATAGTTTTTTCTGTTCCATATCGTAAATACAGATGTCGAATCAAACCACGATGAGTCTTCTCGTCATAAGAATTAACACCCGTTTCCTTCATATATTCCAACAATGCTTTTGAAGTTGCATCCGTTCGTTTGTCCTGAATTAAGCAGTTTTGACAAGATACCAATCTATGAGAACGGGACGCATAAAAACCGACAACTGCTTCATCGTTTTCTGTTCCCACAGGAAGCTGTGCTTTGTTACGGTAATGAAACTGATTGGAAGAAGGCATTACATCAAATACCTGCACATCAAGCCCCCCAATTCGTTCCATCGCATCGCTTACTAACTGCTTTTTAAATCGTAGTTCTTCCTCGTATGACATATGCCGAAGATGACATCCTCCACATTGAGGATAAGAAACACAATCCAAATCCCTTCTCTGGGCAGAAGGCTCTATCAGCTTTACTATTTTTCCGTAGGCATAGTGTTTATTTACCTTTAACAACTGTATTTGAGCAGTTTCTCCTTTAAGCATTCCTGCTACAAATACAACAAATCCGTCCGTACGGCAAACACCTGCTCCTTCACTGGTATAACCATGGGCAGTCAATGTCAGGACTTCATTTTTTTGTGGCATACGTTATCTCACAGCCTTTCGTAACCTTTCCAAAATGGTTTCCATATAGTCGGGAACAGGACATGAAAAAATCATTTTTTCCCCACGTACGGGATGAACAAATCCAATTTGTACCGCATGGAGGGCTTGGGTGTGCAGTCCAAAAGGATTTTTCCCTCCGCTATATACTTCATCTCCAATAACGGGATGACCGATATGCTGCATATGAACTCTGATTTGGTGAGTTCTTCCTGTTTCCAACCGACACTCCACGAAGGTATATTCTCCAAACCGTTCCAATACTCTGTAATGAGTAACAGCGGAACGGGAATTTTTCTGAGTCACGCACATTTTTTTTCGTTGGGTGGGATGTCTTCCGATGGGAGCGTCCACAGTTCCTTCGTCCTCTCGAAGATTCCCCCGCACAAGGCATACATACACCCGACGACAGGTTTTTTCTTTAATTTGTTCAGCAAGACTCAAATGAGCTTCATTGGTTTTGGCAACCACAATCAAACCGCTGGTGTCCTTGTCAAGCCGATGAACAATTCCCGGGCGAATCACCCCGTTTATTCCCGAAAGCTTTCCTTTTGCATGAAACAGCACCGCATTCACCAACGTTCCCGATTCGTTCCCTGCAGCGGGATGCACCACCATTCCTTTTGGCTTGTTGATGACCATTAGTTCTTCATCTTCAAACACAACATCCAAAGGAATGTCCTCCGGTTTTACCTCCAATTCCTGAGGAGGAGGCACAGTAACAGTAATTTCATCTGAGGGCACAACCTTCAGACAAGTTCGTACCTTTTTGCCATTACAAACAACCTTCCCTTCTTCAATTAACCGTTGCACGTAAGAACGGGTCATTTCCTCGCAAACAAGGCTGATATATTTATCAATTCGTTCAGGCTCAGCGTTTTGAGGAACAATAAAAGTTTTTTCCTTCATTGGGTTTTCCCTCGCAAAATATATATTCCAAGCACAAGCATTCCTACCACAATACAGCAATCCGCCACATTGAACACAGGAAACGAAATAAACCGAACCTCCAAAAAGTCAATCACATAAGATAAACGGATACGGTCAATCAAATTCCCCACCGCTCCTGCCATTACAGCAGAACCGCTTGTCAACAGAATGGGATTGGTTATTTTACTATGTAGCAAATACCAAACAGCGCCTATCAATACAAGGACCGTCAGCCCCAAAAGCAACCATTTCTGCCCCTGTAAAATCCCAAAAGCGGCACCTGTGTTTCGCACATAAGTAAGAGAAAATATTCCGTCTATGACATCTATAAATCCTTTTGGTTGTAATTTCGTTTGTGCCCAATGTTTGGTTAGCTGATCAATAGCAATAATGATGATCCCAAACCACAAATAAGGCAGTAACAACCTGAAAGAAAGTTCTTTTTTCTTTATTTCTTCCATATTGCCTCCAATCCCCAAAGCACTGCCTCTTCGGGTACATCGTTTCTTAACTGTACATTCCCTAAATCAAGAGGAAGAACAAATTTCAGTTTTCCATCTTCCTGTTTTTTGTCCCCCTTCATGGCAGTTAGAATGGTTTCCTTTTCACACGCGGGAAGCTCTTCCATCAATCCCAATGCGCGGATTAGTGCTATCACTTCTTCACTTTTTTGAAACAAGCCCATAAATTCTGCGGTACGGCACGCGGAAATCATTCCTAAGGAAACCGCCTCTCCATGATAAATTTCATGATTGGTTGCAGTTTCATAAGCATGGCCAAAAGTATGACCAAGATTCAAAATGGCGCGAAGTCCCTGCTCCCGTTCATCCTTTGCCACAATTTTTGCTTTAATTTCACAGCAATATCCAACAATTTCTGCCAGAACATCGCTATCGCGAGCCTCAATCTTCTCTTTACGGGTCATCAAATCAGAGTACAATGGCTCTCCTTCCAGCACAGCATATTTTGCCACCTCTCCAAGACCCGTTTTATAGTCCCGCATGGATAGAGTTTCCAAGGTTTTCAGATTGGCAAATACTAATTTTGGCTGATAAAACGCTCCTATAATATTTTTTACGGAATGAAAATTTACACCCGTTTTCCCACCCACACTGGAATCCACTTGTGCAAGCAAGGTGGTGGGGACTTGGACAAAGGAAATACCCCGCATAAAAGATGCTGCTGCAAATCCTGTAATATCTCCCACGATACCCCCACCTAAAGCAAGAAGGGTTCCCTTACGGTCAAAACGATTGCTCATCAGGGATTCATAAATTTCCGAAATGGTTGTGAGCGTTTTACAGTCCTCTCCTCCGTCTATTTCATGCCATGTAAGAGAAAATTCCTTTAGTTCTTCCTCAAGCTGTTCTCCATACAGTTTACGGATATTGGGTTCGGTGATTACCATGATTTTCTGGTGTACCCCAACGGTTTTTAGTTCCTGTGCCAGACCATAAAAACTATCTGTCAGAACAATGGGATAGCTGTTTTCATTCAAATCTATCCTGATTCGTTTCATTTGTCTATCACTCCCGGTAACAATAGTGGGCGAACTACCCGTCCGCCCACAGATCGATTTTTTTAATCTGCCAGATTATCCCGACAACGCTGACACAAATGATCTTCTCCCACTGTGGTAGAGTACATCCAGCAACGTTCGCACTTTTCACCTTCCGCAACGGTGACTGTTATCCACAAGTTTTCTGTTTGCTCAGCTTTCCCTTCCGTTCCTGCCTCGTTAATCAACTCTACTGCGGAAACAATCAGCAAGCCCGAAAGCTTATCTTCATAGTCTTTCAATAATTGATAGGTTTCATCTGTCGCCTTCAGGGTTACTTTTGCACCCAGAGAATGACCGATTACTTTTGCCGCTCTGGCTTCTTCCAATACTTTCGACACATCGGAACGAATGGTCAGCAAAGCCTCAAACCGATTCATCAATGCATCATCACAATATTCAGGATTCATCTTCGGCATTTCATTCAACAGAATACTTTCTGTTTCCACACCCTCATGATGTGGCATAAAGCTCCAGATTTCTTCAGAAGTGAACGCCAGAATGGGAGCAAGCAACCGAACCAAAGAATCTAAAATCAGATACATGGCAGACTGGGTACTTCTTCTTGCCTTAGAATCCGCTTTTTCGGTATACAATCTGTCTTTTAAAACATCCAAATAGAAGTTACTCATCTCTACCACGCAGAAATTATGAACACTGTGGTAAATAATATGATAATCAAAGTTCTCATATGCTTGAACAACCCGCTCTACAAGACGATTCAAGGTAATCATTGCCCAACGGTCAATTTCTGTCATATCAGCAAAGCTTACCAAATCCTGATTGGGATCAAAGTCACTCAAGTTGCCCAGCATAAATTTTGCTGTATTTCTGATTTTACGATACACCTCGGACATCTGCTTTAAGATTTCCTTGGATACACGGATATCAGAACGATAATCGGAAGATGCAACCCACAAACGCAAGATATCCACCCCGTAATCCTTCACCAATTCCATAGGATCTAAGCCATTGCCCAAGGATTTAGACATCTTCTTTCCTTCCCCGTCTACAACCATACCATGAGTCAACACCGTTTTGTAGGGTGCTTTTCCCGTTACAGCAACAGAAGTAAGCAATGATGATTGGAACCAACCGCGGTACTGGTCATTTCCTTCCAGATAGATATCCGCAGGCCACTGCAAATCAGGGCGTTGTTCCAATACGGACATATGAGAAGAACCGGAGTCAAACCATACATCCATAATATCTGTTTCTTTATCAAATTGTTCACAACCGCACTCGGGACATTTGGTATTAGCAGGCAAAATTTCATTTGCTTCCATTTCGTACCAAGCACCGGAGCCTTTTTGTGCAAACAAATCACGAACTGCACCGATTGTTTCGTCGGTAATCAGCTCTTTGCCACAATCCTTACAATAGAAGATAGGCAAGGGAACGCCCCACAAACGCTGTCTGGAAATACACCAGTCAGAACGGTCTTTTACCATGTTGGTAATTCTCTCCTGTCCCCATGCAGGAACCCATTTCACACTATTGATGGCATTGATGGCATCTTCTTTGATGGCATCTACGGATGCAAACCATTGCTCGGTTGCACGGAAAATAATCGGGTCCTTACATCTCCAGCAGTGAGGATATTGGTGAACAATAGGTTCAACTGCAAGCAACAGATTGCTTTCTTTTAAGGTTTCGGCAATCACCTTGTTTGCCTTTGCATAATACAGTCCTGCAAAAGGACCTGCTTCTTCGTTCAAAACACCCTTATCGTCAACGGGAACAATGGTAGGAAGTTTATAAGCCTGACACACGTTAAAGTCATCTGCACCAAGACCGGGAGCAGTATGAACACAGCCTGTACCAGCATCTAAGGTAACGTGTTCCCCTGTAATAATCAAGGATTCACGGTCCAAGAAGGGATGGGCACACTTCATCAACTCCAACTCTTCCCCCCGGAATGTTGCCACTTCTTCATAATCACTTAAGCTGATTTTCGATGCAACAGTTTCAACCAAATCCTTTGCCATAATATAATATTCATTACCAACTTTCAGCAAGGAATATTCAAAACGGGGATTCAGAGAAATAGACACGTTACCCGGCAAAGTCCAGGTGGTGGTGGTCCAAATCACAAAATATACATTGTCCAATCCGCCCGTCACAGGAGATAGTTTCCCCAAATCGTCCTTTACAGGGAATTTTACATAAATGGAATCTGTCCCGTCTTCCTTATATTCAATTTCAGCTTCTGCTAATGCAGTTTCACAAGTTGGGCACCAGTAAACAGGCTTTAATCCCTTATAAAGCAAGCCTTTTTTTGCCATAGCACCGAACACTTCAATTTCCTTGGCTTCAAATTCCGGTTGCAGGGTAATATATTCGTTATTCCAATCACCCAATACACCCAGGCGACGGAACTGCTCCTTCTGATTGTTCACATATTTCATAGCAAAGTCATGACAAATCTGACGGAACTTAACGGGGCCTGCCTCAGCACGGTTCACCCCCAATTTCTTAATCGCCTGCTGTTCGATGGGAAGACCATGAGTATCCCAGCCGTGAATCATAGGAGTACGAAATCCTGTCATATTTTTATATTTAATGACAAAATCCTTCAGAATTTTGTTCAAGGTATGCCCCATATGAATATCACCATTGGCAAAAGGAGGCCCATCATGCAAAATATACATGGGACTATCCGCCTTTTTCTCCAACAATTTTCGATACAAATCTTTTTCTTCCCAAACTTTCAGCATTTCAGGCTCACGCTTAGGAAGGTTCGCCCGCATAGGGAACTCGCTGTTTGGTAAGTTCAGCGTGCTGCTGTAATCTACCTTCTCCATTGTTTTTCACCTCATTTGTCTATTTTCACTGCAACATTTACAGTAAACGTTTTGCTTTTATATAAGTTCTGCCTTTTCGGCTTAAACCACCAATTTCACTTAATTCTGAACGACCCATTCCCCGAAGAGATATCACATCTCCCGTATGCAGTTCTGCACTCGGGCTCGTCCATTCCTCCCAGTTCACCATCACACGCCCGGAGGCAATAGCCTCCTGTGCTTTTCCTCTGGGCAGGGAATAAACAGCTGCGATAATGCAGTCTGCCCGCAGGGATGCAACCGTATCTGTTAGTTCAAGAAACTTTTTTGGAGGAATTATTACCTGTTCTACAGGGATTTCCTCAGGTTTTACAGAATATCTGCCTATGGTTCGAATTTCCTGAAGTAAAAAGTCCACCAATGCTGTATCACAAAAAACAGTGGCTCTTTTTTCAGTTACCAAAATATCGCCTGTTTTAGAACGGTCAATCCCTAAATTCATCAATGCCCCCAGTACATCCCGATGGCTGACCTCCCACAGAGACGAAGAAGTCAATTCCACCGCACTGACCGGAAACCAACTGCCCTCTGCATCCTTCTCGCCAAAAGAAACCATGCATCGCTCCGCTTCCTCATATCCACCCCATAAAACCGGCTCGCAATCACCAAACCACTGTCCGATTTTACGGCATTTGCCCGGATCTAAAAAAAATCCGGAGGGTTTCCAACCTCCCCTTGCTCCTTTCGCAAGTTCAAAAAGTCTGGAAACCAAAATTTTATCTTCTTCCAAAGACACCTGTTGCAACAATCTCTTTTTTTCTATCATAGTAATATCCGAATCAACAAAATAAGTACCGATTCACACAAATCAGCCAGCAATATGACCACCAGAAAGGACCAATCAAATATTCCCGGTAAGGAAAATCGTTCCTCTAAAAACTTTCTTACAGGGCTAAGAACCGGCTCTGTTACCGTCATAATCCATCTATATAAAGGATGCCCCTCATCCAACGGACGAAAACTAAGCAATATCCGTCCAATCAAGAGTAAATTAAATAAAGATATGATGATCCTTATGATACTGATTAAGATAGCGGAAATCAAAGCGACCAACCGCCTCTTTTCAATTCATCCTTAAAATCTCCTAAAATACTTACGTTATAAGGAGTTGCAAGAAAAATGCCATTTGCAATCTTTTGGATGCTTCCTCCCAGGGCATATACTGCTCCGCTCAAGAAATCAACCATTCTTCTGGATAAATCCTTGGGAAGAGTTTCCAGATTGATCACAACCGGATTTTTCGTTTTCAAATAATCAGCAACATCTCTTGCCTCATCAAAGCTCATGGGGGACATTACCACAACCTTTAACTGGGCAGTTGTGTGAATATTAACCACTTTGCTTCTTTTGTCCAAAGGATTGACTGTCTTGGTTCTGGTATCACTTACAGCTACCGACTCATTCTCAAGTTCAAATACTTCCTCTTCGTCCAAGGTGTCAAACCCAACAAATTCCATAATCTGCTTTACAATTTTTGGCATCATTTTTTCTTCCTCCTAATGGTTTCTTTTTATAATTACTGCATCTGTGCAGCATAAATTCTTTGACCGAAAATAGAAGTTCCTACCCGTACGTGAGTGGCACCTTCTTCAATGGCAGCTACATAATCACCGCTCATCCCCATGGACAAAACATCCATACTTATATTATCGTACTTTTTTTGTTCAATGTCAAGAGCCAAATGTTTCAACTTTGCAAAATAAGGCTTATTTTCTTCCGGATTACTTACAGGTGGCGGAACTGTCATCAAGCCGCAAATCTGAATTTTTCGTTTTCCTGCGGCAATTTCCAAAAATCGTTCCACTTCATCAGGGGAAATTCCAAATTTGCTGGTTTCTCCCGAAACATTGACCTGCAATAAACATTTAACGGTACAATTCTGAATTTCCGCTTCCTTTTCCAGTGCTTCCAGCAAATGAACACTGTCAACGGAATGAATCAAGTCGGCATAAGGCAACACTTGTCTGATTTTATTGGTCTGCAAATGACCAATCAGATGCCAGGAAATTTCTCTGTCAATTTCTTGCCGTTTTCGGCATAACTCCTGTACGCGATTCTCTCCCACTGTTGTAATTCCACAATCCAATGCCTGTAAAATAGTGGGTACCTCCACCGTTTTTGTCACAGCAACCAAGGTGATTTCTTCCTGCTTTCTGCCACTTTTTTCTGCTGCGGATTTGATATTATGCTTTACTTGTTCAATTCGTTCCAAAATCTCATTTTTTTCTGTCATCGCAGCAATTCTCCTTCTTTTATGTTGCTTGTCCTTTCATTGATAATTTCGTCATACAGTTTCACCTGATTGGTTGGCGTCTGCTCAGAACTGATAATGACCGTTTCATCCGTTCCGAATAAAATATCCACAGGACAGAATACAGCAACACCGCCCTTGATTACATAGACACCGGATACATCATCCTTCACTCGAACCGCTGAACGGGAAAAACAACTGCCCGTATACCGCTGTTTGATCAATTCAACCTTTAGTTTTCTGTTATTCAGTGTTGCTTTTACATCTGTCATACAACTGACCGAAACACAAACCTCACCATTTTGTTCCTGAGAAACAGTAGCAATTTTTGCCGGGATTCTTTCGTTAGGATCACCGCTGAACCGCAAGTAAACAGTATCTCCTACTTTTAAGGTGTCTAACTGCTGTACTGTCAGATTAAACAAAAAATACCACTTATAATTATTGACAATCTTCGCCACAGGCTGAGCAGAAAATTCATCTTCCGGATGGGAAATTTCTGTTTCCAATAAAGTGTCCACATCCTTCGGCATCAGACTTCTCAGATTGGTAGTACCGATCCGAGCTTCAAATCCGTCTGTCAGATAAGTAAAAACACCTGCCTGACGGGCATATAAATCTTCACTACGCAAGCCTGTTTCCAACTCTCTTTTTTCGGAATAAAGCTGATAAAGCTTGCTGGCTTCTTCCGTTTGCTTTCCTTCCAGAATCAGTCTTTTGCTGTGAAGCTGGGTTATTTCACTTTGAATCCGGGAAATCTGTTTCCCATCACAACCAATGGAGGCATCTACCATTTCCTCTACCAATGAAGCAATACGGGTATTGATTTTTTCAGGATCATTCATTCCGTTTTCAAACATTTCTTCTTTTTCTTCCAACTGATTGATTTCCTGATTGATCTGTTTCAGGCGGGCGGTTGTTTCAGAAGTCATTTCTCCAAAATACACCGTTCCCAACTGTTCACCCGTGTTAACACGGGTTCCGTCACTGTGAGGGCTTTCAAATATTCCGCCCTCTGCAGACGTATAAACCCATTCCTCGCGCACCACAATTCCTTCTACCTGTACCGAATTTTCTAGAACACCCTGACGAACCAGTTCAGTACTGGTGGGACTGCTGGTTACGGAAATGATGGTAAAGGCTGCAACATATACCACTGCCAATATGATAACTGCAACTGTAACAGTCTTTTTCATATCTTATTTTTCCGCATCCTCTCCTGTCATAATGTTGACGGGCTTTGCGGGGATAATCGTAGAAATTGCATGCTTATACACAAGTTGTTGTTTTCCCTCCACATCTAAAATGACAATATAATTATCAAAACCTCTTACTGCTCCCTTAAACTGAAAACCATTTGTCAGATAAATAGTAACAAATACATGTTCCTTTCTGCATTGGTTTAAAAATACATCCTGCAGATTCAATGTTTGTTTTGTCAAACTACATTCCTCCTATATTTTCATCAATTCACGAAAGCCCTGTAAGCTTTCTATTTCGTCCGCTACCTCTGCCGTTGAACGGGCGGTAGCATCCACCCATACCATTCTTGAATCGGCTCTGAAAAAAGTCATCTGCCGTTTTGCATATCTTCGGGTCGCCTGACGGATTTCGTCTGCCGCTTCAGATAGAGTCATATTCCCCTTAAAATACTGCTCCATTTCTTTATAACCAATGCTTTGAAAAGAAGTGCCTTCCATTTTTTTAAGCAAGGAAGCAACTTCTCCTTCCAATCCTTCCTCCAACATCTTGTCCACCCGACGGTTAATCCGTTCATAGAGTTTTTCACGATCAACCATAAGTCCTACCCGTAAGGTAGTATAAGGAGATGGACGGGAAGCCGCTTTTTTCTGATGCTGGGTCATGGTAATTCCTGTAACGTGATAGACCTCTAAAGCACGAATAATTCTTTTTTCATCATTGGGATGAATCCGTTTGGCAGACTCAGGGTCAATAGTATTTAATTCGCTGTGAAGCACAGCACTTCCTTCTTTTTTTGCTCGTTTTTGCAAACTTTCCCGAAATGTTTCATCCGACTGACCTTCAGAGAAATCCAGATAATCTGTCACAGCCCTGAGATACAGTCCTGTTCCTCCGGCTAAAATGGGTAGTTTTCCTCTGCCGGCAATTTCCCTAATCGCGCAATCTGCACGTTTTGCATACTCTGCTACAGAAAAATTTTCATTAGGTTCTGCCACATCCAGAAGATGATGAGGAATCCCTCTCATTTCTTCCTGAGTAGGTTTTGCGGTTCCAATATCCATATAACGGTAAATCTGCATAGAATCGGCTGAAACCACCTCTCCCCCGTGTCGGACCGCTAATTCAACCGCAACCGCAGTTTTGCCCGATGCGGTGGGTCCTGCTATCATCAGCAATGGCTGTTTCATTGGCTACACTATCCTTTTAAATTGCTTTTCAATCATCGTTTTAGTCATGGTAATCACAATCGGTCTTCCGTGAGGGCAAGTAGAAGGCAATGCCATCACTTCCTTCACCATCTGCTCCATTTCTCTGGGGTGCAGATGGTGATTCGCTTTTACTGCTTTATGACAAGCAATAGAATATAACAATTCACTTTCTGTCGCCCCACGATCTCCTGCATTTTTCATAGCATGGTAGGTTTCCCAAAAGAGTTTTTCTGCATCCTGCCCCTCCTGACTTACGGGAGCCCCTGTCATACGATAAGCGTGATCACCAAATTCCTCCAGTTCAAATCCTACAGAAGCAAGAAGAGACAGTTGTTCTTGCACCGCTGTAAAATCCGACGCTGTCATATCCAACACTACAGGCATCAACAAAGTCTGAGAAATCGGCTTATCTGATTTTCTCTGCCGTAACAATTCTTCAAACAAAAACCGTTCATGGGCGGCATGCTGATCAATCAGCAGCATTTCGTCGCCCCGTTCCGCCACAATATAGGACTTAAACAACTGCCCTACAATACGGAGTTCCTCGGTTTTTTCTATCATTTCTTCAATGGGTTTTTCGTTTTCCGTTGCCTTTGGTTCCGATTCTGTTTTAATGGTTACAACGGGTTGCTGTAAAACAGGTTGCTCCAAGGTAAGGTTTTTGGGAAAACTCGGTTTGGGAACATCTCTTTTCATCGGCTCTGTCCACGTGGGAACAAAGCTTGGCTTTTTCTCTTCCATGGGCGGTATCAACCGTTCAGTCACAACAGACTCTTTAGGTTCTTGTTTTTGAACGGATAATTGAATTTCCGGCTGATAAGTTGCACCAAACAATGCATTTTTTACCGCCCAGTAAATCGCACTCATCACCGATTTTTCATTGGAAAACTTCACTTCAAGCTTTGCGGGATGCACATTCACATCTGTAAAAGACCGCTCCAAAGATACCATTACAACCCCAAAGGGATATTTTCCTTTCATAATGCCGTCCTGATAGGCTTGCTCCATGGTTGCCGTCATACTACGGCTCTTCACCAGTCGTCCGTTGACAAAAAAGGTCTGATAACTTCTGGTGGAACGGGCAATGGCGGGCGTTCCGCAAAAACCGGTGACTGTTACACCGTCTGCCGTATATTGAAGCTCTGCCAACTGGTCTGCATATTCTCTGCCATAAATGGCATAAATACAATTTTTTAAATTCCCATCACCGGGGGTATGAAGTTTTTCCTTTCCGTCTGAAATGAACCGGAAAGAAATCTGCGGATTTCCCAAAGCAAGATGAATCACCACATCCTGTACTGCCGCCGCCTCTGCTGCATCCTTTTTCAAAAATTTCATTCTGGCGGGTTGGTTAAAGAATAAATCCCGCACCGTAAAGGTTGTCCCGTCAGGACAGCCCGCTTCATGAGAATCCTCCACATTTCCCGCCTTCATGCTAAGATACATTCCAAACTGCTGTTCCTTTGGTTTGGTAAACACTTCTACATGGGATACAGCCGCAATACTTGCCAGTGCTTCTCCGCGAAAACCTAGTGTTCCGATTGCAAATAAATCTTCGGCATTTTCTATTTTACTTGTGGCATGGCGTAAAAATGCAGTGGGTAAATCGTTAGCCACAATACCGCTTCCGTCATCTGAGATTCTCAAAAAACTGATTCCGCCGTTTTTAATCTCAACTGTAATTTTTCCGGCTCCCGCATCAATGGCATTTTCCGCCAATTCTTTTACAACGGATGCAGGACGCTCCACTACCTCTCCTGCCGCAATCATATCCGCAACCAAAGAATCCAATACTTTAATCTGAGCCATTTCCTGCACCTCCCTTTTTAACCTTTCAATTTTTGTTGCATTTGATACAAACAATTCATTGCCTCGATGGGTGACATGGTAGACACATCTAAGGTTTTCAACTGTTCCAGCACTTCCATGCTTCCCAAATCTTCAAGTCCCATTTGCATTTTCGGTTCTTCCTCCACCTTAGGCAAGGAGTTGCTTTCGGACTTTCCTTCCTCTAACGAGGCAAGAATTTTCTTCGCCCGTTTTAACACATTGGAAGGTACGCCCGCAAGCTTTGCTACTTCAATTCCAAAGCTATCATCTGCACCGCCGGAAATAATTTTTCGCAAAAATACCACATCATCTCCCCGTTTTTTCACTGCAATACAGTAGTTTTTTACACCGGGCAGCTTGTGTTCCTGCTCCCTCAGTTCGTGATAATGAGTGGCAAACAAGGTTTTTGCTCCTAACAATTTTGGGTCCACCACATGTTCAATGACCGCCCATGCAATAGAAAGCCCGTCAAAGGTACTGGTTCCTCTGCCAATTTCATCTAATATTAACAAACTTTTTGGGGTGGCATTTTGTAAAATATACGCCACCTCGCTCATTTCCACCATAAAGGTACTTCGTCCCGACGAAATATCATCCGACGCACCCACACGGGTGAAAATTTTATCAACCACACCGATTTGCGCTGATGCAGCCGGAACAAAAGAACCAATCTGAGCCATCAGAGTAATCAACGCTACCTGACGCATATAAGTGGATTTTCCCGCCATATTAGGTCCTGTAATCATAGCAAGACGATTTTCGTTTCTGTCCAGCAATGTATCGTTAGGAACAAACAAATTAGTTCGTTGCATTTGCTCTACCACAGGATGGCGTCCGTCACGAATTACAATTTTATCCGACAAATTGATTTCGGGCATACAGTAATTATTTTCTGATGCCACTGCCGCCAGAGAACAAAGGCAATCAGTGACAGCCACAGCCTGAATGGTTCTTTGAATCCTTGGCAAATTGCTTTCAATGGTGCCAAGAAGTTGCTCAAACAACTCATACTCCAAAGCCGCAATCCGTTCTCCTGCACTTAATATAGTATCCTCCAGCTTTTTCAGTTCATCGGTAATATACCGCTCACAGTTAGCCAGAGTTTGTTTTCTGATATAATGTTCGGGTACCTTATCCTGAAAAGACTTGGTAACCTCTATGTAGTAACCGAAAACTTTATTATATCCTGTTTTTAAATTCTTAATTCCCGTCCGTTCCCGCTCCGTCTGCTCAAGCTCGTTTATCCACTGCTTGCCGCTTTTCATTGCCTGACGGTACTTGTCCACCTGTTCATGATATCCCTCTTTTATCATGCCTCCTTCTCTGACTGAAAAAGGAGGTTCATCAGCTACAGCACGTTCCAGAAGGAAATATAAATCCTCCAAAGTGTCCAACTCTTGAAATTGCTCTGCGACCAAAGTGCTTTTACTGTTTTCCAAAAATTGCTTAATTTTTGGAAGAACTTGTATAGAATAACGAAAGGAAACCAAATCACGGGCATTGGCTGTTTTATAAGAAATTTTACTCATCAGCCGTTCAATATCCAACATCCCTTTTAGTATCCGCATCAATTCCTGACGGCGAATGCTATCCGAAAACAATTCCTCTACGCCGTTTAATCGCTTACGGATGGAAACACAGTTAATCAAAGGTCTTTCCAGCCACTTCCGAAGAAGTCTTGCTCCCATGGCGGTGCCTGTCTGGTCAAGGACAGAAAGCAAAGACCCCGCCTTGCTCTTTTCCCGCATGGTTTCGGTGATTTCAAGATTTCGACGGGTGTTCAAATCCAACTCCATAAACTCCCCGTCTGTATAAAAGTGAATTTCACGGATATGCTCCAATGAAACTTTCTGGGTTTCTTGCAAAAAACCAAACATGGCACCGCAGGCACGCAGGGTATATTGTTGCTCCTCTAACCCGATGCTTGCAAAATTATTGGTATGAAACTGCTGTTCCAGTGCCAATTTTGCCTGTTCTAAAGAAAAACACTCCGAATCCAGATATCCCACACGAAGCCCAAACCGTTCCTCAACAAAGGCGGAAAAGTGTGTTTCATCCGAACAACCTGCATTCACCAGCAATTCACTGGGATGATATCTGCCGATTTCGTTATAAATACGGAACAAATATCCGTCTCCTTCAAATCGGGTAGCAGAAATTTCGCCGGTAGTAATATCGCCGAATGCAATACCGCCGCCCTTTTCATCACGATAGATGCAACACAGATAATTGTTCTTTTTTTCATCCAGAACATTGGTATCAATCAACGTCCCCGGACTTACCACACGAATAATTTCCCGTCTGACAATTCCCTTTGTGGTTTTAGGGTCCTCCACTTGTTCGCAGATGGCAACCTTATACCCCTTTGCAATCAGACGGGCAATATAGGCGTCTGCCGAATGGAAGGGCACACCGCACATGGGGGCACGGGTTTCCAGTCCGCAATCACGCCCTGTTAATGTAATTTCCAGTTCTTTGGAGGCAATCTCAGCGTCACGGAAAAACATTTCGTAAAAATCACCCAGACGGAAGAATAAAATTGCATCTTCGTTTGCCTGCTTTACTTCCATATATTGTTTCATCATTGGTGAGAGTTCTGCCATTTCTTCCGCCTCCTTTTTCTTTTTTTACGATTAGTGACAGCCTCCGCAACTTTCGCAACTGCCGCTGCAACCGCTATTTCCTTGGGGAACCACATGCTGTGCAATCAAGGTGTTAATTTTTTTCATCAACGCATCAAATGCCTGCTGGGTGTAAATATATTCCTTAATGGTAGGATTTTCGTTTAGCTTTTGATATTCTGCCGTAAGCTTTTCTTTATATTCCTCCATTTCTTCCTTGGTAGGTTCCCCCATTCTGACCTTCATGGAAAATTCGTTGGTCAGTTCGTTATAGGCAGCAAGCTGTGCCTGAGCAGCCTCATCTGCCAGCTGAGCTTCTTCTGCCTTTTTCATGCTTACATATTCATCACTTTGGGCAATCAGTTTTCCTAAAAGTGACGCTTGTTCCAAAATATCCATTTTAATAGCTCCTTTCGCCAATCAGAGACCAGGTTTGTGCCTCTGTTACTGTTACATTTATATATTGTCCTGTCAGTTCCTCTGACCCTTTTAAATGAACCAATTTATTTCCTTCTGTCCGTCCGGCAAGCATGGAACTCTCATGCTTTGCCTTTCCTTCAATCAGAAGCTCAAAGGTTTTTCCCACATAGCTTTCGTTGATTTCTCTGGAAATACGGTTTTGCAACTCTAATAATTTCCCAAATCGTCTTGATTTATCCTCTTCCGTTGCCAAATCCTCCATGGTTGCCGCAGGTGTTCCGTGCCGTTTGGAATAAATAAAAGTAAACAAACTGTCAAAGCGCACGTGCTCCACCAGTGACAGGGTATCCTCAAACTCTTCCTCCGTTTCTCCGGGAAAGCCTACAATCACATCACTGCTTAACACCACATGGGGAAGATAAGAACGAACCATATCAATCAGTCCTAAATAATGTTCTCGGGTATATTTCCGATTCATTTCTTTCAGCACACGGTTATTCCCCGACTGAAAAGGCAAATGAAGCTGATTGCAAATGTTGGGAAATTCCGCCATCGTCCGAATCAGTTTTTCACTGATATCCTTAGGATGAGAGGTCATAAAACGAATTCTGCGAAGGTTAGGCGTTTGTGCCACCTGGGAAAGCAAATCGGCAAAATCACAACCACCCTTATAAGAATTGACATTCTGCCCCAACAGCATAATTTCACTGATGCCGGACTCTACTGTCTGTCTGACTTCCGAAAGCACGTCCTCCCTGTCACGGCTACGCTCCCGTCCTCTTACATAAGGTACAATACAGTAAGAACAAAAATTATTACAGCCATACATGACCGATACACCTGCTTTTACAGGGTTGTCCCGCAAAATAGGTAAATCTTCTGCAATGGCTCCGTCTGAGCATTCCGAATCAAACACCCTTTCCTCATGATAAGAACGATACAGTATTTCAGGAAAACGATACAAGGCATGAGTGCCAAACACCATATCCACGTGAGGATATTTTCGTTTAATGGTCTCAGCAACCAAATTCTGCTGGGTCATACATCCGCACAGGGCAATTTTCAATGAAGGCTTTCGTCGTTTGTGATGTTTCAAAGCCCCCACCTTACCATACACTTTCAGCTCTGCATTTTCCCGTACTGCACAGGTATTAAACACAATCAAATCTGCCTGATTCAAGTCGTCTGTAAACAGAAAGCCCATTTCCTTCAGCATTCCGCAGATTCTTCTGGAATCATTTTCATTTTGCTGACATCCATAGGTCTGAACACACGCCATCCTGCCCCTCAGAGAAAGGTCTGCCACCTGTTGCATATACTGTTTTTGACGGTCAATTTCCTGTGCTGAAATATGCTGACTTTGTGCATTTTTCTGTTCTGCCATAGCTGACTCCCTTTCCTATCATACTTTTCCTGAGCATAATACCCCAGTATCCTTTAATTATACCTTTTTCTTTGGATTCTGTCAATGGTTTTTGGATGGAAATTCGGAAAAAGAACAAAAAAATTTTTTCTTATTTTCTATTTCTTTTTTAGATAACACTTGCTTTTTTTTATAATTTTCGATATAATAGAGGTAGAAAGGATGGAAATAATGAAACATTTGTTAAGTCATGTCCGCCGATGCGTGGAGGACTATGATATGATTCAGACCGGCGATCGGATTACAGTGGGTATTTCGGGGGGAAAAGATTCTCTTTGTCTGCTCTATGCCTTAGCCAATCTGAGACGGTTTTATCCAAACAAATTTGACCTTGAGGCAATAACACTGGATATGGGTTTTGAGGGACTTGATTTTTCCAAAATTCAAGCTTTGTGTGATACTTTAGAGGTGCCCTATACCGTGGTCAAAACGGATATTGCACCCATTATTTTTGAAGCAAGACAGGAATCCAACCCCTGTTCCCTTTGTGCTAAAATGCGTCGGGGAGCACTTCACGATGCAGCACTGGCAAAGGGGTGTAAAAAGGTAGCGTTGGGACATCACTTTGACGATGCAGTGGAAACCTTCTGCCTCAGTTTGTTTTTTGAGGGAAGAATCAACTGTTTCTCCCCTGTCACATTTCTTGACAGAAAGGGCATTACTTTGATTCGTCCCATGCTTTATTTACACGAACGGGAAGTGGTTAACCTAAAAGAAAAATACAGTTTCCCGGTAGTACGTAACCCTTGCCCCGTAGACGGGCACACAAAACGGCAGTATATCAAAGATACACTTCGAAATTTAGAACGGGAAAATCCGGGATTACGGGATCGATTTTTCGGAGCCATTCAACGTTCTGAATTAGAAGGTTGGAAACCGGTCAGAACAGAAAAAAGGAGGAAAAAATATGAAAGTTAGAAAAGCAGTCATTCCCGCAGCAGGTCTGGGAACAAGATTTTTACCTGCCACCAAAGCACAGCCAAAGGAAATGCTCCCTATTGTGGACAAACCCACGATTCAGTATATTATTGAAGAGGCGGTCCGTTCGGGAATTGAAGACATTATTATCGTAACCGGAAGAAGCAAACGTGCCATCGAAGATCATTTTGACAAATCTTATGAACTTGAGGTAGAGCTTTCAAAAGGACAGAAACAGGAACTGCTTTCTCTTGTACAGGATATTTCCCGACTGGCAAACATTTACTATATTCGTCAGAAGGAGCCTCTGGGACTTGGTCATGCCATTTACTGTGCCAAAACCTTTGTGGGAAATGAACCTTTTGCAGTTTTATTAGGCGACGATGTGGTTGACGCACCTGAAAAGCCCTGTTTAAAGCAGATGATAGAAGTATTTGACCAGTATCAGACATCAGTTTTAGGGGTACAGACCGTTCCCCGTCAGGACACCAACAAATACGGTATTGTCGCAGGAAGCCAAATTTCAGAACGAATTTATAAAGTAGATACTTTGGTAGAAAAACCAAAAGTGGAGGAAGCGCCCTCCAACATTGCAATTTTGGGTCGCTATATCATTACCCCCGAAATTTTTACCGAATTGGAGCAAACCACTCCCGGTGCAGGCGGTGAAATTCAGCTGACAGATGCACTGCTTCGTCTGGCACAAAAGCAATGCATTTATGCCTATGATTTCATGGGCAGACGGTATGATGTAGGAAACAAGGAAGGTTTCTTGGAAGCCACCGTGGAATTTGCATTAAAACGGGAAGATTTAAGGGACGAATTTCTGGCTTATCTGAAAAGTCTTTCTCTGTAAAGCAATACAACTACAAAAAAGTGTCAAGGAAACTATTTCCTTGACACTTTTTTTACCAGACAGATATCCGCTCTGTAGGGGGAACATACATCCCATCCCCCGGCTGAATATCAAATGCTTTGTAAAATTCCTCAAAATTCACCACAACACGGTTAACGCGCAGATTTTCTGCTGCATGAACATCATTTTCGGATAGATAATTGACATACTCCTGTCTGCCGTATTGTCTCCAGATGGTTGCATAATGAGTAAAGAATAACGGATAATCTCGATTCCCCTTTTCTTTCATCAAATCAAGAACACATGCCATACCACCCAAATCCGCAATATTTTCTCCCAAAGTCAAAGAGCCGTCGCATCTGGCATGATTACTGATTTCATAGTTATCATAAAACTCAATGACCCGTTCGCACTTTTTCTCGAAAGCAATCCAATCCTTGTCCGTCCACCAGTTAATCAATTCACCATCTTTGTCAGTCTGTGCTCCCACGTCGTCAAAGGCATGGGTAATTTCGTGGGCAATAATAGTGCCGATTCCCGCCATATTTTCTTCCGTTTGGGCAGTTTCATCATAGAAAGGTGCCTGTAAAATTCCTGCCGGAATGGTAATGGAATTTCTGCTTGGTTCGTAAGCTGCATTCACCGTATAGCAATATAGCGACCAAGAATCCTTAGCAGCTTCCTTTCCCAACGCTCCTATATTCTGATAGTAATAATAATTTTTGATACCCCTGACGTTTTCAAACAGGGTACCGTCAAAAGGTCTGCTTTCTTCAAAGGGGTCATAAAATTCTTCCGGATACGCCACATTGATACGCATGTAGTCCAACTTTGAAATTGCCTGTTTTCTTGTTTTCTCACTTAACCAATCTGCTTTTTTCAATCTTTCTTTAAATGTATTTCGAAGCTCTCTCACCATCTGCGTAACAGATTCTTTCGTTTCCTCTGAACCATATTTGTCAACATAAGCTTCTTCCAGACTTGCACCCAAAAAAGCTCGCACCAACAGGTAGGCATCTTCTTCCGGCTTGTACTGAGGCTGTGTACCATACATTGTTTCAATAAAATCATAATAAGGCTGTTGAAACTCCTGAGACAATACAGAAGATGCATCCTGAATCAACCAAAATTTCATATAAGTTTTTAATACTTCCAGATGTTCATCGGACAAATACTCTATCGTTTTTTTTACTCTGCCCTCGTCAACCAAATAGAAGTAATTGACCTGGTCCCATAAAGATAATTGGCTTCTAAGTTGATTGTTTAAGGCATAAAAATCATTGCTTAGATATTTTTTATAAATGTTCCTTATATTATTTTCATCATAATCCAAAGAGGAAAGAGCTACATCCCGCTCCATTTCATATAATTGCTCTGCATGGCGGTCTGCCTCGGTTTTAGATTCGCCTCCAAGCTGTAAGGTATCTGAAACCAGATTCAGGTAGGCTTCTTTTGCAGTTTCATCTTCTGTCGTAAAATAAACCTTTTCCAAAATTCCTGCCATTCCGCTGACGAAGGGGGCATAAAACTTTGCAGAATATACATCCAAATCCACGTACAGTCCCAAAATGCTGCTTCCAAAGGATTTGGAAATTTGCATGTTTTCATTCAACAATTCCTTTATATTGGAAGCATTTTCATATCGGTCAATATATTCTTGTATGGGTTCAATTCCTGCTTTACTCCGTCCCTCTGTATCCATGGCAGATATGTAAAATTCCTTGACTCTTTGTTCGGAAGAATTTTCATCCCACTCTCCCTCTGCCATTTCATCAATCATTTCATTTAATTGTTCTGATACAATGTCATCAGTTTCCTGAAAGGTTCCTATCACCAAATCCCCCGCTGAAAGAGTTGCAGAATCAAACCAATGTTTGTTTTGAGTGGCATAAAAATCATCTTTCCGATTATTGCCCAAATACGCCCAGATTCTTCGAATCAAAAGCTCCATCTGTTCTTCCGTTACATTGTCATTAACGCCCAGACGGCCGTCAGGATATCCTGCAATAATTCCTGCTTTCGTTAAATTGGACAAATCTGCAACTGCCCACTCAGGCAAATCAATAAACTCATTTCCAAAATTACCGATTGTCAGCTGATATTCGGAAGGGGAAGGAAGATTGGGAAATGCACGACTGAGCATTGCCATTGCTTCCACACGAAGAACAGGGTCATTTACCCGTAAATTTCCGTCACCGTCACCCTTCATAATGTCAGAGGTTTCAATTCCTTCGTAATAGGCATCTGCCGCTGTTATAATCATTTCCAGCACTTTACCCCGAGTGGCAAATTCCGAGTCAGCCCCCGCTGTACCATAACCGGTGCAAAGAAAAACAAGCACCAGGCAAAGCAATCCCAACCGTTTTTTCATCAAACTTCCTCCTTAAGCTGTCTTTTAAAGTGTGTCTTTTTCTCCCTTGTTATAAGGGAGAATTTCTACAATAATTTTACCATAGTTATTTCTGATTGTCAATATTTTTGGTTTGTGATTCTATTTTCGGAATCAGATATGCCATTTCTCCGCGAGTCAAATATTTTTCAGGACGAAAGGTACCGTCAGGAAAGCCGGAAAGAATATTTTTTCCGGCAAGAGCCGTAATTTCTTCATAGGACCAATGTTCAGGCTTTACATCCGGAAAAGAAGATACCTCCCCTTCATATTCCGCACCGATGACCCGATAAAGAAGGGCTGCAACCTCTCCCCTTGTCATTTCGGTATCCGGCCGAAAGGAACCGTCCTCATATCCAAAAATCAGACCCGCTTTTGTCATTGCACCAATCTGTTTTTCAGCCCAATGTCCCTTCGTATCAAAAAATGGACTTGGTTCCTCCGAAAGATTTAATATTCTGGCACAAATCGCTGCTGCCTGAGCACGGGTCATAGCTTCTTCGGGTGCAAACGCAGTATGGCTGACTCCAACCATATATCCTTTTTCTGCAGAAGAAAGGATGGCATCTGCTGCAAAATGCCCTGCAATATCTTCAAAATATTTTCCGTTTAACCACAAAGAAAAATAGTCCCATACATCTACCGTTTCCTGACCCAGTGCCCAGGAGCCCGCCCCCTTCAGCTTATATTTATCCACCAATGCCAGCTTTTCCTTTAAGGAATTGCTGTTTTCAAACCAAATAACGTATCGCCCCGGTTTCATTGTCTGACCGTTAATGACAAGGCTGTCCGCCTCTGTCACAGTAAATTCTGCTTTTGGACTTCTGAATCCCCTGTCATAGGAAACCTCCGCATTGTATCGGGCAACAATAGACTCTACTCTTTGACAAGAAACACCTACACCTGACACCTCTCCGTCTTCCGACCAGATGCGTCCAAAAAAAGGAAGCCCTAACACAATTTTTTCAGCAGGTACAGATTGCAGAGCATACTGAACAGAACTCTCTGCAAAGGATAAGCTTGCCACCGGTCCTGCCTCTCCCCCTTGATAATGCTCATCATATGCCATAACAAATAAATGGTCTGCAATTTCTCCCAAAGCCTTGTAATCATACGAACCGTGCCAGCCAAGAGTCCACCCATCCGGATTCGCCGCCACAGCAACAGAAACCTCCCTGTCAGCAGGTAATTTTTCCCGTAGTAATCGAACCAAATCCGTATACTCATCCCTGTATTTTTCTGATACATTTTCAATATCCACATTGATTCCGTCCAGATGATTTGCCATAATCACCTGATACAGTTGCTCTGCCAACGCCTCCCTGTTTTGCAGTGCTGCAATACCCCCTTCTCTGTCCCAATGATTGCTTAAAAAAGGAACAACTTTCATCCCCTGTTGATGTACACTTTCTATAAAATCATCAGAGATACTTACCTTCTCCAACTGACCGCTGCTGTCCAGATTAAAATACGAGGGAGAAATGACCCCTAAAGAGCCTTGGGTCACTGATATATATTCCAGTTGTTGACTATACGTTCCGAAAAACACATAACTCATAGCATAGCGGTCTGTTTTCGATAATACCTGCGATAAGGGAATGGACACTGTCACTGCACCAACCAGCACAATATTTCTGATTTTACGAAATCCGGGACTTTTTGTTAAAAATTCCAGTGCCGCTTCTGTGGATACATTGTACTCGGATAAATAAAAGACAATATCATAAGAACGATCCGGATTTTCAATCATTTCCGTACGATACATAAAAACACCTCATCCTTTTTTTCATTAGGATGAGGTGTTTTTTTCAATTTTATACCTTACAGCATTGATATTTTATTGAATCTCGGGTAGACTTGCAGTTACATCAGATGCCCCATCTTCTGTCACTTGCGTATTGTTTCTTCTCTTATGTCTATGCAAATAATAGAGAAAGGTTGAAATTGAGAATCTAATGCAGCATTTACCTTAAGATTCATATTTAACATCACCTTTTTTTATCGTTTTCATCACATTAAATTGATTGTCCAGAATAACCAAATCTGCTTCCTTACCAACCTCAATGGAGCCTTTTTTATCCTCAAGACCGATTGCCGTTGCGGGATTTAAGGAGGCACAGTTTACGCATTCCCATAGGGGGATAGAAGAATTGGTGTAAACATTCCATACACCCTCATTCATCTTTAGAACACTTCCTGCAACAGTTCCTTCTTCCAGACGGCAGACAATATCCCTGTAAATAATTTTATTCCCCCCTAAGGTATATTCTCCATAGGGCAAGCCACCGGCAGGAAGACAGTCTGTAATAAAGCAAAGCTTTCTGCCCTTCATCTTATACACCAAATCATAAAGAGCCGGAGAAACGTGAAATGCATCAACTATAAGCTCACAACTGATATCAGTATTCAAAGCAGCTGTTACAACGCCGGGGGCACGGTGTGCCAGAGGTGACATAGCGTTGAAAAGATGGGTAGCATGACCCACACCGTTTGCAATACTATCCATAGCCGTGTCATAATCTGCTGAGGTGTGACCTATGGATATAACAACATCGGTATCTTTACGGATTTCTCTTATGGCATCAAAATTTTCGGTATCTTCTTCCGGTGCCAAAGAAATAATTTTAATAATATCAGCATACTCTTTTACAAAATCAGCATCTGGTGCTAAGATATACTTGGGATCCTGAGCACCTTTTTTGGCCTTACTGATAAAAGGACCTTCCGCATGAATACCTAAGATTTCACTACCGTCCCAGCTCTTACTTTTTTCTTTTAAGGTTCTTACAACCTCAAGAGACTTTTTGATAATCTTCATATCTACTGTCATTGTAGTAGGCAAATAAGAGGTTACTCCGTTTGCAATAATGCCTTTTGAAATGGTTCTGATGCTTTCTTCTTCACCATCGCAAACGTCTTTCCCAAGATATCCGTGAATATGTAAATCAATGAATCCGGGAGTCACATATCCCCCATTTGCATCAATGACCTCACATCCTTTTGGAACCTCCTCACAAGGCATAATATCCTCAATAACATTAGAGTATAATACTGCGCTGTTTTCCAGAATTCTGTCTTTTAAAATAATCTTACCGTTTACAATTGCCCTCATGCATTTTTCCTTATTTCTTTCTTTGAGTTATTATGTATCATTATATCATGATTTTTTTAAAGACGCAATGGTTTTAAATCAATTCATTCCTACACCGGCAATTTCGTTGGCAAAGATAGGCAGTTCCTTTGCCATGTCATATCCGCAATACGGACATTTTATTCAATTTTATTCACCTGCTTAAATTTTTGCAACAAAAAACACCCGATAAGGTGCTTTTATAATAAATTATTTAGACATTCTACTTACATCAATAATAGATATCTTAATATCTACCCAGTGATGTTCATTTTTTGCGAAGCTAATGACAACTGCCCGTTTTTCTTTTGTACTTTCGTAAAGAAGGGCGCTTATACAACCGCCGTGGCTACACCGCTTCTTTTAATTTTTTGTCCTTTAGAACACTCGCTCAAACGGGGAGCATTTATATTTGTCACTGTCTTTCCCTAATTTTGTAATTGCAGCAATTCCTGATAATCAAAATCGGGGTGAAAGGTCAGATTGAGGCCGGATGCTAATATTTTTGAAACAGCTGTAACCGCAAAATCAGCATCCTTCGGTGCTACAATCAGATTTTCCTTGTGAAGGACTTCTCTTAACGCATCATAAGGATTTTCCAACAAGATGGATAATCTTTTTAACTCATCCTTTTTTTGAGACTGGTTGCAAAGTGCTTGTAACAACAATTCTACAGCATCACCGGCAATGGTTGCCGCATCCACAACAGTAGGAACACCGATTCCGATAACGGGTACGCCAATGCTTTCTTCCGTCAATGCAAAACGGTGATTTCCTACCCCTGCTCCCGGACTGATCCCCGTATCACAAAGCTGAATGGTGGTATTGACACGGCTCATTTTCCGTGATGCAAGAGCATCAATGGCAATGACACAATCAGGCTTTAAAGAATCTGTAATACCCTTTATAATTTCTCCTGTTTCAATCCCCGTAAGTCCCAGTACACCGGGTGAAATAGCACAAACCTCTTTTGCTTCCGTTCTTTCAGGAAGAAACTCTTTTAAATGCCGTGTAACAAACAACTTTGATGCAGTTTTCGGCCCTAATGCATCGGGAGTAATATTCCAGTTGCCCAAACCTGCTACAAACACACATTTGCAATTTTCGGGCAATAACCGTTCCAATTCCTGAGATAAAATTTTGCTGATTCGCTCCGCATCGGCAGGATTTCCTGATGTTAATTCCCTGCATTCTAAGGTAACATAATTACCCTCAGGTTTTCCAAGCAACTGCTCTCCTCGGCTGTTTAAAATCCGTACGCGGGTAACCAGTACACCGTCCTGTTCCTCCGTTCTCGTCTCAACACCTGCGGGTTCTTTGTTCTTATTTTGTTCGCAATAAAATTCTCTGGCCTCCATTGCCAGATCAGTTCTGATTTGTCTCATCCCTAATCACCTCAAGGATAGTATAAATCAAAACAGAAAAAATATCCCTATCTTACAGCAAGCCTTCTTCCTGCATATTCTGAATCGCCTTCATCAAGCCAATTTTTGCTGATTCGTACGTCATACCCCCCTGTACATACGCTACATAGGGTTCTTTAATAGGAGCATCTGCACTTAATTCACTGGTAGCACCTTGCACAAAGGTTCCTGCCGCCATAATCACCTGATGCTGATAGCCGGGCATATCCCAAGGTTGAGGTACTGCATAAGAGTCAACAGGAGATCCCTTCTGGATTCCCTGACAAAAGCTGATAAGTTTCTTTTCGTCTTCAAATCGAATTGCCTGAATGGTGCAATACCGTTCATCCGAAGCAGTCGGATGAACCCCAAACCCCAGTTCTTCAAACACCGCACCGCACAATGCCGCCGTCTTCAAATTTTGTGCAACGGTATGGGGTGCCAAAAACAAGCCTTGGTACAAATTCCTGTTATTTCCCAAAGTTGCGCCCTCATGTCTGCCAATTCCCGGTGCCGTCAGCCGAAAAGATGCCAATTCAACCAAATCCTTTTTGCCCGCAACATAAGCCCCGCTTGGTGCCAGTCCGCCACCCAGATTTTTTATGAGAGAGCCTGCAATCAAATCGGCTCCTACGGATAGCGGTTCCTCCTCCTCTACAAATTCACCATAACAATTATCTACCGCACAAATACAATCAGGATACCGCTCTTTGATTGCCTTACATAACCGACCGATTTCTTTATTGCACAAAGAATCACGCCAGCCGTAGCCCTTTGATTTTTGAACCCAGACCACCTTTACCTTTTCGTCCATCAAGTGAAGCACACCGTCAATATCCAATTTCCCTTCCTTAGTCAAATCCGCCTGACGGTATTCTACTCCAAATTCCTTTAACGAGCCTCTTCCGTCACCGCTGATTCCGATGACCTCCTCCAAGGTATCATAAGGTTTTCCTGCAGCTGAAAGCAAAACATCTCCGGGACGAAGAAGTCCGTACAAACACAGTGCCAAAGCGTGGGTTCCTGACACAATACTGTGACGTACCAAGGCATCCTCGCCACCCATCACCTGTGCAAAAATTTCATCCAGAGTTTCCCTTCCCAAGTCGTCATAACCGTAACCGGTAGAAGTACCAAAATGAGCATCACTCACTTGATGATCCCAAAAGGCCTTTAGCACTTTTGCCGTATTGCGTTCTGCCCGTTTTTCAATTTCTGAAAATTTTGTTTGCAATTTGTCTTCTGCCCGTTGAAATAACTCTGTCACTTTTTTTGAAATTCCTAAATCTATGTATTCCATTGATTCTCACCTTTCTATGGAAAGCGACGGTGCAATCGGATTGCACCGCCGTCCTTAATTTGCTCGATATTCATTCAGCATTTCAACCACGTCTGAGGTGTAGTACACTGTCATACGTGAGAAAAAAGAATATTCCCAAATGCTGTTGTAATCCATCTGATAAGATACAAGCAGCTGAACATCAGCACCCGCCTGTTTCAGCGTTTCAAAGGTTAAACTATTAAACTCACCGCCGACGTAAGCAACCATATTATATTTTCTAGGACCTAATTCCAGTTCAATCTCTTCCTTCGACGAAATATATTCCTCCTTCAGCTGATCAAGACTGATTGAGGTAAAATCATGGTGGGTGTAGCCGTGACTGTAAACGGTAACCAATCCCGATTCTTCCATCTCTCTTGCCTGATCCCATGAAAAATGAGGAATCCCGTGGTCAGAAGAAACGCCAACCAAATCATTGTTTAAGAAAATATCTGCTTTCACCCCATACTTTTCCAATACGGGAAAAGCAAGCGTATAATTACTTTCATAGCCGTCATCAAAGGTAATGACAACGCTTTTTTCCGGCAATGCAATTCCACGCAGTAAATAGTCATACATTTCTGCCAAAGAAATGGGCTGATATCCTGCTTCTAAAATCCGTTTCATATCACTGTCAAATTTTTTCACAGACGTAGTTGTCTCAAAATCTGCAGGGATATGATCCGTCAGATGATGATACAGTAAAATCGGGCATTTCTGAGGCGCATTGGATTCATTGATCGCCCTGTGTTCCGCCCCCGTAAGGAACAGAATTCCCAAAAGCATACAAAATACAATGCTGATTCTTTTTTTGAGCATAGTGCACCTCCGCTCGCCTTTCAAAGAGACCTCACATTTATCATGTCCCCAATCCAAAATCCTATAACAGGGAATTTTTCTCTTTTTAAGTATAGCATATCATTCGACAAAAATCAAGGTTTTTCTGTAGATTTCCGCTCATCTGC
>JAZNAU010000043.1:0-40023 GCA_045586685.1 Clostridia bacterium
GAGGGACCACATGAAAAACGAAGTAGATTCTCTGGGAAGGTTTGTTATTCCTATAAAGTACAGAAGAAAAATGAACATAAATGCGGGAGATGAACTTGATGTTCTTTTTCAAAATGAAACGTTGGTACTGAAAAAAGTATATCCAACCTGTATTTTCTGCGACAGCCCAAAAGGGCTCACTGTTTTTGAAGAGCGGAATGTATGTAAAAACTGTATGGAAAAAATAAAGAAAGGGTTGCCATAACCCTTTCTTTTTTAATGTTTCTCGTCCGTGCTTGTAGCTTACGTTTCGCTGCTCGGGGGATAGGCTTTTCTCTGTCCAGCCTTCACCCCCTCTCGGTCGGTCGACTAAGCAGTTCCGTAGCTTGGAAAACAGAAAATAAAAACCAATTTTCTTGATTTTCCAAGCGTACTCACGGCTTACTCTCCCTGTTCGGGGGATAGGCTTTTCTCTATTCCTTCGCTTTTGCCTCGCAATAAATACACCGATAAATGCCTCGTTCACGGTCGGTCAGGCGGAATACCTGAGGAAGCTCTTGCTCGGTTGTGGTGATACAACGGGGATTTTGACAGGTGATGACCCCTTCCACTTTTTCGGGCAATTCCAGATGACCATGCTTCACGCGTTTGCCGTCCTGAATAATATTGACTGTAATACCGGGGTCAATATAACCCAGCACATCCAGATTCAAATCAATAACCTGATCAATTTTAATAATATCCTTTTTGCCCATTTTGACACTGTTTGCATTTTTGATAATGGCAACGGCACATTCCAACTCGTCAAGTTTTAAGATATGATACAGCTCCATACCCTTTCCCGCTTTAATATGATCCAGAACAATACCGTCGGTAATGGGATTTATAATCATGCTATTCCACCTCCAGCAGTTTCATAATCAACGCCATGCGAATAATTTTTCCGTTCATGACCTGTTTAAAATAACAGGCTCTTGGGTCGGAGTCCACCTCAACCGAAATTTCGTTGACCCTAGGCAGAGGGTGAAGAACCGCCATGTCCGACTTTGCCAAAGACATTTTTTCTGCTGTCAAAATATAGCTGTCTTTTAATCGGATATAGTCGGCTTCATTAAAGAACCGTTCCTGCTGAACACGGGTCATATACAAAATATCAAGCTGAGGCAAGGCATCTTCCAGATTCGTGGTTTCTATATAAGGAACACCTTGTTTATCCAGCACATCCTGTCTTAAATAATCGGGAATTTTCAGCTCGTCAGGGGAAATAAAGACAAACTTGATGTTTTCATACCGACACATTGCCTGTAAGAGAGAATGGACAGTCCGCCCAAATTTTAAGTCACCGCAAAATCCTATGGTTAAATTGTCAAGTCTGCCCTTTTCCCGCTTAATAGTAAGCAAGTCTGCTAAGGTCTGGGTGGGATGATTGTGTCCCCCGTCCCCTGCGTTGATAATCGGAACGGGAGAATGGATGGCTGCGGCAAGGGGCGCCCCTTCTTTGGGATGACGCATAGCAATAATATCTGCATAACAGCCTACAACCTTCGCCGTATCTGCAACACTTTCTCCTTTTGAGGCAGAGCTGCTGGAGGCTTCCGAAAAACCCAGTACATTTCCGCCCAGCTCAAGCATAGCCGCTTCAAAGCTCAAACGGGTGCGGGTAGAGGGTTCAAAAAAGAGAGTGGCAATTTTTTTGCCCTTGCATTTCTGACTGTACTTTTCAGGATTGTCAATAATATCCAGAGAGGTGGCAATCAGCTGGTCAATCTCCTCTACCGATAAGGTCAAAATATCAATTAAATGACTCATTTGTAAATACTCCTTTCCGTTCTGCGAAACATCGAAACAATTTTTTTAAGCAAGCGTCAGCTTTTCATCCAGCTTTCATCAGAAGGGTTGTTACGAAATGCAATTAAACGGTCAATATCTTCTTTTGAGATATAGCCTTCTTCGGCGGCAACCTTTGCCAGAGTATCTAAGTTTGACAGGCTGATATTGTTTACCTTTGCCTCTGCCAATCTGTCCAGACCTTTCTGCATTCCGTAGGTAAAAATGCTGACAATACCAAGCACTTCTGCCCCTGCTTCTCGTAATGCTTCTACTACTTCGATAACACTGCCGCCGGTAGAAATCAAGTCTTCTACCACAACTACCTTTTGCCCTGCCTCCAATTTTCCTTCAATTTGGTTTCCGCGGCCGTGGGTCTTGTTGCCGGAGCGAACATATCCCATGGGCAGTCCCATCAGATGTGCGGTAATCGCCGCATGGGCAATTCCTGCGGTGCTGGTCCCCATGAGCACTTCACATTCGGGGTAGTTTGCTTTGATGGTTTCAGCCAGTGCGGTTTCCACATGAGTTCGTACCTCAGGTGCGGTTAAGGTCAGGCGGTTATCGCAATAAATGGGGCTTTTGATACCGCTTGCCCAGGTAAAGGGCTGGTCCGGTCTTAAAAATACTGCTTCAATAGAAAGTAAATCCTTTGCAATCAATTCCTGTATGTTCATTATTTTTCTCCTTTTATTTTTTCACTGTTTTTTATTTATTGTTTAAAACTAAGTATTTTTCTGTCCAGCCTCCACCCCCTCTCGACCGGTCGACTAAGCAGTTCCGTAGCTTGGAAAACAAAAAATAAAAACCTATTTTCTTGATTTTCCAAGTGTACTTACGGCTTACTCTCCCTGCTCGGGGGATAGGCTTTTCTCTGTCCAGCCTCCACCCCCTTTCGGTCGCTCACTTAAGCAGCTCCGCTGACCTCGAAACAGAAAATAAAATACGTGTTTTCTTGGTTTCTCGTCCGTGCTTGCAGCTAAAGTTTCGCTGTTCGGGGGATAGGCTTTTCTTTTTTATCCTTCTAAAAATTCTTTACAACAACGTAAGTATGCGGCCCTTGGGTCCGGGGCGGCGGTAACGGGTCTGCCTACTACAATATAATCAGACCCAAGCTCTCGTGCCTTGGCGGGCGTGGTTACACGCACCTGATCCCCAACTTCTCCGTCAGCAAACCGAACTCCGGGAGTTACGGTCAGGAAATTGTGACCGCAATATTCTTTTACCTTTCCTGCTTCTAAGGGGGAGCATACCACTCCGTCCAAGCCTGATGTCATGGCGTTTTTTGCATAGTGCATGACCACTTGGTCAATGGGCTTGGGGATGAGAAGTTCATCTTCCATTGCTTGCTGGCTGGTAGAGGTTAACTGAGTAACCGCAATGAGCAAGGGACGGGTTCCGTCCTCACGGGTCAACCCTTCGATTGCGGCTTCCATCATGGCAGATGCTCCCGCTGCGTGAAGATTGCACATATCCACATCCAGACGGGACAGCACTCTCATGGCTTTTTTTACGGTGTTGGGTATATCATGCAGTTTTAAATCCAAAAAGATTTGATGACCCCGTTCCTTGATTTCCTTTACAATGGACGGACCTTCTGCATAATACAGCTCCATGCCGATTTTTAAATAGGGTTTTTTATCCGGAAACAAATCCAGAAATTCCATAACTTCTTTCTTACTGCTGAAATCGCAGGCAATAATGACATCCTTGCTCATTGATGAGCACCTCCTATAATAGATTCTAAGGTTTCAATTCCATATTTTTTCATGGTGTCGGGCAGTTTGGCAATCATATCCCGACAAACAAAGGGGTCAATCAAATTGGCAGCACCGATTTGCACGGCAGTAGCTCCTGCCAGCATCATTTCAATTACATCTTCAGCAGAAGACACTCCTCCCATGCCGATAATGGGAATGGAAACGGCTTCATACACTTGGTACACCATTCGAAGTGCAACAGGAAAGATTGCGGGGCCTGAAAAACCGCCCATTTTATTGGCAATTACAGGTTTTTTTCGTTTTAAATCAATCCTCATACCCAGCATGGTGTTAATAAGACTTAACCCGTCTGCTCCCGCATCTTCACAAGCCTTGGCAACAGATACAATGTCCGTCACGTTGGGGGTTAGCTTAATCAATACGGGCTTTTTGGTCACACTTTTTACTGCCCGTGTGACAGCGGCGGCAGATGTAGGGTCTGTTCCAAAGCTCATCCCGCCGTGCTGTACATTAGGACAGCTGACGTTCACTTCAATCCAACCCACCTGAGGTTCCTTATCAATTTTTTCACAACATTCCTGATATTCCTCAATGGAAAACCCGCTGATGTTTGCTATGACTTTTTTGTGAAAACATTCTTTTAGCTTGGGTAATTCCTCGCTGATAACCTTGTCAATCCCGGGATTTTGCAACCCGACTGCGTTAATCATCCCTGAGGGACATTCCGCAATTCTTGGGGTGGGATTTCCAAACCGTGCATCTCGAGTGGTTCCTTTAAAGGAAAAGGTTCCCAGCACGTTAATATCATAAAGTTCTGTAAATTCGTACCCATATCCAAAGGTACCGGAGGCGGGAATGACAGGGTTGTCCAAAGAAATACCGCACAAATCCACTTTTGTTACCATATAATTTCCTCCTTCTTTAATACAGGTCCGTCTTTGCAAATCCGCTTATTTCCGTATTTAGTTTTACAGCTGCAACCCATACAGGCACCAAATCCGCAGCCCATTCGTTCTTCAAAGCTAAACTGACCCGAGCAATCAGTGTTTTCCGATACGGCCTTTAACATGGGGATAGGCCCGCAAGCAAAGCAGTAAGAAAAGCCGTTCATAGGGACGTCCGTTACAAAGCCTTTGATACCGAAGCTTCCGTCTGCTGTGGCAACCTTTACGGTGACCCCAAGTTCTTCCAGCTCTTTTTGATAAAACACATCTTCCTTTGTCGCAAAGCCAAGCACAGCGGTAGGATTAGCACCTTGTTTTATCAGCTCCTTGGCAAGCTTATAAAGAGGAGGAACACCCACTCCCCCACCCACCAATAAGGGGGTTTTTCCTGCATCGGCAGGGGAAAATCCGTTGCCTAAGCCCGTCAGGCAATCCAAGGCCTGACCTTGTTTCATTTGGCTCATCTGTTCCGTTCCTTTTCCTACTGCCTTGTAAATGATGACAAGCTCTGAATCGTTGTAATCACAAACGGAAATGGGACGGCGAAGGTAAAGTCCTTCCAGTTTAATATTGATAAACTGTCCCGGTGCTGTTACCCCGGAAGCATCTCCTTCCAGTACCATTTTATAGACATCGCGGGCAATTTTATGGTTGTCCTTAATAATCAAAATTCCCTGTTTCATCATTCCCCTTCTTTCCATACAATGTTTCCGTCGCACACCGTCATACGACATGCCCCAAACACTTCCATTCCCTCAAAAGGTGTGCTTTTTCCCTTGGAAATAAAGTCCTTCGGGTCAATGGTGTAGCGTTTATTTAAGTCAAACACGGTCAGATTGGCAGGCTGTCCGATTTCAATTTGGTTTCCGATTCCAAACCGCTTGGACGGATTCTCGTGCATCAGTGCCATTAACTGTTCCAATGATAAAATGCCCGTCTTAACCAGATGGGTATATAACACAGGGAATGCAGTTTCCAAGCCTACAACCCCCATCATGCTTTTTTCCAAGCCTTTGCTTTTTTCCTCTGCAGAATGAGGAGCATGGTCGGTAGCAATCATGGAAATGGTTCCGTCCAATAACCCTTTCACCAATGCTTCTTTGTCCTCTTTTCCCCGAATGGGAGGGTTCATTTTAAACCGACCGTCCTCCAAAAGAGCGGAATCATCCAGCACCAGATAATGAGGACCCGTTTCCGCTGTTACGTCCAAGCCGTTGTTTCTTGCCTCTCGGATAAGAGCTACACTTTCCTTTGCGGAAACATGACACACATGATAGGCACATCCTGTTTCCTTGACCAGTTCCAAATCCCTTGCTATGGGTTTCCATTCGCTTTCGGAGCAGATTCCCTTGTGCCCATGTTTTTTTGCATACTCGCCCTCGTGAATATAACCGCCTCTGAGCAGGGAGTTGTCTTCACAGTGAGCCACCACAATTTTACTTAACTCTTTTGCTTTTTCCATTGCAGAACGCATCAGCTCACAAGATTGTATTCCCTTGCCGTCATCCGAAAAACCGATGACAAGCTCTTTCATTTCTTCCATGGCAGAAAGGGTTTCGCCCTGTTGTCCCACCGTCAGAGAACCGTAAGGGTGCACATGAATCAATGCATCTTTTTCGATTGCCGTTAACTGCTGGTCCAAGTGATTTTTGCAATCGGGAACAGGGGATAAGTTGGGCATGGAGCAAACATGAGTGTAGCCGCCCCGTGCCGCTGCCTTTGTTCCTGTTTCTATCGTTTCCTTATACAAAAAACCCGGTTCTCGAAGATGAACATGAACATCAACAAAACCGGGGAAAATCATACAACCCTCAAAATGAAACACCTGTACTGTATCAGGAAATGAAGAAGCGATTCCGGCAATCCGACCATCTTCAATCAGTAGATCAGCCTTGCGGAATTGATGCTCCAGATATACAGTTGCACCGGATAAAATATATTTCATGAAACTGTTTCCTTTCCGTTTCTTTTATGATTAAAATTATAGCATATTTTTTACAAAAAGTCAAGGGAATTTCAGGCAAAAGGATAGGACCGATTCCAGACAAAAAATTCATTCAAAAAACTCATTGCAATTCTGTTTGTTTTGTGTTATGATAGAAATAGAATAAAAAAGGCGAGGAATCAGGATGGCAAAGCGAATGATGAAAAACGGGGGGTTTGTGGCAGTTCCCTATGAATTTATTGATAAGCATTTAAGCAATGCAAACGGTACCTTTGTGAAGGTCTATCTTTATGCTATGCGTCATGGCGGGGAGGAAATCACCGACGAAGGAATCGCAGAGGCCCTCGGAATATTGGAATCCGATGTGCTGAAAGCATGGCGTTATTGGGAAAAACAGGGAGTGGTGTCTTTAGAAAAAGGTGAGGTGGATTTTGACCCTCGTGTTGTTGAGGCACCAAAGCCTGTGGAGGAGAAAAAATCTGAACGCAAAAACAAATATACCGAGCAGGAAATGGTCCAGGCAATGGAAAATAACGAGGAATTAAAATTTTTATATAGCTTTGCTCAGCAAAAGCTGGGAAATATCATTCCTCCGGCAGATGTGAATATTTTATTTTCCTTGTATGACTGGCTCAAGCTTCCTGTGGAAGTGATTGTGATGTTGTTTGAATATTGTACTGACAAAGGGAAGCTTAATATGCGGTACATAGAAAGCACCGCCCTTCGTTGGGCGGAACAAGGACTTCGCACCACCGAGCAGGTGGATGAGTATTGCCGTCGGGAAGAGGAACAAAAAAAGAACTATGCAGAGTTTCAAAAAGCAACGGGAATTTCGGGAAGAACCTTGAGTCAGACGGAAAAAAAATATATTGATACCTGGACGGAGCAATTAAGGTTTTCCATGGAGATGATTTTGCTGGCGTATGAACAAACGGTCATGAACACGGGACAAATCAGCATGCCCTATATGAACAAAATTCTGACCAGCTGGCATCGCGAGGGAATTACCTCCCCCTTGGCTGTGAAACAAGCAAAGGAACAATATCGGGCAGCGAAGGGTGAAAAGAAAACGGTGAAAACCGGATTTAACCGTACGGCTCCTATGTCAGAAGATGACTTGCTGGCACAGGAAATTCAGAATCGAAGAATGAAAAATCAAAATAACTGATTGTATTGGAGAAAAAAATATGGAATCCATTCACCAGAAAATTGAAGCAGAATACAGGGACATTCGAATGCGGAATCAAGAAGAGAGAAAGCGTCGGATAAAAATGCTGTATGCAAAAAATCCAAAAATTGAGGAGCTGGAGGAAGAAACCTACCGTACTTATGCAAAGCTGACTGCACAGCTGTTTGAAAATGGAACCGATGCAGAAGAAAACAGCAAAAAAATACATCAGCTTCAGCAGGAAAAAAAGACCTTGATGAAACAGGCGGGATATCCTGAAAATTATCTGGATACGATTTATACCTGCCCCCATTGTCAGGACACCGGATTTGTGCATATTACTCCCTGTGACTGTTATCGGGAAAAAAAGAGGAAATATCTTTATGAAGCGGCAAATCTTACGCCTGTAATGCAGACTCAGTCCTTCGACAGCTTTTCTTTTGATTATTACAGCAAAGAACCTCTTGTTTCCACCGGACAGTCTCCTTATATGTATGCAAAAGCTATTTTTAACGAATGTCGAAATTTTGTGGAAAAAGAAGAGTACAAGCAGGGAACCAATCTGTATTTATACGGCGACCCTGGCTTGGGAAAAACCTTTTTGTGCAGTTGTATTGCTCAGGAGTTGTTAACACGGGAGGTTCCCGTTTTGTATCAGACGGCATACCGATTATTTACCATTTTAGAGAATGCCCGTTTTAAAAAGGACGAAACCTGTGAATCAATGGAAAAGCAATTTTATGAAATTCCCGTACTCATGATTGATGATTTGGGGACAGAATTTGTCACCACCTATACCAGTGCGGTTTTGTTTGATTTAATCAATACAAGAGTGCAGAATAAAAAAAGCACGATTATCAGCAGTAATCTGAGTATGACTTTGATGAAAGAAAATTACTCCGATCGGGTTCAGTCCAGAATTTTTGGAGAATTTAAATTATTGAAATTTCACGGAACGGATATCAGAAAGCAACAAGCGTTATAAAAAAGAGGAAGCAGCGAAAGGATTTTACTGCTTCCTCTTCTCTATTTTAATTGAAAAATTCCCTTGACCCACAGAGTATCTTCTTTACTAAAACATCCTGTGAGACGAAGCAGAGCAAGATAACACAAAAGGCTTACCACTCCTGCTAAAATGAAAAACGGGGTATGTTCCAGCCCAAAAAACAGTGCTGTAAATTTTCCCAAATATACGGAAATTCCCGTACAAAGGAAGGGAAGAACAATTCCTCTTGCCAAAAACAAATGAAAACAGGCAACCTGTGATAATCGGCGAAAGCTTAAGGTAAAATTTAAAATTTCACTAAAGCAAATTAAAAAAACATATCCTGCTGTCCCAAATTTCGGTAACAGAAAAAACAGCAAGCCCAACCCAACAGCGGAATCAATAATATTATATTTCATAGATTGCACCTGCTCATCTAAGCCTTTAAGCATATTATCCACCGTGTGGTCTAAGTACATTACAGGTACAATCAAGGCAAGCATTTTTAAGTAGACCGCATTGTTTGCCTGATGTCCCGATGCTGACAGCAGTTCCTCTGCAAAGAAAAACAAAAAGCCTGCCGTTCCAATAGAAAACAACAAGGTTAATTGCAAGCTTCGGTCAATAAAATAAGTCATTCTTCGACTATGATTTCCGCTTTTTGCCCGTACCTCTGCTACTTCCGGTATCATTAAATTGGAAAAGGAAAACAGCAAAGAGGTGGGAAAGAGAATAATAGGAAGAACAATTCCGTGAATAATTCCAAAGGCGGAAACCGCCTGACGATGGCTCATGCCGTACTTCTGCAGTTGCGAAGGCACCAGCAGATGCTTGACCGTTACCAATCCCGACCGCAAATAAGAGGATAGGGCGATGGGCAGTGCAATTCGCAACAGTCCGCCCGTTGCCTTTTTGGTCCCTTTGTTTTTTCGTCTGTCAAACCGATACAGACAGTAGGAGGCGAGAAAGCTTACTCCTTCTCCCAGAGCCCCTGCAAGAATCAGAGCAAGACAAGCATATTCCTCTCCCCTAGGCAGCAGGAAGGACAAAAATCCTAAGGTCAGCCCAATTTTTAACAGTTGTTCACCAATTTGAATGACTGCCGTTTTGTATACTTTTCTGACAGCGGTAAAATATCCCGACAAAATGCCCGATGCAGCAACAAAAGGCAGAGATAATGCCATAATGCGGAGGGGTAAAAGGGCGTTGCTTTGATGCAGTACCCATTGACCTAAGAAAGGAGAAAGTATCAGCAAAGCACCGCAGCTTCCAAATCCAAAAACACCGGCATACAAAAAACATTTTTTTAATATTCCTGAAAGCTTTGCGTCCCTGTTCTCTGAAATTAACCGCATAGTAGCAAAATTTGCCCCCGAGGAAGCAAAGGTAACCCCAAAAGAATAGACAGACATCATTAACTGATAATGCCCCATCATGGCTGTCCCGATTTTTTGTGTTAAAAACAGACTGAACCAGACCCCGATTCCGCTCATGAGAAAAGAGGTTACTGCAGAAACCGTTCCGTTTATGAGTAATAATCCCACTCGTTTCAAATAAATCACCCGTAACACTGTATGTTTTTATAACGGAATTTATGATTGTAAAGCAAGGGGTTTTGTGATATAATGATTTCATCTAAGATGAAATCAGCGATATAAATTCCTGATGGAACTTGCGATATGTTCCTTCGGGACGAGATAAAGGAATTTACATCATATCGCAACGGAATGAAATGGAGTTATATCGCATTTGAGTGAAACAAAACGATATCGCACGAACAAAGAGCGTGTTTTATAATAATTTTTATTGTAACTAGAAAAACTAATAAAAAGTAAAATAAAAGGAGAGAATAAGATGAGTTTCTTAAAAGGAAAAACAGCAATTATTACCGGAGCAGGATATGCAGTTCTTTCAGATGGCAAATGCGGTTCCATTGGATATGGGATTGCCACCGCTTACGCAAAAGAAGGAGCAAATCTTGTGATTACAGGCAGAAATGTTGCCAAACTTGAAAAGGCGAAAGAAGAGTTGGAAAAACGGTATGGTATTAAGGTATTGGCTCTTCCAGCGGATATCTCAGAAGGAAATGACAATGAGAAAACCGCCAATGAAGTGGTTCAAAAAACAATAGAGGCGTTTGGAAGAATTGATGTTCTGATCAATAATGCCCAAGCCTCGGCATCGGGTGTTACGATTCAGGAACATACCACAGAGCAGTTTAATCTTGCTATGTATTCCGGCTTGTATGCAGCCTTTTATTACATGAAAGCATGTTATCCTTACCTGAAAGAAACCAAGGGAAGCGTAATTAACTTTGCATCAGGGGCAGGACTTTTTGGTAATTATGGTCAATGTTCGTATGCGGCAGCGAAAGAGGGTATTCGTGGATTAAGCCGTGTTGCTGCAACAGAATGGGCAAAGGACGGAATCAATACCAATGTTGTTTGTCCTCTTGCATGGACGGCACAGCTTGAGAATTTTGAAAAAGCATATCCTGACGCGTTTAAGGAGAATGTAAAAATTCCCCCTGCAGGACATTTTGGCGATTCTGAACTTGAAATCGGCAGGGTGTGTGTTCAACTTGCTTCCCCTGATTTTAAATACATGAACGGGGAAACCTTAACCCTTGAAGGTGGGATGGGACTGAGACCTTAAAGCAAGAGACCTAAGAAGGAGGAATTTAATGTTAGCGTTAATCGCTTTTATCCCTATACTCATCACTTTGATTCTTATGTTGGCGTTTAACTGGCCTGCCAAGCGATGCCTTCTTCTTTCCTGGGCAGTGGCGTTGATCTTTGGCATACTGTTTTGGAAGAATGATATCCTATCATTACTTGCCGTCTCTTTATACGGTGTGCTTAGCTCTCTTGATGTATTGATTATTATTACAGGTGCCATTTTAGTCATGAATACACTTAAAATTTCCGGTGCTACCGCTTCCATTAACCGAGGCTTTATGAACATTTGTCCCGATCAACGTGTTCAGATCTGTATCATTGGGTTTGCTTTCTGCTCTTTTATAGAAGCAGCAGCAGGGTTTGGTACACCCGCTGCTTTAGCAGGGCCTTTGCTGGTATCCCTGGGATTTCCGCCAATGGCAGCTGCAATGATTACTTTGACGTTTGATTCTGCTGCTGTTTCCTTTGGAGCGGTGGGAACTCCTGTCACATCGGCTTTAAACTCTTTGGACATGGCAGAAAATGCCGTATTTGTTTCAGAGTTTTCTTTTTGGACTGCATTACCCCATACGATTGTCAGTGTCATATTGCCGCTTTTGGTTTTAATGATGACCACAAAGATTTTCAGCCATGACAAATCCTTTAAACCCGCCTTACAGACAGCTCCGTTTGCACTGTTTA
This sequence comes from Clostridia bacterium, assembly GCA_045586685.1. Lineage (GTDB taxonomy): Bacteria > Bacillota > Clostridia > HGM11514 > HGM11514 > SIG438. The sequence goes on from JAZNAU010000043.1 coordinate 11,929, forward strand.
CAGGGTTGTCCTTTGGGATTCCGCTTTTGGTTACCTCTGTACTAATCGGTTATGAGTTTGCCTCTCTGATTGCATCTTTATTCTCCATATCTGCCACCGTGCTGGCAGCAAAAACCGGTTTTTTGGTGCCTAAACAAACATGGAGCTTTGGGGATCCTTCCACATGGGATCAAGAATGGAAGGCGACCAGCGAAGTTTCTCCCATAAAGGAATCGAAAATGCCTTTCATTATGGCGTGGGTGCCCTATCTGTTAATTGCTGCGATTCTTGTAATTACACGGATTCCTCAATTAGGCATAAAAGACCTTTTAACAAGCGGTGCTCCGTTTGTAATTAAGATCAATAATATTCTCGGCTTTGAAAATCTTGACTGGAGTCTAAAATGGGCATATTTACCCGGAACATTCTTTATATTGGTTTCTTTGATTACGAATGTCCTTCACAAAATGAATGCAGAAATGATAAAACAATCCTGGACTGACACCATAAAACAAGTGTCAGGTGCAGCTCTCGCTTTGGTTTTTGGATTGGCATTGGTAGAGGTCATGAAATTTAATAATGTTGCCGGTAATAGTATGTTGGACGAAATGGCATCTGCACTTGCCATGGTGGGCAGAAATCTTTTTGTGGTGATTTCTCCGTTTATCGGTGTTTTGGGTGCTTTTGTTTCCGGTTCTGCTACAGTATCCATGAACCTTTTTTCCAACTTACAGGTTAATACGGCAAACGCATTAGCATTGCCCCCTGTGTTCATTATCTCAATGCAGTGTGTGGGTGCAGCGGTTGGAAATATGGTTTGTATCAACAATGCGGTTGCCGCCAGTGCCACAATAGGTACCACAGGGCGGGAAGGCAAGTTAATTAAAATGAATGTCATCCCCATGGTAATATACACCTTAATTACGGTTGCCATTTTCTCTATTGTTTTAGCACTTGGCATTCAGCCGGCATCATAAAAGCTTATCGTTTGAAAGGAACAATAAAAAAATGCTTTGGAGTGTATTTTTACTATGGAATATAATTGTCTTTTTTCTCTATGGCTGTGATAAGAAAAGAGCCATGGCAGACCAATGGCGAATCAGTGAAAAAACCCTGCTCCTATGCGCCTTTTTCCTAGGCGGTTTGGGAGCAGGGCTTGGTATGCAGGTCTTTCGTCATAAAACCAGACAGTTAAAATTCCGTATATTGATACCCGTTGCCATTATTTGCAATGGGGCGGTGTTGTATCAACTGATTTCATCAGGTCATTTTCATTACATAGCATGGTAGAAACCGTTAACTGCAATAATCCTCTAACAGGCGGGTCAATTCTTCTTCGGAGTCCAGATAAATTCCTTCTTTTAATTTTTGAAGTTCCCCTTCGGACAACAGTTGCGGACGGAAATCATAGCGGTCACGTATTTTTGAGGGGTCATTTTGATAAGTAACCAACAGCTGATTGTCTTTTGCAATCAGAATAAAATGACGGTCGCATTTATTGTGACTGATTTTTGCCAGATAAAGATGGTTGTGCTCAAAGGTTTCAAATAAGGTTCCGGGCAAGGTCATCGTGTCTGCTTCTTTTCCCACCCAGGAAACGGGAAGCTTCTCTTCTTTTAAGGTAAAATGACCGCATCCTCCAAAGCTGTAACGAACCATCAGGCGGGTATCTTCTGTAATGATCGAGCTTCGAGCAATGGGCACCTGTGTAGGAGTTACGGCAGCTTTGTTCACTACGGCAGGTGAGGGCGACAGAGATTTTGCTATGCCAAAGCCCAACAGCAATCCGGAGCTGCAAATGAGAAACAACATGGTTTTTTTCATACCATCACACCTTTCTATCTTTAGTGTCCGTCTTTTTTCCGTTCTTATACAAATATTAAAAAAATTGTAACACAATTTTAAACAAAAAATCCATAATTTATGCTATAATATAAGAAGAGACAAGATATAATAGATACAGAATGAATTGGGGGTTTACTATGAAGCGGTCAGTCAAAACATTTTTGAAATTCTTGCTGATCTTTGTGTTAATTCTGTCTATCCTTGCAGGATGTACGGTAGGTGCGATTATGCTGACTACCAATGATGTATTTACAGAGTTTAATACAGATGACATTAACTTGAATTTTACATCTTTTCTGTACTATACAGATGAAAACGGTAACGAGGTGGAATATCATCAGCTTTCCGGAACGGAAAATCGTATCTGGGCGGATATGGAGGATATTTCTCCTTATCTGACAGATGCTATTGTTGCAATCGAGGATGAGCGCTTTTGGAGCCATAAAGGCTTTGACTTAAAACGTTTTGTGGGTGCAGCATTGAATTATGTAATGAAAAGCGATAATTCCTACGGTGGAAGTACCATTACTCAGCAGTTGATTAAAAACCTGACAGGGGATGACGAGGCGGTTGTCAGCCGTAAATTAAGAGAAATTATCCGTGCTGTTCAGCTGGAACAACAGCTGGATAAAGAAAGCATTTTGGAATTATATTTAAATACCATTTATTTGGGACAGGGATGTAACGGTGTTAAAACTGCAGCATATACCTATTTTGGGAAAGATGTCAGTGAGCTGAATCTGGCAGAGGCCGCTTCCTTGGCGGGAATTACTCAGTACCCCACCCAGTATGACCCTATTCTGAATCCGGAAGCAAACTTGAGCAAGCAACGTGTGGTTCTGGCAAAAATGCTGGAGCTGGGATATATCAATGAGCAGGAATATAAAGATGCCCTGGCTTATAAATTGGACTTTGGCGCAGGGGACAGTGACCAAAATCGGATTCAGTCCTATTTTGTGGATGCGGTCATTGATGAAGTGCTGAAGGATTTACAGGAAGAAAAGGGATATGCTCCCAATTATGCAGCAAAACTGCTATATAACGGCGGTTTAAAGATTTATACCACCATGGATGCCAGAATTCAGACGATTCTGGAAGAAGAATACGCGGACGATTCCAATTTCGGCACCCCCTCCGGCAAAGAACAGATGGAATCTTCCATGGTTATCATTGATCCTTATACAGGTGAAATCAAGGCGCTGATCGGCGGTCGGGGAAATAAGGAAAGCAATCGTACCTTAAACCGTGCCACCCAGACCACACGTCAGCCCGGTTCTACCATTAAACCTATTGCGGTTTACGGTCCTGCCATGGAAGAAGGCTTGATAGGACCAGGAACCATTATCGTGGATAAAGCGATTACTGTGGGGAGCTGGAAACCCAATAACTACGATTTTTCTTTCTCAGGTCCGGTGAGCATCCGTAATGCCATTGCCCGTTCTATCAATATTGTTGCGGTAAAAACATTGCAAAGATTGGGTGTGGATACCTCTTTTGATTATATGACCGAGCGGTTCCATTTTTCCACTCTGGTAGATTCAAGAAAAGCAGAGGATGGAACAGAACTTACAGACAAGCATCTTGCAGGTCTGGCATTGGGCGGTTTGACGGACGGTGTTACCGTAAAAGAAATGGCGGCAGCGTATGCCTCTTTTGCAAACAACGGGACTCATGTGACGCCTCATACCTATACCAAGGTATTGGATGCAGAAGGAAATGTGTTGCTTGAAAAGACGATAGAAGAAACGATGGTGTTTAGCCCCGAAGGAAACGGAATGATTTTAAGCTGTCTGCGTTCTGTTGTAACCGGCGGTACCGGTACTGCGGCATGGCTTGGAAACGGCATTTCCTCTGCGGGAAAAACGGGAACAACGGATAATGCTCATGATCTTTGGTTCTGCGGAACGTCTCCCTACTATGCCGGTGCGGTATGGTGCGGATTTGACCAGCCGAAGGATTTGTATCAGTACACTTATGACGGAATCAGTACCTCTATCTGGGGCACGGTGATGCGTCGGGTGCATACAGAGCTTGGTCTTGGACCACGGGATTTTGTATGGCCTTCTAATGTAAATTATAATTTGTCTATTAACAACGAAGCAGATAAAGAGAAAGACGAAGACGAAGAAGATGAGGAAGATGAAGATGAGGATGAGGACGAGGACGAAGATGCGGAAGAGAGTCCTTCTCCTTCTGCAGAGCCTTCTGAAGAACCTTCCGATTCACCAAAGCCTTCTGAAACACCCGTTACCATACCGGATGTAACGCCTTCTCCTCAATCACCTGAGCCTTCCGAAACACCGGAGGTGCCTGTAACATTACCCCAACAGCCCATTGTGCCACAAGAGCCTATTGAGCTTCCGGCAGATACACAATAACAACAAACCCGCAAGGAGTTATTCCTTGCGGGTTTTTCATATTACGATTTCTTTTCTTGTAATTGACGGATAAACTCATCCTTTTTTGCAAGCTCCGTTTCATAAGCATGATTTAGCTGTTCAATATAGGCAATAACCGCCTTTTTGTCAAACCCAAAAGGTGCGGTAGGAAATAATTTTTTCTGTTCCATTGGTTATTCCTCCAAACAAAAATAATCTTGTTGTATTTTTTGGGGAACAATGAGAGCATTAAACTGGTCGGTCAGCTCGGCTAATGCCTTATCCTCCTCCGTCAGCGGAATCCAAAAATCGGCAGTTATCTCTGCGCCAAAGTCTCCTTGGGGCGAGGATGCTCCTATATTTTTCAGGACGTTTTGAAATTTTCCCCAATCTCCGTATCCCACTGTAGCGCGGTACTGAACACAGGGGGTCATGGTCACCACCGTTGCCTCATCCAACGCCATTTTGGCGCTTTTTCCGTAGGCTCTTACCAAGCCTCCCGCACCAAGCAAGGTTCCGCCAAAATATCGGGTCACCACAATCATGCAGTCTGTTACCTCCTCTCGGGTAATCACGTCCAACACGGGAGGTCCGGCAGTTTTGGCAGGTTCTCCGTCATCCGAAAAGCGGGTAATGTTATTTTCCCGCACCGTGTAAGCATAGACATGGTGACTGGCATCCCAGAACTTGCTCCGAATGTCATTTAAAATCGAAAGGGCCTCTGCTTCGGTCTGAATGCGAAAGGCTTGGGCAATAAATCGGGAACGCTTTTCCACCAGTTCTGCCACGGCATTTTGTCCAAAGGTTTTATAAGGCTTCATCCGCTTCCTCCTCTGTCACATAAGGGGCGAGCAAGGTCATCAGCTCCCTGTCTGCCACCACGGTCATCATTTGACCCATTTCTGTAAATTCCTCTTGCTCCACCTTTGTTTTTTCATGGAGCATAGCGGCAATTTTGCCTTCGGAATAGGGAATACAAACCCGTACACTTCTGCGAACAGGAACCAGCCGTTTGCGAAGCATGTCCAAAAGGGTATCCACCCCTTCTCCTGTTTTGGCAGAAATACACACACTGTCTGCCATGTTGGGAAGCTCCCCAATCGTTTTGTCAATCTGGTTAAAGACCGTAATAATTACATTTTCTTTGACACCTAACGACGCCAACAGTTTTTGTGCAACCTCCATTTGTATGGGATATTCCGGATTGGAGGCATCTACCACATGAAGCACTACCTCTGCATAAATACTTTCTTCTAAGGTGGAACGAAAAGCTTCTACCAAATGATGGGGAAGCTTTCGGACAAATCCTACCGTATCCGTAACCACAATGGGAAAATCCTCTGCCAGCTCCATTCGTTTTACAAGAGGGTCAAGAGTTGCAAACAGCTGGTCTTTTGCAAAGGTTCCCGCATTGGTCAGACAATTTAACAAAGTAGATTTTCCCGCGTTGGTATAACCCACCAACGCCACCTGAGGAATTCCTTCTTTTAACCGTTTACTGCGTCTTGTACGGCGATGTTGCTCAATCTCTTTTAATTCTTCTTTTAATTTGGAAATACGAGTGCGAATGTGACGGCGGTCTGTTTCCAGACGGGTTTCACCCGGACCTCTTGTTCCGATTCCAGCCCCCTGGCGGGACATGGACGCACCCACGCCGGACAGTCTGGGCAACAAATATTGCAACTGTGCCAGCTCAACCTGGCATTTTCCCTCTCTTGAGGTAGCACGTCCTGCAAAAATATCTAAAATCAGACGGCTTCGGTCAATCACCGTTACCCCTGAAGCTTCTTCAATATTTCGTACCTGAGAACCGGACAGTTCATCGTCAAACAGCAACAAATCGGGTTGTAAGCTTTGGCAAAGCTCACAAACCTCCTGTAATTTTCCGGGACCGATATAGGTAGCTGCTTCTACCGTCTGGCGGTTTTGCATGACAACGGCAACCGTGTCCACCTGGGCAGCATCAGCCAGAGCTTCCAGTTCTTCCATGGATTGAGAGGTGGATTCTTCTAATAAATCCCGTCCTCCGGTGTTAAGTCCCACCAAAATGGCAGTTAAGCGTTTTTGTTCTGTTTCCATCAGAGCCTCCTTAATAGCACTTGGCAAAAAACAAGTTTTGCGATCTGGACTTTTTAGGGAATAGGGGAAAAAGATTCAGAATAAACAAACTGAGCAAAAGCAAGGTTTTATCTTGCTTTTGGGTACCCGAAGTCGTATGTGGATACGACGAGAGGCGATGTTTGTTTATAGCAAAAAAGGATTAAATCTCGAAAAAACTCAACAGTTTTTTCTTCATTATTCTTTATTGCAACAACTAAAAATATTGTTAAAATTTCTTGTTTTCATTAGCATTTTATTTCTTTTTTGCGGTCTGGACTTTTTACCATTCCCTCTCTAACGCTTCTCCTTAATAATTCTTACAGCCAAGGGCGGGCAGTTGGGATAATTGATAAAATCATGACACAGCACACTGTATTCATGAGGGTCTAATGTTTTTAAAAATGCCATTACCCCATCCTTTTCTTCAAAACCACTGTCACCGCCGTAATAAATTCCCAGTAATACCATGCCATCCTCCGAAATCAGCTCCAATGCAGCGTTTATGGCGGCAATGCTGGTGTCTGCATGGGTGCAGATGCTATGGTCTCCTCCTGGAAGATAGCCAAAATTAAAGGTGACTGCTTTTACAGGTCCTTTTACATACTGCTTCATATTCTGATGCCCGTCCAAAATCAATGTAACGCGCTTGTCCGCCCCTGCCTGTTCCAGCCGTTTTTTTGTAGTTTCCAATGCTTGAGACTGTATATCAAAGGCTGTAATATGCCCTGTTTCACCTACAAGCTGAGCCAAAAACAGGGTGTCATGACCATTTCCGGCAGTGGCATCTATCACATGGTCACCGGAACCAATGACCTGTTTCATATAACGATGGGTAACACCCAGTGCGTTGGTTTCCATGCTGATTTCACAGCCTTTCTTTCATTACTTGACATAAATTGTTTCCAAAATGGAGAAATCCATCACCGTTTGGATGAAGTCCGTCCGTAAAAAAGGCTTCATCGTGAGGAATCATATCCTGACAGTCAATCACCTTCATATTAGGATAAAAGGCTGCCACACGGGCAATGTTTTCACGAATGTTCTGCAAATTCCCCCTTTTCATGGACTGCATTTCATCTACACGCCAGACAGGAAGCAGAATGAAGGTGGGAACGGTAGAATAAAGAGCATCAATTTTTTTAAGATATGCCGCACAGTTTTTTAAGAAGGTGGACATATTTTCCGTTTTTCCCGCACTCCAATCGTTGGTGCCCAGTGCCACCGTTACCAAATCAGGGGTGGAAATGGACTCCATCCCCTTTAAGGTTCCTTCTTGAAAATGAATTCCGCTAACCCCAAAATTCCAATGCTCCATAGCAAGACAACGGGCAAGCTGAGCCGGATAGGTATTTGCCGGATTTTCTCCTGTCATGCCCTGAGTAATGGAATCTCCAAATGCATAATACCGTTTTTGCAAAGGTGCTATGGGGTTGGCGTTGCCGTCTGCCACTGCACTTTTTATTACAAAAGAAAGCAGATGAGGGAAATAAACAACCACCTGATGGATTTGTCCGTCTAAGGAAATGGTAACGGGTTTTTGTAAGTCTTCGGGTAAAAGAGAAATGACGGGCTGTAATTGTCCGTCAATTACCAGACCAAAGCTTGCAAAAGGTGTATCCGCCTCTGAAATTTCCAAAGAAAAGGTAAGGGAGGTTGCATCTGTTTCTGCTTCCAAACGGATTCCTGCGAAACTATGGGCGCGCATGCTCCTCCGTTCGCCTTCTTCTTTGTACCATTCAAGTGTTTCTTTTGGTAACCGGGTCAGAAAAACACCATTTTCTCTTTCTTCCCAGTCGATAATTCCATGAAAAAAGGAAGGGTTGCATAAATCTGTCATGCCGTTGGTTCCTCCTGCCTTTTAATTTTATAAGAAAGGGTCATAAGACTGTCTGTTAAATGTACATTTTCCAGTGCAACAGAAGAGGGGAGATCCAAATCCACGTAAGAGAAATTTAAAATTCCCCGAATCCCACAGTTAGCCAGACGTTTTGCCACATCGGCACTTGCCTCCTTGGGCAAGGTCAGAATTGCCACCTGCACTTCGTTTTCTGCCATAAATTCTTCCAGACGATCAATGTGATACACCGGTGCACCGCCAATGGTCTGACCGACTAATTCAAGATTGATATCAAAAAGGGCAACCACAGAAAATCCGCGCCGTGCCAAAGCCGGATAATTGGCAAGAGCTTGACCCAGTTTTCCTCCGCCGATAATAATGGTTGCATTTTGGGTTCGCACTCCTAAAATTTCTCCGATCTCATAGTATAAATACTCTACATTGTAGCCGTATCCTTGTTGTCCAAATCCACCAAAGAAATTCAAATCCTGTCGGATTTGCGAGGCGGTGACCCCCATTTTTTTACTTAATTCTCCCGAAGAAATCCGATAAACTCCGTCACGCAACAGGTCGCTCAGATACCGATAGTATCGGGGTAACCGTTTAATTGTTGCCATAGGTACTTTTTTCTCACTCACTGAGGCTCCTCCTAACTGTTATGGAAACTTCTTTTTTTGTAATTTTTTTATAAAAATATCGTTTATACCCTATATCTTGTGGTTAAAAAAAATGAACCACAAGAAAACAGAATTGCTAAAAAACAGCCGTTTTTTGCAAAAGTAATCAACATGTCCACAAAGTTATCCACATTAAAAGGGTGAACTTTCCTTGTTTTTTTAAAGTTATCCACATTTTTTCTTTTAATTCTTTTCCAGTTTCTTGAATAAATATTCAAAAAACGGGAATTTTAACATCCTTTTATTTCCATTTTTTGTGGTTTACATAACGTTATAACGACAAGGTGGCAAAAGCATTTTCATTCAAAGCACAAAAGTCTCCTTTTTGTGCCATAAAAAATCCTGCCGTACCCACCATAACGCCGTTATCGGTACAAAATCTTGGGCGAGGACAAAGAAAGGTAAATCCTTGTTCCCCACAAGCATCAGTAAATCGTTGCCGTAAATAACGATTGGCAGAAACGCCCCCTGCCATGACAACGGTTTTTACGCCCTTGGTCCTTGCTGCTGCCAAAGTATGGGAAACTAAAACGTCCGCTGCCGCACATTGAAAGGATGCTGCCACATCTGCTTTATTGATAGGCTCTCCTTTTTGTTCAGCTTTGTGCATGGTGTTAATTACCGCTGTTTTTACCCCGCTGAAGCTGAAATCAAAATTATCAAATTGAACTCTTGGAAAATCATAAGCAAGGGGATTTCCTTCCTGAGCCAACTGCTCCAGCATTGGGCCTCCCGGATATCCAAGGCCAAGGGTTCTTGCTACTTTGTCAAAGGCTTCCCCTGCTGCATCGTCACGGGTTCTTCCCAATATTTCAAACTCCACCCAATCGGAAGCATACACGATATGACTGTGTCCTCCCGATGCAACCAACCCTACATAGGGAGGGGTCAGGTCAGGGTGTTCAATATAATTGGCTGCTAAATGTGCTTTAATATGATGCACCGCAACCAATGGTTTTTTTAAGGCATATGCCAACGCTTTTGCATAGGAAACACCCACCAACAAAGCTCCGATTAAGCCGGGTCCGTAGGTGACGGCAATGGCATCAATCTCATGAAAAGTAGTATTTGCCTGAGACAAAGCCTCGTTTACCACTTGAGAAATACATTCCAGATGTTTTCTGGATGCAATTTCAGGAACCACGCCGCCGTATAATTTATGCAATTCTGCGGATGATGCGATAATGTCACTCAGCACGTTTCTTCCATTTTCCACGACTGCTGCTGCGGTTTCGTCACAAGAAGATTCAATCGCCAGAATTCTCATTTTGTTCCCTCCATTGCATAATCATTGCAGTTTCTCCGTCTCTGTAATATCCTTTTCTAACGGCAATTTCTTTAAATCCAAGAGCTTGATACAGTCCTCTTGCTGATGAGTTGCTGACACGCACTTCAAGAAAAACAACCTCTGCCCCTAATTTCATTGCCTGTTTCATAGCCGCCAAAGTCAGTTGTTTGCCAATCCCCTTTTTTCTGTATTCGGGAAGAACAGCCACTTGCAATACGGTGCCTTCCCCTGCAATGACAGACAACAAGCAAAAGCCCACCGTTGTTTCTCCAAAGTTTGCTCCAAGACAAATGGTGTGCTCAGACTCCAGCTCTGCCAAAAGGGATTCTGTTGACCAAGGAGGAGAAAAGCATTCCTGCTCAATTTCATAAAGTTGTTGTAAATGTTCCTTTGTCGCTTTAAAAATTAACATAATTCTCTCCGAATACAGCGTTCAATTTCGTTACAACAGGACAAATACTGTTGCAACGAGCCGCCATAAGGATCTGAAATGTCCTGTTCTCCGCCTAAAAGACGGATTTTATCGGCATATTCGGGGCAGACAGTAATCAAAATCTTTTTGTGCATATTGGTCATCACAAAAACCGCGTCTGCCTCCTCCACATCCTTGGGAGTAATCTGATAAGACAGATGTGAAAAGCCGGTAATTCCAAGGGATTCCAATGCCATAAGAGCATATTCGCTCACAGGCTGAGGAGCACAAACTCCCAATCCTCCCGATTTTGCTTTTTTTCCTGTAATATGCTCATAAATTGCCTGCGCCATTGGACTTCTGCAGGTATTTCCGGTACAAACAAATAAAACATTCATTAGTTTACCTCTACAATTTCGTATCCTGCTGCTTTGTTCAATCGATTGGAAATGGCAAGACCGATTCCCGTTTCACCGCAGTCCTGAGCATACACCACCTCTGCTCCTTGCTCATCAAAGGTACGCAGATAAGAAAACAAATGGGCAGCTGCAGAGGAACGGTGGTGAATATCCCCTAAAGATAACAGCACATCTGCTTGGAGAATATGGGGCAAAATCTGGTGATACACCATGGCGCCCACTTTTTTTCCCAAACTATGCTGATTTTTAATTTGCTGATTGATATAGCGGATTAACGCCTCATCAGTTCCTTTTACCACAATTACTTGGGCATTGGGGGAATAATGAGGATATTTCATTCCCGGTGCAATAGCGGTAATATCGCCTGATAACTGCTCGGTCACGCTTTGCCCTAACTGAACCTCTCCCAAAGTTTCACAAAGCTGTTCATAGGTAATTTTTCCCGGACGAAGAAGAACGGGAATGTCACCGCTTACATCCACAATGGTAGATTCTAATCCTACAGCAGAACCTCCGCCGTCAATCACTGCATCAATTTTTCCAAATAAATCGTCAATGACGTGCCTTGCAGTGGTAGGACTTGGCTTTCCTGAGGTGTTGGCAGAGGGTGCCGCAACAGGAACGCCTGCCATAGAAATCAACGCCTGTGCCACAGGGTGCTTGGGAAACCGAACCCCAACGGTGGAAAGGCCTACTGTGACTTCATCGGGAACCTTTTCATTTTTGGGCAAAATCAAAGTAAGAGGACCCGGCCAGAACCGTTCCATCAATAATTTTGCTTTTTCCGGTATGTGGCTTACAATATTCTCTAATTGAGACAGGTCAGAAATATGCACAATTAGAGGATTATCCGAGGGTCTGCCCTTGGCTTCGTATATTTTTTTCACCGCTTCTCCCAAAAGAGCATTGGCACCCAGTCCGTACACTGTTTCGGTAGGGAATGCCACCAAGCCGCCTTGACGGAGAATTTGAGCCGCCGGCTCCAGTTTATCAAACTCATCAGTTACCCGAATAATTTGCATGCCATTTTATTTCCTTTCTGTTTTTATTCTTGAGAGGATGCCAGTTTTCTGCTCTGGTCCTCTGTAATCAGAGCGTCAATAATTTCGTCCAGAGTACCGCCTAAAACGGCTTCCAATTTATGAAGAGTCAACCCGATTCTATGGTCGGTCACACGGCCCTGAGGGAAGTTATACGTTCTGATTCGCTCACTGCGGTCTCCTGTCCCTACCTGACTTTTCCGCTCTGCCGCAATTTCCGCGTGTTGCCTGGATTGTTCTTCCTCGTAAACACGGGAACGCAAAATTTTCATTGCTTTATCTTTATTTTTATGTTGTGATTTTTCATCCTGACAGGAAACAACGATTCCTGTGGGAAGGTGAGTAATCCGTACAGCTGAGTCTGTGGTGTTTACACACTGCCCCCCCGGCCCACCCGCACGGAACACGTCAATCCGCAGGTCGTTAGGATTGATTTCTACTTCCACTTCCTCCACCTCGGGCAGAACGGCAACCGTTACGGTAGAGGTGTGAATCCGTCCGCCTGATTCCGTAGCGGGAATTCTTTGCACACGGTGAACTCCGCTTTCAAACTTCAATTTGCTGTATGCTCCTGCGCCTTCAATGCTGAAGGAAACTTCCTTGTATCCCCCAATATCTGTTGGGCTGGAAGAAAGGACTTCGCTTTTCCACCGCTTGCTTTCTGCATACAGGGCATACATCCGAAACAGCTCTGCTGCGAAGAGCGCCGCTTCATCTCCTCCCGCACCGCCACGGATTTCAATAATAACGTTCTTACTGTCGTTGGGGTCTTTGGGAAGGAGCAGAATTTTCAGCTCTTCTGACAAGCTGTCAATGGTTTCCTTTGCTTCCTCCAGCTGGAGCTGTGCCATTTGCTTTAATTCCCCGTCCGACTCTTCCCGAAGAATTTCTTCCGCTTCCTCTGCTTCCTGCTTTGCCTGACGGTAGCTCCGATAGGCTTCTACAATGGGACTGAGCTCTGCATGCTCACGCATCAATTTCTGCCAACGGGATTGGTCGGCAATGACCGATGGGTCATTTATTTTTTCACTTAAATCCAGAAACCTTGTTTCCAGACCTGCTAATTTATCAAACATGGTTATTCTCCCTAGTTTACATTTTGTTTCAGATAGGCATTGACAAAACCGTCCAGATCCCCGTCCATGACAGCGCCGATGTTGCCCATTTCAAACCCTGTACGATGGTCCTTGACCAGATTGTAGGGATGGAACACGTAAGAGCGAATCTGACTGCCCCAGGCGATTTCTTTTTGTTCGCCCTTCAAATCCTCTATCTTTTCCTTGTTTTCCTGTTCCTTTAATTCCATCAGCTTTGCCATCAGCATTTTCATGGCAATGTCACGGTTTTTGTGCTGTGAGCGCTCGTTCTGACAAGCCACTACAATTCCTGTTGGAATATGGGTAATGCGGATGGCAGAGTCGGTTTTGTTAATGTGCTGACCCCCCGCACCGCTGGAACGGTAAGTATCTACTTTTAAATCATCCTGATTGATGTCGATTTTCACATCATCGTCAAGCTCAGGCATCACTTCTAAAGAAGCAAAAGAGGTATGCCTCCGTCCTGAGGCATCAAAAGGAGAGATACGCACCAAACGGTGCACTCCCTTTTCCGCTTTTGAATAGCCATACGCATTTAAGCCTGAAATCATAAAGGTAACACTCTTGATTCCTGCTTCATCTCCCGCAAGATAATCCAGCGTTTCTGTAGTAAATCCCCGACGTTCTGCCCAGCGGACATACATACGGAACAGCATTTCAGCCCAGTCCTGAGCCTCCGTTCCCCCTGCACCTGCATGAAGGGTCAAAATAGCGTTATTTTTATCATAGGGACCGGACAGCAGGGTATCCAGCTTCATCTGCTCCAGCTTTGCAACCAGAGAAGAAACCCCGCTTTTTACTTCATCCAAAACGGATAAATCTTCTTCTTCATCTGCCATTTCCACCAAAACGGTCAAATCCTGCCAGCTGTTGTCTAACTCTTCAAATGCGGCAACGCGGTCCTTTAAGCCCTTGGTTTTTTGCAGAATTTTTGAGGAATTTTCCATATCATCCCAAAAGCCGGGTTGAACGGTTTGTTCTTCCAATGCGACAATCTGCTTTTTTAAGCCTGCAACGTCAAAGTGAATCCCTCAAATCATTGATATCTTGTTCCATGCCCGCCAAAGTCAAGCGGGATTCATCGAATTCTAACATAGTATCAACTCCTTTTGTTCAATGGTTTTATTGTTTTATTCTTCATTTGTTGCTCCGCAGCATTTTTTGTATTTTTTTCCCGAGCCACAGGGACAAGGGTCATTTCTTCCTACCTTCGGAGCTTTCACAACGGTACGGCTTCCCTTATCCGCTCCCACTGCTCCGTGAGAGCTTTCAACGGGGGAGGCAACCTGTTCTCTCTGAATATTTTGCTTGATTCGTACGCGGAACGCCATCTCCACCATTTCACGGCGGATATTGTCATTCATTTCATCAAACATATCCGACCCTTCCATTTGGTATTCCACAAGGGGGTCATGCTGGGCAAAGGCTCGAAGGAAAATGCCCTGTTTGAGCTGTTCCATGTTTTCAATATGCTCAATCCAGTTTTTATCTACAATTTGCAGTAAAATCACCCGTTCAAATTCACGCAAAACCTCGGGTCCTGCCTCTTGTTCCTTTTTGTCATAAGCCTGGTAGGCTTCCTCCACCAAGGTGTTAATCAGGGTTTCTTTGGTAAGCTCCTGAATTTCCTGCTTGGTAAAGGTCAGTTGACCCGGTTCTAAAAAGAGGGTTTCAAAATGCTCAGTGATGGCTTTTAAATCCCATTCTTCAGGGTAGTTGCTTTGCGCGGTGTGCATCTGAACAAAATCCCCAATGACATCCCGCATCATCCGTTTTACATTATCGTGAATATCCGCACAATCCAACACCTGTTGACGCTGGGAATATACTTTTTGACGTTGTACATTTAACACATCATCATAATTTAATACGTTTTTACGAATGTCAAAGTTTCTGCCCTCCACTCTCCGCTGGGCAGATTCAATTTGTTTGGTAAGCAATCCGTTTTCGATTGCTTCATCCTCTTTTAATCCCAGGGCATCCACCATGGTTTTCATTTTATCCGAGCCGAACAGGCGCATCAGGTCGTCATCCAAGGACAGATAAAATCTTGATTGACCGGGGTCGCCCTGACGGCCGGAACGACCTCTCAGCTGATTGTCAATCCGTCGGCTTTCGTGCCGTTCGGTGCCGATGATAGAAAGACCGCCTGCCTCAATTACCGCATCCCGTTCCGGTTTTAATTCTTCTTTATATTTTTTGGTCAGCTCATGAAAGGTTTTTCTTGCCTCCAACACTTCTTCGTCTGTGGTCACTCCGTTTCCGTCCGCCTCCAGAATAGCACTTTCCGAAAACCCTAACCGTTTTAATTCACTTCTTGCCATAAATTCAGCATTACCGCCCAGTACAATATCGGTTCCTCTTCCTGCCATGTTGGTGGCAATGGTGACCGCACCGGGTTTTCCCGCCTGGGCAACAATCTGAGCTTCCCGTTCGTGGTGCTTTGCGTTTAATACCTCATGCTTAATCCCCGCCCGCTTTAATTCCCGGCTCAAAAGTTCGGATTTTTCAATGGAAATGGTACCCACCAGCACAGGCTGACCCTTTTGATGGGTTTTTATAATATCCTGAATCACCGCTTGAAATTTACCCGCCTCGTTTTTGTAAATCAAGTCGGGTAAGTCCTTTCTTGCCACAGGCTTATTGGTGGGAATTGCCACTACGTCCAGCTTGTAAATTTGTTGAAATTCCGTTTCTTCTGTCTGGGCAGTCCCCGTCATACCCGACAGCTTTTCATACAATCTGAAATAATTCTGAAAGGTAATGGTCGCCAGCGTTTTGTTTTCGTTTTCAATTTTCACGTGTTCCTTTGCTTCGATTGCCTGATGCAGACCCTCACTGTACCGTCTGCCGTTCATAATACGGCCTGTAAATTCATCAACAATCAGCACTTGCCCGTCTTTTACCACATAGTCAATGTCCCGTTGCATAATTCCGTATGCTCGAATGGCAACGTTAATGTGATGCAAAAGAGAAATGTTTTCAGGGTCGGTTAGGTTTTCCACACCAAAATACCGTTCTGCTTTTTTGGTGCCGGCGGGGGTGAGAGTTACGGTTTTTGCCTTTTCGTCTACCAGATAATCCCCTTCCATGTCGTCCTGAGATTCCTTGTTATTAAGCTCAATGACTTTGGTTCTCTGAAGACCCCGTACAAAGGCGTCTGCCTGAGTATACAATTCGCTGGATTTATCCCCTTGACCTGAAATAATCAAAGGGGTTCTGGCTTCGTCCACCAATATAGAGTCTACTTCGTCCACAATGGCAAAATAATGGCCTCTTTGCACCATACGTTCCTTGTAAATGACGGTGTTATCTCTTAAATAATCAAAACCAAATTCGTTATTTGTGCCGTAGGTAATGTCTGCTTCATAAGCGGTTTTCCGTTCGTTTTTATCCAGTCCGTTGACAATCAGACCCACTTTCAGACCTAAAAATTCATGGATTTTTCCCATCCATTCGCTGTCACGCTTTGCCAGATAGTCGTTGACTGTTACGATATGCACGCCCTTCCCTGTTAAGGCATTTAAGTAGGAGGGCAGGGTTGCCACCAGAGTTTTCCCTTCACCGGTTTTCATTTCCGCAATTCTGCCCTGGTGCAAAATGATACCGCCCATAAGCTGAACACGGAAAGGACGCATTCCCAGCACACGCCAAGCCGTTTCCCTTACTGTTGCAAAGGCTTCGGGAAGAATGTCATCCAAGGTTTCTCCCTTGGCAAGTCTTTCTTTGAAATAAGGGGTTTTTGCCTTTAATTCTTCGTCGGATAATCCTTTGTATTCTTCTTCAAGACTTTCAATTTTATCTACAGTACCGGTAATCCGCTTGATTTCACGCTCTGAATAGGTGCCGATTACCTTTTCTACCATTGCTTTAAACATCTGATTTCCTTTCCCTTCTCCTGCTAATTTGTTTCTTTTCTCTGCAGAATGAGAATAGATGGTATCTTATCCTATTATTATACCATATTTTTTCCAATACATCAACCAATTAGTGAAAAAATTTTTTATAATTTTTTTATCACAAAGGGACATTAAAGGATGTTTTCGCATAGTATGGAGGTGTACCCGGAGGTGATACCACAATGACAAATTATTATGCGAACACAAATGAATGCTGTAACAGAAGAATATGCTGTGAATGGATTCCGTTCATTATTTTCGCAGTATTGTTTACCTTTGTATTGGGCTTGATTATCGGTGCAACGATGCTGGTAGCAACCATTGGCGAAAATCTGATTGCATTTATCATTCTTGCAGTAATTTTATTCGTGCTTGCGGCGGTTGCGTTAATTGTGCGACTGTGCAGTTGCAGAAGAAGACAGCAGAATCCTTGTGAATAATCGTACAGAACGGCTGTGGCAAATTTTTTGCCACAGCCGTTTTTGCTGTATCTGATCTGTGCATTTTTATACATCCTCAGGTTTTTCCCAGATGGAAACGGTTTGTGTCTCTTCGTCCCAGTAAATATCACTGTTTAACCCGTCTGCCACTGCACGGACAGGAACCAGCGTTCTGTTATTGATCTGTTGGGGGGGTACGTCTAATACGACGGCTTCCCCGTTTACCATCATGGTTTGATGATCAATCTGCAGAGTCAGGGTACGGTGGTTGCGGACTGCGGTTACCGTCATGGTTTCTTCGTCCCAGGATACTTGTGCACCCATGGTTTCAAAAATAGCACGGAGGGGCACCAAGGTTCTGTCATATCGGGTGACGGGGGGCTGGTCAAAGGAAATGATTTGCCCCAGATACGTCACGGTGACAATTTTTTCCCATTCATCTCCCCGGTCAAGAGCATATTGCTGAGCCGATGTGTGTTCAGGTGCAAAAAACTGCAACCGTTGACAACCTTGAAATACTTCTTCTCCAAAAACTGTTTCTCCGTTTTTTACAATTACACGGAACAGGTTGGTATCAGCAAATGCCTTGTTGCCGATTTTGGCAACGGAATCGGGAAGAACAATTTCTGTGAGCTGATTGCAATAGGCAAAGCTTTCTTCCCCCAATGTTCTGATTCCTTCAGGAAAGGAAACAGAGGATAAGGACTCACAGCGGGAAAATGCATAGTCGCTGATGGTTGTGACAGAATCAGGAATCTGAATTTCTTTTAAGTTTTTTGCAAACCAGAATAAGCCGTATTCAATAGAGGTTAACTGTTTGGGCAGAGTGGCTTTTTGAAGAGAATCGCACCAGCCAAACGCCTCTTGTCCGATTTTTGTAACGGAATCGGGAAGGACAATCTCCGTAAGACGGTCGCAGTTAAAAAAGGCATATTCCCCGATGGAGGAAAGGGATTGGGGCAACAGAATATCGGTCAGAGTTGAGCAGTAAGCAAAAGCACCGTTGTCCACAGCGGTGACCGATTCCGGTACGATGTAGACAGCACCCTCTTTTCCTGCCGGATACTGAACCAGCAAGGTCTGATTTTTGTCAAACAATACCCCGTCCTGACAACTGAAATGCCGATTGCGGGCAGGGCAGATGATTTCTGTCAGAGCACCGCAACCCATCAACGCCCGATTCCCCAGCCGTTCTAATGCTTCGGGCAGGGAAAAGGTTGTTAACGAAGTGCATTGGGCAAAGCTTTCTGTTCCGATTTGGGTAATGTTTTCCGAAAGAGTCAGCTCTTTGAGTGATGTACAGCCCGCAAATGCCTGATTGCCGATTTTGGTAATGCTATTGGGAAGAACCAGCTTTTCCAAAGTGACACATTCTGAAAAAGCGCCTTCTCCAATACTGGTTATTTTCTTGCCGTTGATTTTTGAAGGAATGGTAAGCTCTGTTATTCCTTCCGCATAACCGGTAACGGTTCCGGTTTCTTTGTCAAACCAAATGCCGTATTTGTCGTAAAAGGTTCCTGAATTTTCGGCAAAGACGATGGAGCACAGTGAAAGCATTATGCACAAAGTCAAGATAAGTGCTGTTTTTTTCATGGTTCATCATTCCTTTCTTAAACCTTTTTCCAACTCCTCACTATATCGTATTTTATTTTTGTTGTCAATAAAAGTTTCCAAAACTTAGTCAATTTGTCTTTATTTTGTAATATGGTAAGCCCCTTTATCCTAAAATTTTGAGTCCCAGCTGATAAATGCCAAAGGATACCAGCCAAGCAAAAGCGGTCTGATAAACAAAAGCAAGAATGGCGGAAACCGTCCCCAGCTCTCTGCGGATTGCGGCAAAGGCGGCGGCACAGGGCATATAAAGCAACACAAAATGTAAAAAAGAAAATGCAGACAGAGGAGAAAACAAAAAGGATATATCCTTTGTCAGTACCCCTAAGGTGCTGACTACCGCCTCCTTTGCTCCTAAGCCTGCCAATAGAGCGGATGCCGCCTCGGGACTGCCAAAGCCCAAGGGGGCAAACAAAGGGGAAATTTTCTTGCCAAAAGAAAACAAAATGCTTTGGTCAAGTTCGGAGGCAGGACTTCCTTGAGGGGTAAAATATCGGAACACCCAAATCAATACACTGGCAAGAAAAATTACGGTAAATGTTTTTTTAATAAACTCTCCTGACCGCTTGAGGGTGACCCTGAGGCTTTGTTTCAAATCGGGAAAGCGGTAGAGGGGAAGCTCCATGACAAAGGACTCCGAGACTCCCCGAACCAAATATTTATGGGAAAAAGCGGTGTTTAAGATTCCCCATGAAATTCCCGATAGGTACAATAAAAAGAGAATGAGAAATCCCGACTGGGGAAACAAAGCTCCTGTAATAAAGGTAAAAATGGGCAGTTTGGCACTGCAGGAGACAAAGGGCAAAAATAATACCGTCAGAATTTTATCCCGTTGAGAGGGCATGGTTTTTGCGGCGGCAACGGCAGGGACGGTGCATCCAAAGCCTGTGAGAAAGGGAATTGCCGACCTTCCCGACAGTCCGATGGTTTGCATAAAAGGGTCTGTCAAAAACGAAATTCGTGCTAAGTACCCGCTGTCTTCCAGTAAAGAAAGACAGAAAAAAAGCAGAAAAATACAAGGGAAAAAGGATAACACACTCCCTACTCCCCCAAACATTCCTTCCTGTAAAAAGGATTGAAACCAAGGGGGAAAGAAGGACAAATTGATATGAGAAAGGTGTGTGATGAGTGCTTCCGTTCCTTTTCGCAGTCCTGTGCCAAAAGGTCCGAAAGGAATCAAAAACAACAGAAACAACACGCCGAACAAAAGGGGAAAAGAAAGTCTTGAATGAAGAAGCAGACGGTCTAAGCGTTTGGTTTTAGAAGGTTCTTTCTTTGTTTGACGAATACACTCGCCGTAAAGAATTTCTATGTATCGGTACCGCCTGTCTGCACTGACCAGATATTCCTCCCCCGTTCGTGGGGGAACAGGACAGACAGGGCAACGTTGATGATGGACCTGTTTCTCCAACAATGCTGTTAATTCCCGCAAGCCTTTTCTTTTTCTTGCGGAAATTCCGACCACTGGCAAGCCCAGAAATTTGGATAATTTAGAGCAATCAATTTGGAGGTGTGTTGCCTCGTCCATCATGTTGATGGCTAATACGGTAGGGATTCCAAGCTCTGTTAACTGTAACGTCAGATATAAATTGCGGGAAAGATTGCAAGCATCTGCCACGTTGATAATTCCTTCCACCTTTTGTAATGCCTTTTTTGTCACCTCTTCTTCTTCCGAATAGGGAGTCAGGGAATATATCCCCGGTAAATCCAGTAAGGTAAGAGAAGGATTCCATGTGACCTGTCCCTGTCTGTATTCCACCGTCACACCGGGAAAATTTCCCACATGAGCTGACGAGCCGGTCAGTGCGTTAAATAGAGTGGTTTTTCCGCAGTTTGCGTTTCCTGCCAAGGCAATTAACATGGAGAAGATTCCTCCTCAATCAGAATTTTTTTTGCATGGGAAAGCCGTAAGGAAAGGGAATATCCCCGCAAGGAAAGCTCCAAAGGGTCACCCAAGGGGGCAACGCCCTTGAGAGTGACGGCTGTGCCGGGCAATAACCCTAAATCATACAGTCTGATTTTTAATCGTTCTTCTCCCTCTACCAAAAGAATCCGTCCTGTTTGTCCAATTTTTAATTGATGTAACATCACATTTCCTCCCACCTTTCATAGTAATTTATGAACGGAATTTGTGTAAAATGCTAAAATTAGGAATCTGTGCAAAAAATGCTTGAATTTTTATTCGTTATGTTGTATAATTATAACATTACTATAAACGAGGTGTCTTTATGATAAAAGTTGGTATTATCGGTGCAACAGGGTATGCGGGTGCCGAGCTTGTAAGAATTTTAAGCTATCATCCGGAAACAGAAATTGTCCATGCTATGTCCAAAAGCTATGCGGGTCAGAAGTTGACGGAGCTGTACCCCTCTTTGCGAAAAGTACAGGATTTGGTTTGTGAGGATTTGGATATAGAAGTATTAAAGCGGGATTGCGATGTGGTGTTTACCGCCCTTCCCCACGGCGCTTCTGCCGAAACCATTGCGGCACTGATGGAAAGCCCAACCTTGAAGGTGATTGATTTAAGTGCGGATTTTCGTTACCGTGACAGCGCGGTGTACAGTCAGTGGTACGGCATTGACCATTGTGCAAAGGATTTATTAAAAGAATCCGTTTACGGTCTGTGCGAGCTGTATCGTGAGGAGATTAAAAAAGCCAGATTGATTGGCAATCCCGGTTGCTATACCACCTGTTCTATTTTAGGTGCGGCACCTCTCCTTGCAAAGGGCCTGATTGAGCCGGATTCGGTGATTATAGATGCAAAATCCGGTGTGTCAGGTGCGGGCAGAAAGTTGGTGATTGACCAGCATTTTTGCGAATGTACGGAGAATACAAAAGCCTATGGCGTGGCAAAGCACCGTCACACCTCGGAAATCGAACAAGAGCTTTCTTTATTGGCGGGAGAGGACGTGATTTTGTCCTTTACCCCTCACCTGATTCCTCAAAAAAGAGGGATTTTATCCACCATTTACGGCAAGCTGAAGGCACCCATGTCCACGGCAGAGCTGTTAAGGGTATATGAGGAATTTTATCAGGATGAATATTTTATCAGAATTTATGAGGAAGGAAAACTGCCCGAAACCAATCATGTGGCAGGTTCCAACTTTGTGGATATGGGGCTGGTGGCAGACCCCAGAACGGGACGGGTTATTGCGGTAAGCTGTATTGACAATCTGTTTAAAGGTGCAGCAGGTCAGGCGGTGCAGAATATGAATCTTATGTTTGGCTTGCCCGAGGAAACGGCATTGGATTGCCCTGCATTTTATCTGTAAGGAGAAGAAAGAAATGGATGTAAATTCTTTGATAAAAAAAGCAAATATTCTAATTGAGGCTCTGCCTTATATTCAGAAGTTTTCCAACAAAACCTTTGTGGTGAAATACGGCGGAAATGCTATGATTAACGAGGACTTGAAAGCGTCTGTTATGGAGGATATTACCCTATTGAAGTTTATTGGCATTAACCCCATTGTGGTGCACGGGGGCGGACCAGACATCAATCAGGCACTTTCTGACATGAACATTGAAAGCCATTTTAAAAACGGTCTGCGTGTGACAGACGAAGAAACCATGCGGGTTGTGCAGATGGTTCTCATGGGAAAAACCAATAAGGAAATTGTTTCTCTGGTCAACTGCAACGGCGGAAAGGCGTTGGGTCTTTGCGGTATTGACGGAGGGTTGATTCATTGTAAAAAATTTACTCCCGAAATTGACGGAAAAGCGGAAGATATCGGCTATGTGGGCGAAATCACCCATATCAATACTCACATCTTGGAGCATCTGATTCAGGACGAATTTATTCCCGTTGTGGCACCTATCGGGATGGACGAGGAGGGCAACAGCTATAATATCAATGCAGATACCGTTGCCAGTGCTGTAGCCTGTGCCATCAAAGCGGAAAAGCTGATTACTCTCACCGACGTCAGCGGAGTAAAAGACGGAAATAATAACATTATTTATGAAATTTTTCAGGACGAAATTTTACAACTGATTGAGGACGGTGTCATTACAGGAGGTATGATTCCCAAGATTTTGGGATGCCTTGAGGCGATTGATGCAGGGGTAAACAGTGTACATATTATTGATGGCCGTCTGCCTCACTGCATTTTGCTTGAAATCTTTACCCATTCTGGTATAGGTACCATGATTAAAAAGAAAAGCCTATCCCCCGAGCAGGGAGAGTAAGCCGTGAGTACGCTTGAAAAATCAAGAAAATTGGTTTTTATTTTTTGTTTTCCGAGCTACGGAACTGCTTAGTCGACCGACCGAGAGGGGGTGGAGGCTAGACAGAGAAAAGCCTATCCCCCGAGCAGTGAAACTTAAGCTGCAAGCATGGACGAGAAACCAAGAAAACACGTAATTTGTTTTCTGTTTCGAGTTCAGCGGAGCTGCTTAAGTGAGCGACCGAGAGGGGGTGGAGGCTAGACAGAGAAAAGCCTATCCCCCGCTTTAGTGGACGAGCAGTGAAACGTAAGGCTTAAGCACGGGGCGTCAAAAAAGACGCTCCTTTTTGATGCAAAGATTTGACAATAAAAAGGGGCTTGCTGTAGGGTGCCCTCGGAAAAAAGGATTTTTATGAAGGGGGTATGGTGTATACTCCCTTCACCCCCACAGCCTCCCGTTCTTTGCTCAAGGCGGCTGACAAATGTTTTTTTATTTCATGTGCTGATTGACATTCCGCCTGTTTTGCGATATAATTGATGTAAAAGCAACAAGGCGGTGACCAGAATGAAATTAAGAAAAACGGAGTTAGGGGACTGGGAGCCCCAAAAACCATACAAAAACTTTGAACTGAACGAATTAAGGGATACCAACCGTACCTTATGGATTGTGGCTGGGGGCGGACTGGCCATTTTTTTGATTGTGGTGATTAGCTTTTTTACTGTTGCCCATTTCTTCCCCTCCCTGTTCTTTTTTGGGTCGGAGAATACGGCTGCAGTGATGGAGGGTGAGGAAATCACCATAGAGGAATTTGGGTATTATCTGATTCAGGCGGCAGAGGAAAGCAAGCTTTCCAATCCTGATTATCATGACAAAAAGTTGGCAAAGGCTTTACAAAGCCGTGCATTGGAGCTGATTCAGGAGGACCGTCTTTACCCCATTTTGACAGAAAAACTTCAGCTGATTCCTTCGGCTGATACTGTAGCGAAAAAAAATCAAACGTTAAATGAATATGAAACTGCCCGTAACACACCCCTGTTTCAGTTTCAAATGCAAAGTCACGGATTGACGGAGGACCTTGCAAGGGAATTGATTATTGCGGAAAGTGCAAAGGAAACGTTGGAGGAATATGTGCTTTTGCATACCGATTCTGAACAGCTTTTAATGCGGGCGCAGGAAATTTTTCAAAATTCCTATCGGAAATGTAAGTGGATTCGGTTTTCTATGATGGATCAGACAGGAAAGCCGTTGTCCCAAGAGGAAGCAGAAAAGCTCCGTGCCAAATGCTACAGTATTTATCAACAGCTTCAGTCAGGGGAATCCTTTCAAAAGGTGCAACAATCGTTGGCAAAGGAACCGCAGATTTGGGTATATGACCAACTGGTGACAAAAGGTCAAATGTTGCAGGAGGCAGAGGAAGTGGCTTTTTCTCTGGAGCTGAACGAAATAGGCGGACCGGTAGAAACCCAACAGGATATTTTCCTGATACAACGGGTTGATGTAACAGAAGATTTTTTGTCTCAGGAACAGGCAATGGTGTATCTTGCACGGGAACAGCTGTTTGACGAATGGATTGATTCCTACCGCTCAGAGTATGCCATAAAACCGTACCATAAGAATCTGAAAAAGTTTGACGTTGCCACCTTTTTGGAACAGTATTACGAGCAAAAAAAGGATGCTGATAAGCAAATTTTATGGATGGAGCAAAGCAAATGATACAGTTTGGTGTGTACAAGCATTATAAAGGGAATTATTATCGTGTAATCGGAATTGCCTGCCACAGCGAAACCTTAGAGGATATGGTGGTGTATCAAGGGCTTGACGAGAATGGCGGACTTTGGGTTCGTCCCGCCTCCATGTGGGAAGAACAGGTGGGGGACGTACAGCGGTTTACCTATGTGGGAGAAGAAGATGAAGTACGGTAATTGGACGGAAGGCTTCTTTCTTTCCCGCCCCAATCGGTTTATTGCTCACGTGGAATGTCATGGAAAAACAGAAATCTGTCATGTGAAAAACACGGGCAGATGCAAAGAACTTCTTCTTCCCAACGCAAGGCTGATTTTGCACTGCCCCAACACAGGGGGGAGAAAAACGAAATATGATGTCATTGGTGTGCAAAAAGGAAATAGGCTGATTAACATGGACTCTCAGGCACCCAACAAAATCGTGGGAGAATGGTTACAAACCCTTGGTTTTTCAAAAATTCAGCCGGAAACCTCTTTTTCCCATTCCCGCTTTGATTTTTATTTGGAGAAAGGGAACAAGAAAATTTTTGCAGAAGTGAAGGGAGTTACCTTAGAGCAAGATGGACTTGCCCTGTTCCCCGATGCCCCAACAGAACGGGGAGTTAAGCATTTGCGGGAGCTGATACAGTGTCGGGAGCAAGGGTTTGAGGCATGGGTCATTTTCATCATCCAGATGAAAGGGATTTGCTCCTTTTCTCCCAACGAGGCCACCCATCCCCAATTTGCCCAAGTCTTGCGGGAAGCAAGAAACAAAGGAGTGTGGCTGACCGCCCTTGATTGTGATGTGACGGAAGACTCCATAACGGCAAGAAAGAGTGTGCCCATACATTTATGAGTTTTGTAAAACTCGCACAGCAGAGCCCCCTCGGAAGGAAGATTTTATGAAGGGGATATGGTGTATACCCCTACTGATGAAAGGAAGAAAACCATGAAATGGATTCAAGTAAAAATTGAGGCAACCGAGCCGGATATGGTTTGTGCCAAGCTGATGGCAATCGGTATTAACAGTTTTGAAATTGAAAACCCTGCAGATTTTGAGGATTTTGTGACCAATCAAACCCAGTATTGGGACATTATTGATGAAACCCTCCAACAGGAAAAACAGAACAATTCCTTTGTTAAGGTTTATTTGACCGAGCTTGAACGGGATACATTACAGCTCATTCGCAGTCAAATGGAGGATTTGAAACAAGAGGGGGACTTCGGCTCTCTGGAAATCACCTGTACGGATATGGATGAGGAGGATTGGGCGAACAACTGGAAGCAGTATTATAAGCCCTTGCACATCGGAGAAAGCATTGTTATCCGACCCCTCTGGGAGGAATATACCCAAAAACCCCATGAAAAGGTAGTCACCATTGACCCTGGGATGGCATTCGGCACAGGAGGACACGAAACGACTTCTATGTGTCTGGAGCTGTTGGAACAGGCGGTAAGGACGGGGGATACCCTTCTTGATGTAGGTTGCGGAAGCGGTATTTTGTCCATTGCCGGTCTTGCACTGGGTGCAAAAGAGGCGTGGGGGGTTGATATTGACCCCATGGCAGTGAAAATTGCGGGAGAAAACGGCGAGCTGAACGGATTTTCCTCTGACCGTCTGCATCTGCAGGCGGGCAATCTGACAGATAAAATCAGCGGTACCTTTGATTTGGCGGTGGCAAACATCATTGCCGATGTGATTATTATGCTGTCGGGTCAAATCGGGCAGTTCTTAAAAACGGATGCACCCTTTATTTGTTCAGGAATTATTGCAGACCGTGGGGAAGATGTGGAAACTGCCTTAACAGAAAACGGATTTTCCGTGATTGAGAAAAAAACCAAGAAAGACTGGGTGGCTTACTTCACCCGTTACAAAGGAGAGAAAAATGCCTAAATTTTTTGTGCTTCCCCAAGATTTTAACGGAGATTTTGTAAAAATTATGGGATTGGATGCAAAACATATTACAAAAGTCTTGAGAAAATCGGCGGGAGATGATATAATAGTATGTGATGGATGTGGTTTTGATTATCATACAGTCATTCAAGAGGTTTGCGGACAGGAAATTTTGCTTAAGATAAAAGACAAGCAGAAAAACCTTTGTGAACCAGAGGTAAAGGTCACTCTTTATCAATGTGTGCCCAAGGGCTCAAAAATGGACGAGGTGGTGCAAAAATGCACCGAACTGGGGGTTTCCTCAATCGTTCCCTTTGTAAGTGCCCGTACCGTGGTAAAGGACGACAAAGAGGGGTTTGCCAAAAAAACCGCCCGCTGGCAAAAAACGGCAGATGAATCGGTCAAACAGTGTATGCGCGGAGTGATTCCCCTTGTTTCCAAAGTGTTGTCCTTTGAGGAAATGCTTTGTCGGGCAGAACAGCACGCCCTTTGTCTGATGCCTTACGAAAACTGTCGTACCCATGATTTGAAATCTGCCTTGCAAAAGAATCAACATTGCCTTGATGTAGGTATTATTATTGGCTCGGAGGGCGGATTTGAGGAGTCGGAGGTAGAACAGGCGGAACAACGGGGAATCGTTCCCGTTACCTTGGGCAGACGGATTTTGCGAACTGAAACGGCGGGAGCCGCCGTGCTTGGATGCGTGATGTATCAACTGGATCAAATGAAATAAATTTTAAAGGAGTGTCACAAAATGACAAAACAAAATCAAGAAAGAAGCATTAACAGAATTCTCATTACCATGGCAATCGCTTTTGGTGCATTGGTAGGCATGTATTATTTATATGCTCTGACAGCTCCTGCAAATGCTCCTGTATTCTGGGCATTGTGCGGTCTGTTTGCAGTGTTAGCCGTTGTAATGGCTGTTCTGTCTGCCAAAAAGAGTAAGGCAGCAGGGTTTGGCTTTGCAGAAGGCTACAAAAAGGACTTGAAAGCAAGATTAAAAGCAAATTTTGGTATTTTTTTTGTGGTATGTGCCATTCTTTGTGGTCTTTGTGCCCTGACCCCTAACTTAAAAACAACCATGATTGTGATTGCATGGGCAATCGGCATTTATACGGTGGCGTTGATTGTGGTTTCTTCTGTGATAGAAAAGGTTGCAGAAGTCAAAGAAAAGAAAAAGAAAATCAGCGCAAAAGCTGCTAAAAAACAGGCGAAGAAAGCGTTGAGAAATTCTTAACAGAATGGTAAGGAGCGTCAAAAAGACGCTCCTTCAACGTGTCGATAAACCTATCGA
>JAZNAU010000044.1:0-5505 GCA_045586685.1 Clostridia bacterium
TTTTAGTGTAATATGTTAACAAACATTTTTGATTATGTTATAACAAATTATAAAATAAAGGTGTCTAATTTGATTTAAGCATAGGTGGTTAAAGTTGTAAGTTTGACCATTTTTCATTATATAAAATCAATTTGTATGCGAAATCTCAACAAAAAAATTATTCCACAGAAAATAAAGTTATAGGCATTGTTAAAATAGCTTTACAATTATAAAAAATAGTGATATAATATAAAAGATAGTGGTAAAAAGGAGGAGACACCTATCAGAATTTTTAGTTTTTTTGATAATGGCGGAATGCTGTGATATATTGTACAAAGCAAAAAACGAGTGAGGTTATTGGTAAAATGAGTAAGTTAAATCGAATGATTGCGGTTATTATTACAGCGGTGCTGTCCTTTTCCGGCACCGCCGTTTTTGCGAATCAGCAAGAGTCAGTTGTTGTATTTCAGCCCCATATGTTTGATGATATCAGCGGGGGCGAATATTATTATGAAGCGGTAGAATATGCTTTGAATAAAGGAATTATGACGGGTACGGGAAACAATCAGTTTTCCCCTGATTCTACTATTAGCAAAGCACAACTGATTTGTATGCTTTGGAATTTGTCCAATCAGCCGTCGGCATCTCCTTTGGAGGAATTGTCCGGCACTTGGTATCAGGGGGCAGCATCCTGGGGAAGGGAATCAGGGGTGTACCCTTATGAAATTGGAGAGTTAACCAAGCCTCTGACCCGCGGTGAAATCGGAGAAATGCTTTATTTGTATGCAAAAAACCGAAATTTTGACACTTCAGAACATTCAGAATTACAGCAGTTTTCTGATGCCGTTCTTCTGAACGAATCCCAAAGAGAGGCAGTAAGTTGGCTGGTGGAGGAAAACATTTTAGGCGGTTATCCGGACGGAACTTTAGGGGTAGAAAAGTCTGCCACCCGTGGGGAATGTGCTGCATTGTTACACCGTTTTTGTGAAGTTACTATGACGGACGAGCTTTCTGATTTTCCTATCTCTGCAAGTTTTGGTGCATTAAGTGCAACTGTGATGGATACAAAAATCGGTAATTTTTGGGTCAAGGCGGGAAAGGTATCTGCATCTTCTGACATTAAAAAGGTGATTGCGGTCACCTGGTGTGCTGATGACCAGAGTGATATGAGCTGGAAGGAGCTTGAGCTTCGGGAGGACGGTTCTTATGGTGCCCTTGTTCAGGCGGGAGATCATCAATTCCATTTTGGAAACTATACGGTTGATATTTATGTGCATTTGGCTAACGGAATGCAAATTCCTTTAGGCAGAACCAAGGTTTGGCTGGATGGAGATGAATCCGAGGCAAGAGTTGCAACACAGGTAAATAAAGTTTATCAGCAGGCAGGCTGGGACTTATATTCTTGTTATAATTGGGTAGCAAAAAATGTTTCTTATAAAAAATTACCCATTCCTTTGACCCCCCCTGAAGGGTATGAGTCTTCCGAATGGTATGCCATTCAGGCATTTGAGAATAGACAGGGAAATTGCTATTGCTATGCAGCAGCATTTTATCAGTTGGCAAAAGGGCTTGGATACGATGCTTACTTTATTCAAGGTGAAGTAGGTTTGGCTCGTGGCGGTTATGGTCCTCATGGTTGGGTGATGATTAAAATGAACGGAACTTCTTACATTTGCGATCCAGAATCTCAGCACAGCATAGGCAGATATAATTTCTATATGCAACCGGCTAGCAGTCCGGTACTCAGATACCGATGGGAGTGATCTGACATGGTATTTAGTTCCATGGTGTTTTTGTGTGTTTTTTTGCCTCTTGTTTTTCTGGGATATTATCTGATTCCCTCGTTGAAGGCGAAAAATGCACTGTTGATTGTGGCAAGCTTGTTGTTTTATGCTTACGGAGAACCCGTTTATGTACTTTTGATGCTGGTCAGCATTGTGATGAATTATGTTTTTGGCAGAGTGCTGGAAACCGCTAAAAAAGGACGAGAGGGTATTGTAGCACTGGCGGTTATATTAAATATAGGAATGTTGTTTGTCTTTAAGTATCTGGATATGATGCTTCAAACGATCAATATTCTGGTTGGAAGCAAGTTGCCCATGTCAGGTCTTGCACTTCCTATCGGGATTTCCTTTTTTACCTTTCAGGCACTTTCTTATGTGATTGATGTTTATCGGGGAGAAGCAAAGGGGGAAAAGAGTCTGACTTGTGTCATGCTGTATATCTCCTTTTTCCCTCAGTTGATTGCAGGGCCTATCGTGAAATATCATGATATTAGTGAGCAGATTTATCATCGCCATGCCGATTTAACCGAAATTGCCTTTGGGCTACGCCGTTTTATTTTTGGGTTGTCTAAAAAGGTGCTGATTTCCAATCCCATGGCAGTCACGGCAGATGCGCTTTTTGCAGAAACAGCTCTTACCACACCTGCTGCATGGATGGCAGCGATTGCTTATCTGTTTCAGATTTATTTTGACTTCAGCGGTTACAGCGATATGGCAATCGGCTTGGGACATATGTTTGGTTTCCGTTTTCGTGAGAATTTTCAGTACCCCTATATTTCTCAGAGTATTCAAGAATTCTGGAGAAGGTGGCACATCTCTTTATCCACTTGGTTCAAAGAATACTTATATATCCCGTTGGGAGGAAATCGTCGGGGGAGCTTGAGAACTTGTATCAATAAGCTGATTGTTTTTTTTGCCACAGGACTTTGGCATGGTGCCAACTGGACCTTTGTGGTGTGGGGCTTATGGCATGGGCTTTTTATGATGGCAGAACAGGTACTTCCTGTGAAAAAAATGCCTCGGGTGCTACGTCACTTGTATGCATTGCTGGTGGTTTGTCTGGGATTTGTTATGTTTCGTGCAGACACATTAACACAAGGGGTGCAAATGATTGGAGAGATGTTTGGTTATTCCGGAGCAACCAACTCTGCTGTGTTGTTGGAGCAACTGACACCTTTGTTCCTTGTTACCGTTACTTTTGCCATTGTAGGCAGTCTGCCCCTCTCCCAGAGAATCAACCAAACTTCTCGTGTCTGGAAAACAGCAGGCTTTTTGTATAGTCTGGTATTGTTGGTTCTTTGTATGCTGAATCTTTCAGCGGGCACTTATAATCCCTTTATTTATTTCCGTTTTTAGGAGAAACGTTATGAATCGAAAAGGAGCTATTGTTTTTATTGCAGTTGTTTTTATTCTGTTATTGATTCCCTTGGTGGGCATGACCATTTATCCTACCACCCAAACCACAGAAAACACTCCCTTAGCCGAAATCCCCTCTTGTTATACAGAGGAGAATCAGCCAAATCTTTATTATTTATCCGATTGGGGAGAGTATTTTGAGGATAGATTTGCCTTTCGCCAGCAGTTGGTCACAGCCAACGCCCTCACTTACAGTACCCTTTTTCATTACAGTACTACGGATCAGGTTGTTTTGGGAAAAGAAGGATGGTTGTATTACGGAGGGACATTGGCAGATTATCAGGGTAAAAATCTGCTGACAGATCGGGAGTGGTTTTGCCTTGTTCATAACCTGAAGTTAATTCAGGAATATGTTCAAAGTCAGGGAAGTCGTTTTCTGCTCATGGTTGCACCCAATAAGAATAGCTTGTATGGTGAATGTATGCCCTCCCGTTATTTGCAGGGAACTCAGAAAAATATTGATTTTCTGGCAAAGAAATTGGAAGAGGCGGATGTAGGGTATGTGGACTTATATTCCCTTTTTCAAAAGAAAGACCAAATTCTGTATTTTAAAAAGGATTCCCATTGGAACAATCAAGGAGCGGTGCTGGCTTATCGGGCAATGATGGAGGCAATGGGGAAGGAACATGAAACCTATTTGAATGTTCCTTTTGTTGTACAGGAGGATCATATAGGGGATTTGGATGAAATGCTGTATCCTTTAGCAACAAAGCCGGAAACGGAGTATTATTATCAAAAACCTTGGAAGTTTGCTTGTCCTACGGAGGATTACATGGAGGAATGGATTGAAACAACCAATCCGGAAAAAGAGGGAAGCCTTCTGATGTATCGGGATTCTTTTGGAGAAAGCATACTGCCCTTTGCGGCAGAGGAATTCGGGGAAGCTAGATTTTCCCGATTGGTGCCATATCATCTGACTCAGATAGAACAGTACCATCCGGATTTTGTGGTGATTGAGCGGGTCGAGCGGAGATTATCTTCATTTGCTGAGGAGGCGCCGGTGATGCCTGCCCCCAAAAGGGGAAATTACTCCGCCTTAAAAACAGATACGGAATCTTCTGTTAAGGCAGAACTGCAAGGATCTTACCTTTCTGTCAGCGGTACGGTAGTGCCGGAATTTTTGCAGACGGATACCAATATTTATGTGGAGATAAAAAATCATGACGGAGAGAGAGTAACCTATCAGCCCTTTTATCTTTCTGATGGCGGGTTTCAATTATATTTAAAGGAAGAAACGGTTCCGGAAGGGACGGTTCAAATAAATATCGTAGTAGAGATTCAAAATCAATATGTGATTGTGAGCTCTACAGAGTTTACTAAATAGGAGGAAATGTACCATGAAAAAAGGAGTTTGTTTATTGCTGGCAGTGATGATGCTAAGTGTGGCAGGTTGCGGGCGAAAAGAAGAGCCCGTAAAAGAGAAAGTAAAACAAGAGGAAGTGCAGACGATCGATATTACTATCGGAAACAAATCTGATGAAGCGCTGGTGTTTTTGTTGAAAAACAATATCGGACAGGATATTACCGGTGTTATGATAAAAACAGCGGAGCAAGCAGAATATACGGTTAATATGATGGCAGAAGGTTTGGTTTTTGCTCAAGGAAAGGTAGCAGAAGTGTTTTATACTCCGGAAGAATCTGTTGCTGAAGTGGTGACCGACAAAGCTGTCAACTCTATTTATCAGGTAAAATTTATTTTGGCCGACGGCAGCGAGGCAGAATTAAGCTCTTTGGGGATTGAGGATATTGACGGAGAAGCAGAATTGCGATTGGAAGATGAAGTGGCATTTGTTTCTTATAAAAGCAAATTAGTGGGCAATGAAGTTTCTACCAAGGAACAGGAATTGGGTGCGAAAGCACAAAGAGAAGCTATGACGGAACAAGTTGTTTACGAAGAACAGGTAATGTATGAAGAACCTGCACAAGAAACTGTTGTTTATCCTGAACCGGCACCTGTTCCTGAAGCTCCCGTGCAGAGTCAGGAAGGCTGTCTTACCGACGTGGAAATCGTAAACCCGTAAGATTGTGAAAAAAATTTAAAAAATTATAAAAAAGTCCTTGACAAACGAAACGCTGTGTGCTATAATGATTATCACCTTCTGCGTTTCGTTTGTTTTATAAAAAAACTTTTTTGAAAAATTTCAAAAAAAGTGTTGACAAGTGGCAGAAGATGTGATATACTAAATAAGCTGTCTTTGAGAGAGGACAAGCGAGCGGACATTGAAAACTAAACAGCATAATGACAATTAGTTCACGTTAATTCCGTGCAAGAGATTGCACAAAAAAGAAATTAACCAAGTAACGAACAACGTACAGGTTAAGAATG
>JAZNAU010000045.1:0-48449 GCA_045586685.1 Clostridia bacterium
GCTTTAGTAAATGCTACTCTTTCTCCACATATACTCATAATACCATGATTTTCTACATTACATCCCATATAAGCTTTACCACTTTTAGATATAAGTAATGTTCCTACAGTAAAATTTGAATATGGAACATGAGCATTTTCACTAGCTTTTTTAGCCATATTAATTAATTCTATTCTATCCATATATTCACATCCTATTACACTAAAACTATAGCATAACGGTTTACCCGTACACGCTTGGCGTATACGGGTAAACCGTTATAAAAATTAGGAAGCCTCTATATAGAGGCTTCCTCTTTATACTACTTCTTCAGGTTTTTTAACAATGTTTCTACTTTTACTCCACTTGAAACTCCACGTGCTACAGAGACTTTTTCTTCATCGAAAGCTGACAGCGCATATCCTTCTGGGGTTACATAATACATTCCATCTACGATATAATGGTTTCGGCTACTTTTTTTCTTATCCTTTGCTACTGGAACGACAACTCTCATTCCATCAGACAAGGATGGATTATAGTTTATGAAATCCATATTAGCAGTAATTGTTATCAAGTCTCCCTTTCTATACTTTCCTTCGGTGTCTTCAATAACCTCTATTGCATATTCGTAAAATTCAAAAACTTCTTTTATTCCATTTTTATTTCTTTTTTCGCTTAGCATTTCATTTGACAAAGACGTAGTAACATTGTACTTCATCACTTCCCCAACAACCTCGCCAAAAACAAATGATTCAGCTTTATCCTTAACTTCAATTACATCCATTCTTTTCACTGTAAGTCCTGCTGGAGCATCAATTCCGCATACGGGATATTGATTCCTTAAACTTTCAATCTGTGTCACATCAAGCCTATCTTCTGAAAAAGTCATTGACATTATACAGCATAGGCAACATATAAAAGAAATTCCTGTAACTATAATAATTTTTTTGTTCTTCGTTTTCATTTTCCATACCTCCTTAATACTTACTGTTCATATCACTTATATCATGGGCTTGAGGTGTATAATAGTTGTTAGATTCACCCGTTCTCATAACAGAAGCAGCAGATGTCGGATTATGGTCTGTATTCGGATGCCCTAATCCAAAAGCATGTCCTATTTCATGAACCATTGTATAACGAATTTTAGTAGAATTATCATCAAATGCACTTGATGACGGATTAAATAATATTCCTGCATATTTTATAAGCTTAGATGATGCCAACGCATCTGCCGCAGAATCTATTAAAATTCCGTCAGTTGAAGTTATGTCACACACACCTAGTATATTCCAAGAAGCTAATATGCCCCATCTGTCTTCCCAATAACTCGAATCTGCTGTAGCTAAATCAATATTTGATTCGGAAAACGAGGAATTTGTTATAGACACATGAGTAGACGCATTCGCTAAAGCATTCGGCCATGCATTTCGAGCAACAGAATAATGACTTGTAAACGGAGCATTGAGCAAGTCATCGCTCATTTTCATGTTCACCGTACTCCCGTTGACATAATTCCATTTTAAAACAATAGGTGTTGAACCATTATAAAAAATCTCATGTGCATAAGCAAAATTCGTACTAAACAAACACGTAACAAGAATTATAAAACATATAAAAACGCATAAATCAAACCCTCTACTCAAAGAGGTCTGACTTATACGCTACGTTGCAAATTTTCTTTATTTTTCACATCTCTATATCATCAGAGGAACACAACCAAAGCTGCAATATAACCGAGTCAAACCTCTTTGAAAAATTGCTTACCATTGGTATCTCCCCCCTTTTCTGTATTTGTTGGCTTTATTATAACACATCTTTTACCAAATTGCAAGTACTTTTAGATATTTTTTCCATTATATAGATGTTTTGAACTTGTTTTATAAAATCATTTGTAATAAAGGTTTTTGTTTTATTTTTGGGTATCTTCTTCTGGTGGATATCCCCGAAGAAGGAAAAAACCAACACTTTTATATATTTGCTTATTAATTTTTCTAAAAAACAATGCTTTTTAATGGACAGAATCAATAAAAAATTGCGGTCGGAAAAACTTCCGCATTTTTCCGACACTTATAAATGACACCTATATAATAAATGATAAAAATTGCAAAAAGTATTTGTATTATTGTCAAATCGACATTTATAACAGTTTTTATAAAAGAACGGACATCTTTTATAAAATATTGACAACTATTTATAAAAGGGTAGGACAGAAATTATAAAATAATCAAGCAACTTTTATAAAATGTCGGTATTAGTTTTATAAAAGAGTAGGGATTTTTTTAATCGGTTTTATAAAAAAGAAAAGAGATTTTATAAAACTTTTGACAGATTTTATAAAACCTCTAATACTGTTTATAATGTGCGGAACTTTGCCACACCACCAATTATGCATATAAAAAGACATCTACAATTTAATTTCTCTGCGAGATTTCAATGAAAAGTCGATTTCACAGAAAGTCAAGTTATAGGTAACAATGCACACAAAGATTTTGCAAAAAGCAATGCTCCTTTCTTTGCTTCCTCCATGGAGTTTCCGCTGGCGGCAACCTCTACAATCAGCATACCCGGTGCCAGATGTTGGTTAAACCTCTCCTTTCTTATATTAAGCGGTCGGGACAAGCCGGGAGCGTTTGAGTCCATTGCCTGTTGTAATTGTAATGCAAAAGCCAAATTGGTTTTCCAGTCAGGATGATTTAATCCTCCCTCATCGGTTCCTGCAACCAGCATAATCTGTCCGGTCTCCGTTCCGTTTATGTCCGCCACAACCTGTAAACTTTGCCCATTCTCCAAGGTTGCCGCATCCCGATGAACATCCAACACAATTTGCACAGTGGGATGTTTCTTTAACTGACGTTCTACCGTTTCCAGACAACGGGAATAGGAGCCGTTATAATCCGTATCGTGCACAGTCTTATCATGAATGACCTTAATTCCTTGTTTTTCCAGACAGGAAGCGATTATCTCACCGATTGCAGTAACATTTTTTTTCGGGTCTGTGGACCTTTCCTCCGGTGCATAGCCCTCTGAAGTATGGGTATGTACAATTAAAACCTGAGGAGTTTTTCCTTTTACAGGCAAAAAGGAAAGATTCTGACTAAGCAATGCATCTGTATCAATATCAAAAGAAGTCTGATTCCGAAGAGCCGGTTTATATGCTTCTGCCGTTGCGGGTACGGTTTCGGGAACTACAGGAGAACTCGGCTTTTTTTGTTCCATAGCAAAAATGATGTTACTCATTTTCAGTAGATTATCAGACCATTTTGTTTCTTCCTCTGCAAGAAACACACGATTTAATATTTCTTTTGTTTGCTCTGTGGATAATTCAAAATCAATTCCTTGAAACATCCATATTATTGTAATTCCTGCTATTAGACAAAAATACGTTATCTTTTTCATACTTGTACACCTCTTTCTTCTACTCTATGCGGACAAATTATTTTTGAGAATTGTTTTTTTGTTATTTACATTCCCGCAAAAATCAGTTATAATAGAAGAAAGAACAACGATGGGAGGTACGGATGTTGAATAAGATGCAGTACGAAAGAGCTTTTGAGGAAGTAAACAGTCAGTTTGACGGGCAGGGCATTTTGCGCCATGTAAAGCTGAATTTTATTTCTAAAAAGTTTTTTGAAGACTTCAAATATCTCATTCAATCCGACCGATGGGGGGAAGTTGCTTTTTGTGTGGAAAGAAAGAACGGAAAAAATATTGTCATCCGTTCTCAAAGCTATCCTAAGGGCGTGTATCGTATTCCAACAGGGGGAATCCGCTACGGAGAAAAGGTTTCCCATGCCTTATATCGGGAAATACAGGAAGAATTGGGACTGACTGTTGGCTCTCCCCGTTTTCTAGGCGCGGTCTTTTATGAAATTTGTTATCGGGAAGAAAAGCTGGAATTCATTTCTTTTGTATTTCGTTTAAAGGAAACAGGCGGAAC
Source organism: Clostridia bacterium (assembly GCA_045586685.1). Taxonomy (GTDB): domain Bacteria; phylum Bacillota; class Clostridia; order HGM11514; family HGM11514; genus SIG438. The sequence continues at coordinate 3,917 of JAZNAU010000045.1, forward strand.
TATTTTAGAAGATGCAACCGAACAAGAAATTCATGAATTTTTGGAAGCAGATAAGAAAACGCTGACCGGAATTTGCCACAATATGAAACAGCATCAGGGTTCCTGGCAGGATTGGTGCCAATTCCGGTTACAGACCACATCCTTTTTATTGCCTTATTTATAATACAGGAGGAGTCCAATGAAAAAAATTATTCCCATAATACTTGCGGCAATTCTGGCAGTTGTGTTGGTGGCTTCTGCCTGTGTCCTCTTATTTACTTGTTACATCCAGCAGACCGTTGCCTACGGCGTTCATCTTTCTGCTTTGCCGTTGGAAGGAAAAACGCTGGAACGGGCAAAAGAACAAGTCATGATGGCATCCAATAACATTACCGAAAAACCCATTACCGTTTCTTATAATAATGTAGAAATTTTCTTTTGTCTGGAAGAAGTAGGAACAAAAATTGACTGGGAAGACGGCGTAAATCAATGTTTTTTATTAGGAAAAACAGGGAATGTATTTACCCGTGCCAAGGATATTCTCTCAGCACGGCTGGGGGGCACGGTTCTTTATCCCAACATCTCGTATAATGAAAAGGATTTAACGGAAAAACTGAAGCCCTTGCAAAAACGAATTAAAACACCGGTAAAAGAAGCGACAATAGAGCTGGCGGGAGATTCTATTGTAATAACCGATGGAGAAAAAGGTGAGGTATTTCATACAGAAAAATTGATGCAGGATATTTTAGATGCGTTGCTTTCCGGCAGTACAGAGCCTATCCTGCTGACCACAAAAACAAAAAAACCTTCCCCTGTTCTGGTGGAAGATTTGGCAAACCGTTATTTTAAGGATCCTGTCAATGCCCGATATATTACTGAAAACGGAGAAATTTCTATTATTCCTGACGAAGATGGGATTTCCTTTGATAAGGATATTGCTCAAAAATTATTGGACGAAAACCAAAAAATTTGTGAGATTCCTTTGATTTATACCAAGGCAAGTATCACCTATTCCGACCTTGATACCAATATTTTAAAAGACACCATTGCCACCTACTCCACCTCTTACGGTTCCGGTGATGCGGGACGGAATTACAATGTAGAGCTGGCGGCGGAACGGTTAAACGGAATTATCATAGAATCAGGAGAAACCTTCTCTTTTGTTGAGCAAATCGGTGACGGCTCGGAGGAACGTGGGTTTCGAAAAGCAAATGTATATTCTCGAGGAGAAATTGTGCAAGAACCAGGGGGCGGACTTTGTCAGGCGGCATCCACTCTTTATTCTGCGGTGCTGTATGCAAATTTAGAAATTGTCTCCAGAACCGCTCACTCCTTGCCAGTTACCTATATCCCTGCCGGACAGGATGTAACAATTTCTGAGGAGATTGATTTTCAATTTAAAAACAATCAGCTGTTTCCTATTCGGATTCTGACAAGTACAAACGGAAGCACTCTAACGATTACCCTCCAGGGTACCATTGCAAATCCGGATCAGACAATCACTATCAGCAATAGCATTACCGAAACCATTCCCTATCACAGCAAAACCGTAATGACAGATGAATTGCCGGTAGGCAGGCAAGAAATTATTCAGTACGGAACGGACGGAAGCATTGTCACCACCTACCGTATCATTACTCAAAACGGAGAAACGGTACAGAGCAATATTGTTTCCACCAGCCGTTACAATCCTATCCCTAAGGTAATCCGCGAGGGTGTGGAAGGAAGCGAAGAACCATAAAGCCTATGAAAAACTTAGAGGGTGTAGCAAGACGAAAGCTTCTTGCTGCACCCTCTTGTATCAACAACCATTTGTTTCTCTCCAACATTGGTTCTTGTGTATAGTTGCCTGTTTATCCATTTTTCCTTTTAAAAAATCGTTTGATTTATGAATTGACAAAGACCGTAAAAAAAGGTAAAATAAAGAGACATGAATAAATTTATGAACAAAGGTGATAAATATGAACGAACCAAAAGAAAATAAAATGGGTATAATGCCTGTCAATAAGCTATTGCTGTCCATGTCCATTCCCATGATGATTTCCATGCTGGTACAAGCATTGTACAACGTGGTGGATTCTATCTTTGTGGCACAGTTAAATGAGAATGCACTTACCGCTGTTTCCCTTGCGTTCCCCATGCAAAACCTGATGATTTCTCTGGCAGTGGGAATGGGCGTTGGTGTCAATGCCAACCTATCCCGATTTCTGGGTCAAAAGGATTTTAAATCCGTAAATAAAACTGCAGGAAACGGACTTTTGGTCAGTTTTGTCAGTTATCTTTTATTTTTGATTCTGGGCTTAACGGCAGTAAAACCCTTTTTTACGGCACAGACGGGAGCTGATGAAACCGAAATTATTGAATACGGTGTTTCTTATCTGTCCATTTGCTGTGTTTTGTCCTTTGGTTGCTTTTTTCAGGTCATGCTGGAACGACTTTTACAATCCACAGGAAAAACTGTTTACACCATGATTGCTCAAGGAACCGGTGCTATTGTCAATATTGTATTGGATCCCATTTTAATTTTTGGATTGTTCGGGTTTCCCCGTATGGAAATTGCAGGAGCGGCTGTGGCAACCGTTGCAGGACAGATTGCGGGTGCCATTTTGGCTCTGATTTTCAATCTTAAATGTAACCGTGAAGTTAAAGTATCGCTCAGTGCCTTTTTCCCTGATAGAAAAATTATAAAGAAAATTTTGTCCGTGGGAATCCCCTCTACTCTTATGGCAGCTATGGGATCTGTCATGACTTTTTCCATGAATAAAATTTTGGTGGCTTTTTCCACCACGGCAGTGGCGGTGTTTGGAGTATACTTTAAGCTTCAAAGCTTTATCTTTATGCCTGTATTCGGCTTGAATAATGGCATGGTGCCCATTGTTTCCTATAATTATGGTGCCCAAAAAAAATCAAGAATTACAAAAACCATACGTTACAGTATTTTTTATTCAGCAGGCATCATGCTTATGGGACTATTGATATTTCAGATTTTCCCCGAATTTTTACTTAAATTGTTTGATGCCTCTCCTGCTATGATTGCGATTGGCGTTCCTGCTCTTCGAACCATCAGTCTGTGCTTTGTATTTGCCAGTGTTTGTGTCATTCTGATTTCTGTCTTTCAAGCAATGGGAAGCAGTGTATTCAGTATGTTTATCTCCTTTGCAAGACAGTTGATTTTTCTGGTTCCCTGTGCATTTTTCCTGTCAAAGTTAGGAAATGTAAATTTGGTATGGTTATCATTTCCTATTGCAGAAATTGCAGCTTTCATTATTTGTGCACTTGGATTTCGTTCCTTGTACAATCGAGTAATTGCTCCTTTGGGTGACCGTGAATAAAATCGAATTGTGTCGGCTATACTATGTTCCGGGGTGATAAATCTTGAAACCGGAAAAAAGGAAAAACGTTCAACCCTACGACACCTATGCTCTTTCCGAACCACACAAAAGGGATAAACGAACTAATGTAGCGATCCCCTCTGAGGAAAACGTGGAGGATGCGAAGGAATTTGTAGATGAAAATAAAAAATAACCATTTGCATCCTTCAAACATGAGCAATAAAAAGGGATAAAAGAAAGGAAGGAATTTTTGTTTTTGAAAATTCCTTCCTTTTTATTGATTCTAATTGTTTTATCTCTCCCCCAACGCCGTCAATGACATCGATACGAATTTCCTTTTCTGTATAAAAAAATACCGAATCCTTTTAGGATTCGGCTTTCCAAATATAAAATAAAAAAGGAGGGAAAATGAAAAAACATTTAACAACGTTACAAGTTAATTATACCACCCTTTTCTTAATTTTGCAATACATTTTTTAGACAAATATAATAAAACCGAAGAACGTTTTTTGTTTAATTGTTACAATCAATCCTTCTTTTTAAGAAAAAGCAAGGGAAACAGGGCGCTGCCAATATGAAACATATGCCATACGCGAAAGGAAAGCTTCCATTCTGTTTCGATGGTGACACCGGCTTTGTTAAATTCAGGCAGAATCTGAATTTTTGTTTCCTTCACTCCTATGAAATGCTGAAGTAAGGCGTAAATGTCATACACCATTCCCGAAACAATCCCATACACAAGTGCCGTTTTCGCCGCATCCTCAAAACCGCCAACATATAAAAATTCCAGCCGTTCAATATTCAGTTTTTTTGATCCCCGACGCAAGGCCTTTTTCAGATGTTTTTTAGATCTGGTATAAAAGGATTGGAAGCTTTTTATCTTCTGTAAAAATCCTTTTGACTTTTCCTGCGGTTGAGAGGACTTTTTATTCTTTTTTTCTCTTTGCTTCAACAAAATCCCACCTATCCGAATACGAATATGGGAAGTGTTCTCACGATACTCAAAGGCAACTTCAATTTTTATGAACAAAAAAACCACTAATAACAACAGTAATACAGCAATCAGATATTTTACCATCTGTTCCACTCCTATTCCTGTTTCATTTGCTCTATGGTTAGTTGCTCCATTCCCGCCAGCAAATCAATACCGGGAAGCTCCTCCAAAGAGCTTAATCCAAAGCAACGCAAAAACTCCTGTGTTGTTCCATACAAAATGGGTTTTCCCGGGGAGGGGTGACGTCCCCTTTCTTCAATCAAGTCACGGGACAAAAGCTTATTGATGACACCCGAACAATCCACGCCCCTTACTTGCTCAATCACCGATTTGATAACCGGCTGATGGTAAGCAACAATAGACAGCACTTCCAATGCCGCGCGGGACAAGTCAGGAGATTTGGCAGGGTTTAACAAAAGCTGAATGGATTCAAAATGCTCAGAGCGTGTGCAAATCTGATAGTTGTCTTCCAATTTTATAATACGAAGCCCCCCGTGCCGATAATTATACCGACTCATAAAGCCGTCCAACATTTCCTGCATTTTTAAAGGGTCTTCCTCCAAGGCATAAGCAAAGCGCTGAACGGAAACAGGGGTGCCTGCCGCAAACAGCATGGCCTCCAACATAGAATCATGCTCCTGCTGTGTCATTTGTTCCATTTTTTGCTCCCTCCTTTAATCCAATCTGTACCTCACCGTCTGAAAAAACAGTAATCTGCCCGCCTTTTAACATTTCTAATATCCCTAAAAACATGGCAACCACATGTGCCTTTGAGGGCAGAGAACGAAACAGCCAACGAAAGGGGCATCTCTTTTTTTCCCTTAAAAGTTCTGTAAGCTGAGCAATCTTTGACTGCACAGACACCTTTTCCCTACCCACAATTTCTCCAAAAGAACGATGGGGAATCATCTCCTCATCCTTACGGTTTTGCAATAATTCCTGCACGATTTCCAGTAAATCGTACACCGTAACATTATCCAGATTGTTTTCTATTTTTCCTTGGGGAAGCTTGTCCGGCTCTTTGCAAATCATATATTTGCCGATAGGCTCCCGTTCTTTTAGATAGGCACTTGCAGCTTTGTATTTTGCATACTCTAATAATTTTTCCACAAGCTCCGTTCTGGGGTCCTCCGCCTCCTCCACCATTGGATTCACCGGCAGAAGCATACGGGATTTGATGTACAACAGCTGTGCTGCCATAGCAACAAACTCACTTGTAATCTCAAGATTCAGTTCCTTCATTTTTTCCAGGTAGTCCATGTACTGTTTGGAAATTTCCGCAATGGGAATGTCATAGATACTGACTTTATTCTGCTGAATCAGATACAACAACAAATCCAGCGGTCCTTCAAACACTTCCAAGCTATAGGATAACGGTTGGTTCATCCTGTAAACCTCACAATCAAAAGAATAATTGAATTTATAATATGTAACAATCCATTTAGTAAATTGTCCACTCCTCGGTTTAACAAGCCGTCAAACGCATCATTTAAATATATCAATCCCATTAAAAGCAGAAATCCGTACCGTTCATATCGAAGCACCTTACGGTATGCCTTTTCGGGCAGGAGTGCAAACACCACCTTAGACCCGTCAAGGGGAGGGATAGGCAGACAGTTAAACACTGCCAACCCTAAGTTCATAAACACCATTGTCCAGATGAAGGTCAATACCAAATCAGGAATGGATACAAAAATCTGAACAATTCCGTAAATCAGCAAAATCAAAAATGCCAACAGAATATTGGAAATGGGACCCGCAATGCTGACCAGCACCGTTCCCAACCGAAAATTTTTATAATAATTAGGGTTGATGGGCACAGGCTTTGCCCAGCCGAACCGAAACACCAACATACAAAGGGCACCTACCCAATCCAGATGATGAAGGGGGTTTAGACTCAATCTTCCCATGCGCTTTGCAGTAGGGTCACCTAACCAATAGGACACCAGACCATGGCTGCATTCGTGCACCGTCATACAAACAAACACCGCCACAACTGAAATCAGAAGCTCCCATCCTTTTTCCAGCATTTTGTTTCACCTTCTTATATGTCATTACGCACCAAATCTTCATAACTTTCCCGACGGACAATCAAGCGGGAGGTCCCATCCTTCACCATCACAACCGCAGCATTTGGAATACGATTATAATGACTTGCCATGGAATAATTGTAAGCACCGGTAGAAAGCACTGCCATAACATCGCCTGCCTCCGGCTTTTGAAGCTTTACATTTTCTCCCAGCAAATCTCCTGATTCACAGCATTTCCCCGCTACGGTGACGCAAGTATTCTTGTCCTCCGCCGCCTTGTTGGCAAGAAGCATTTCATATTCAGATTGATATAATATATAACGGGGATTGTCACTCATTCCTCCGTCCACCGACACATAAGTACGGACATCAGGAATTTCTTTTACAGAACCTACAGTATACAACGTAATTCCCGCTTCGCCCACAATAGAACGTCCCGGTTCCATAAAAATATTAGGCAGTTCAATCTGTCTTTCTTTTGCAATTTTCTTCATGGATTCTGAGATTTTTTTCATATAGTCACGGTAGGCTATCGGCTTATCGTTTTCTGTATAACGAATGCCATATCCCCCTCCTAAGTTCAGCACTTTCAAGGTGATTCCCAAAATATCCCGAACCTGTACCACAAAATCCATCATCCGTTCTGCCGCCAAAAGGAAAGGCTTTTCATCAAAAATCTGGGAACCTATATGACAATGAATTCCTGAAAGCTCTAAATTTTGCTGAGTTACCGCAATTTTAGCAAAATCCAGGGAATCCCCGTTTTCCAGCACTGTTCCGAATTTACAGTCAATGTGACCGGTCTGAACAAAGCTGTGGGTATGGGCATCAATACCGGGTTTAATGCGGAACAAAATGGATTGCTTCACACCCAGCTCCCCTGCAATGGCATTTAGCATAGCAAGCTCTTCCCGGCTGTCCACCACAATGTAGCCAACCCCTGCTTTTACTGCCATAATCAGCTCCTCTTTTGTTTTATTGTTCCCATGAAAACAGATTTTATCTGCCGGGAAATTCACAGAAAGAGCGGTATATAATTCACCGCCGGATACAACGTCAACGCCTAATCCTTCCTGCATTACAATTCGGTACATTTCCTTAGAAGAAAATGCCTTGCTTGCGTATAAAACCAAGCCCCGCCCGCCATAAAATTCCTCCATGGACTGACGGTACTGCTTGCAGTTATCACGAATCATCTGTTCATCCATTACATAAAGGGGGGTCTGATATTCCTTTGCCAAGGAAACCGTATCACAACCGCCAATTTCCAGATGTCCCTTTTCATTTATTTTTAATGCCTGGTTTTGGAACATTTGTTACTCACCTCTAACTTATTAACCTTCTTTTAATCATACCATAAAATTACTCTTTTTGCAAGAGGGATTTTGTCCAACTTATCCCATAGGATACCCCCCTGCCTTATGAATCATGTGCAAACAAAGGAATCTGTTCTAAATTCTTGTATTGTGGCATATATTATACAGGTTTAAAATAAAAAAGAAAGGCGATACGGAAATGAAAAAAGAACTGGTAGCAATGATTCTTGCGGGAGGTCAGGGAAGTCGGCTGGGGGCACTGACTGCCCATGTAGCAAAGCCTGCTGTTCCCTTTGGCGGAAAATATAAAATGATTGATTTTGTGTTGAGTAATTGTACCAATTCAGGGGTAGACACTGTTGGCGTACTGACCCAATACAAGCCGTTGGATTTAAACGCCCATATTGGAAACGGCGCTCCTTGGGATCTGGATGTAAGGCGGGGCGGAATCAGTCTGCTTCCTCCCTACATGAGAAAAACTACCGCAGAATGGTATCGTGGAACTGCCAATGCGGTATATCAAAATTTGGCATATTTGGAGCAATACAATCCGGAATATGTATTGATTTTATCCGGTGATCACATTTATAAAATGGATTACAGCAAGATGCTGAAGCATCACATAAAAAAGAAAGCCGAAGTCTCCATTGCAGTGATAGATGTTCCTCAAGAAGAAGCAAAACGGTTTGGTATTTTAAATATTAACGGAGACCGAAGAATCCTGGACTTTGAAGAAAAACCTCGTCATCCCAAAAGCACCCTTGCTTCCATGGGGGTTTATATTTTTAATTATGAGGTATTAAAACAAGCTCTCACGGAGGACAACGAAAAGGAGCGAAGCGCCCATGATTTTGGAAAAAATATTATTCCTTCCATGCTGGAATCGGGAAAAAAACTTTATGCCTATCCCTTTGCAGGCTATTGGCGGGATATCGGAACTGTGACCAGTATCTGGCAAGCAAACTTAGATTTGCTGTCCCATGACAATCCCTTGGATTTATACAACAAGGACTGGCAGATATACACCCGTCCAAACGACCTGCCTCCTCATTACATCGCCCCCGGTGCCGTAGCGGACACCTCCATGATTTCTCAAGGATGCGCTATTTACGGCACGGTAAGAAGGTGTATTGTATTCCCCAATGTGACAGTAGAAAAAGATGCGGTGATAGAGGATTCTGTAATTATGTCAGACTGTCGGATTTGTTCAGGTGCTCATATAAAAAAGGCAATTATTTGCGAACAGGTCACCATAAGCTCCGATGCCTTCATAGGGAGCAATTCAGAAATTGAAATTATCAGTGCCGAAACTCCCTTTCATCAAGAATCGGTTGTAGCAGGCTAAAGGAGGAAACGATGAAACACAATGTAATGGCAATTCTCAATTTAGAAGAACGGGAACAGGAAATCAGGAGCTTAACCGCTTTTCGTCCCATTGCCACCGTCCCCATTGCAGGACGGTATCGGGTAATTGATTTTGTGCTTTCTAATATGGTAAATGCCGGAATCCGACAAGTGGGAATTTTTTCAAAAAAAAGTACCCGTTCCCTTGCGGACCACATTAGCGCAGGAAAGCCATGGGATTTAAATTTGAAGCACAGCGGTCTGTTTTTATTTGACCATACACTTCTCGGATATCATAATTATGATGCAAAAATTTTTGGAAACAATATGGGTTTTTTAAAAAAAAGCGAGGCGGATTATGTGGTCATTTCCTCCTCGTATATGATTTGCAACATAGATTTACAAAAAATCGTACACTCCCATTGCTTGTCCCGTAACGAAATTTCTGTTTTGTATCATCCCACCCGTCATGCATATCGGGAATTTCTAAACTGTGATACCTTGCAGTTGGACGAAAACGGAACACTCATCGGGCACAGCAAAAACATCGGAGCAGACAGCAACGCAAATATCTGCATGGAATTATTTATTATGAAAAAGGAAACCTTAATTCAACTGATTTATCAAGCAGTACGAACGGGAGAAACCTGCTCCTTTTGCAAATTTTTGATGAAACATCTGCATCATTTCAGAACAGGAGGAATTTGTTATAACGGATATGTCTCTTGTATTAACTCCATTTCTTCTTATTACCGAACCAACATGGAGCTGTTAACCCCCCAGGTAAGAGGGGAGTTATTTCATTCCGCACGTCCTGTGTATACCAAAATCAAGGATGCTCCCCCCACTCTTTATGAAGGAGGAAGCCGAGTCACCGACAGCCTAACCGCAGACGGTTGTTGCCTTTGCGGAACGGTACATCACAGTATTTTGTCCCGATTTGTTACCGTAGCACCCGACGCCTTGGTTCAAAACAGCATTATTCTTCAGGGGGCGGTAATTCAAGAAGGAGCAAGATTGAATCATGCCATCATTGAAAAAGGGGCGGTCGTCCACCCCGGCACCGTCATTTGCGGCACTCCCGATTTCCCTGCAGTTATTGAAAAAAAGCAAGATCCGGCTTTGTATCACGCAATTTAAATGGGGAAAACCTGTCAACAAAAATTTTATAAGTAAGAGGATGTAGCGTTTTGATATAATCAACTTAGAGTAGACACTTGAAACAGCAAAAATAATTTAAGACTATTCTATGCAGCAACCCCTTCCTATACTACAATCCAAAATCTCCAAGGACGTTCTCGGTCCTTTTTGTCTGCATAATCAATTCCAATACGGGGACCTGATTGATAGGAAGGAGTTGCACCGTCGTCCTCCAACCAAAACCGAGGGGAATTGCATAAATCCTCCCCGTTCCACTCTTTGGTAATGCCCATCGCTTTGGTGGTTCTGCCCGGTCCCGCAAATTGCTCTATCCCCCGAATCAATACAGCTTGGGGATAGTCTTTTTCCCCTGCAACAATATTCAGTAAATGGTGCATCCCGTAACACAGGTAAATATAGGCATATCCACCCTCTCGGTACATCATTTCTGTCCGAAGGGTTTTCCCTTTGTGAGCATGACAAGCGGTGTCATCCTCCCCTTGATAACATTCTGTTTCTGTTATTCTGTATCGAAAAACATCCGTCCCCTTCTGTATGCAAATCAATTTCCCGAGCAAAGCAGGAGCAAGGATTTGGGCCGACTGTAAATAAAATTTCTTTGGTAATCTCATCTTCTTTTCCTCAAGATTGAAGTTGGTGATAAAGGTCCGGAAAGGGTTCTAAGCTTCTGGATAAAATCCCTTTCATGTAAGCAATGGCAATTCCGTAGTTGGTAATAGGAATTTGTTCTTCCTTTGCAGACCTTTGACGGCATTTCATCTCCCTGGGGTTGAGCATACAGCCTCCGCAATGAATAATCATTTTGTAAGGAGATAACTCCTCGGGAAATTCTGTTCCCGAGGTAAACACAAATTCTGGTTCCGCTTTTGTGTATTCCCGAATCCACCGAGGCAGCTTAACGGTTCCGATATCTTCGCATTGACGGTGGTGAGTACAGCCTTCTGCAATCAAAATTTTATCTCCGTCTTTGACAGAATCCAAGGCTTTTACCCCCTGAACCGTAAGTTCTAAATCCCCTTTTTGCCTTGCCATTAAAATAGAAAATGAGGTTAAGGGTATGTCCCTATTTGTAATTTTTGCGACAACCTCAAACACCTGACTGTCTGTAATCACCATTTTAGGGGGGGTTTTACATTGAAATAAAATATCTTGTAACATGGTTTCTTTCACCACTAATGCAACAGCATCTGCATCCAGTAAAGCACGGATGGTTTGTTGCTGAGGGAGAATCAACCTTCCTTTGGGAGCTGCGGAGTCAATGGGGGTGACTAAAATGACAGTATCTCCGGCATTGACCAAGCCTTGTACGAGAGAGGGAGATTCTACGGGTTTAGCAAGTTTGGAAATTTCTTCTTTTAATGCGTCAATCCCCTCCCCTGTTACTGCACTGACAGCCAGCTCCCCTTGTGGTGCCTGTGCAAGATCGGTTTTATTATAGACTGTTAGAAAAGGTACTTGACTTTGGCGAAACCGCTCTATCCAGTCTTTTTCAGCCTCAGAAATACCCTTTGTGGCATCAATCACTAAAACGGCAATATCTGTTTTATTCAAAACCTGTTTGGTTTTTTTAACACGAAGTGCCCCCAGCTCACCCTGATTATCATCCATTCCTGCAGTGTCAATCATCATTACAGGTCCTAAAGGAAGAAGCTCCATTGCTTTATAAACGGGGTCGGTAGTAGTGCCGCCAACGTCAGAAACCAATGAAATCTGTTGAGAAGTGACTGCATTCATGACGCTGGATTTTCCTGCATTTCTTTTACCGAAAAAAGCAATATGCACCCGATTGGCGGATGCGGTATCCTGTAATCCCATAGCAAATCCTCCTTATAAACGAAAATCTCGCTTTCCTTCGTCGATGGCTTTCAATTTTTCTTTTACCAAGTCCTTTACTTTAGGATTGGGAACACGTTGAATTTCTCTGTCAATCAATTCATATCCGATTTTTTTAGTAGGCTCGGAGGCGTAATCCTCCAGATATTCTTTTAAGGTCATCAAAGCGTTGGGGTGACAGCAATTTAGAATCTGACCATTTTTACAAAGAGTCATAAACCGGTCTCCTGTCCGACCTTCCCGATAGCAAGCGGTACAGAAAGAGGGAATGTCTCCCTGTTCCATCAGCCAACGAACGACTTCATCCAAAGTACGATTATCGCTCACATCAAACTGAGCAGAATTTTCTTCTTCCGGCTCTTCTTCAGCATAACCCCCAACACTTGTGCGGGAAGCACCGCTGATTTGAGAAATTCCCAAATGAAGCACCCGTTCCCGACATTCTTTGGATTCGCGGGTGGAGATAATCATGCCTGTGTAGGGAACTGCTATACGGATACAAGCAATCAATTTTGCAAAAATATCATCACTGATTCCATTGTCAAAAACATCCGGATCTATATCGTCTGCTCGTTTGATACGGGGAACACTAATTGTATGGGGACCAACCCCGAATGTGCTTTCCAGATGTTCTGCATGCATTAAAAGTGCGGCAAATTCGTATCGGTAAAGCTCAAGCCCGAACAGTACGCCTAATCCCACATCATCAATCCCGCCTTCCATAGCTCGGTCCATAGCCTCGGTATGGTAAGCGTAATTGTGCTTGGGTCCTGTAGGATGAAGCTTTTCGTAGCTTTCCTTGTGATAGGTTTCCTGAAACAGAATATAAGTGCCTATGCCTGCCTCTTTCAGTTTGCGATAATTTTCTACCGTTGTGGCAGCAATGTTTACGTTTACTCTGCGAATGGCACCGTTTTTGTGCTGAATGCTGTAAATGGTTTTAATACTTTCCAAAATATATTCTATGGGGTTATTGACCGGATCCTCTCCCGATTCAATGGCAAGACGCTTATGTCCCATATCCTGCAGAGCAATGACTTCTTTTTTTATTTCTTCCTGAGTCAGCTTTTTTCTGGCAATATGTTTGTTCTTTGCATGATAGGGGCAATAAACACAACCGTTTACACAGTAATTGGACAGATAAAGAGGAGCAAACATGACAATACGGTTGCCGTAAAAGTCCTGTTTAATTTTGGCAGCCAGTGCTTCAATTTCCTTATTTTTTTCCGGTATATCGCAGTCCAGCAAAACAGCGGCCTCTCTGTGGGAAAGTCCCTTGTATTCCCTTGCTTTGTTTAAGATTTCATCAATAAGGGCGGCATTATGCTTGTTTTCTTCTGCAAAAGCCAGAGTGTCCAGCACCTCCTGATGGTCTATAAATTCTTCTGCCTTTTTTGATTTTGGATTATATGCCATGGTAATTTCATCCTTTCTGTAAAGTTTTAGAGTAAGCAGCTTTTGCACTGACTCCCCTTAATTTTCCGATTTTGCCCGAGAGAGCACTGATTTCTTCCGTTGTGCCGTCAACTGCAATACTGATAATAGAAATTTCTTTTTCCCGATAGGGCAGTCCCATTCGTCCGATAATAATAGAGCTATATTCATGAAGGATATGATTTAACTGGGTTACAGATTCAGATTCTTCTACAATAATACCGATGATTGCCACACGTTTTTCCATTTTGGTCTTCCTTTCAAAAAAATATGCACCCTCTCAGAGGGTGCAAAAAACACAAAAGTTCCTGTTTTCTTTCGCCTCAGAGAAGTCTTTAGCGTCAGTAAAGTTGAATCGTTCGGCAAGGAAAATCCCGACCGTCAGATCATATTTTTATTATAAATCATTGTAAGTGTTTTGTCAATTTATTTTTGGTGTTTTTTAAATTATTTTTAAAATAATTGACAAAACAAAGGGGAATGTGCTATAATTAGTAAAAATTAGTAACAAGAGGTGTTTTTGATGAAACCAAAAAAATTGGTATTGTCTTCTGTATTGACTGCTTTGGTATGTGTAGGAACTATGGTGATTAAAATTCCTACAATAAATGGATATATCCATCCCGGGGACGGATTTGTGCTCTTGGCGGGATTTTTATTGGGACCGTCTTGGGGTGCAGCAGCGGCGGGAATTGGTTCCGCTCTGGCAGATTTGTTTGCCGGATATTCGGTGTATGCTCCGGGAACACTTTTTATAAAAGGATTGACCGCTCTTGTTTGTGGGTTAATCTATAAAAGAAAACAGACCATATCCTTTGCATTACTGAGTGGTATTGTGGCTGAATTGGTTATGACAGCAGGCTATTTTCTATATGAAACTCTTGTGTTTGGAGACGGTGCACTGGCGGCGATTCCGGGAAATTTAGTACAAGGCATGGGGGGTGTCGTTATATCGCTATTGCTGTTGCCATTGCTAAAGCGAGCAATAAAATTCTGATTTTTTTGAAATTTACAAGTATTTTAAAAAAATTTTTAGATAACTCTTTACAAAAAGAAATTTTTGTGGTAAAATAATGCTATCCCTTTGCTCGGATTGCGGATGAATCTCCTGAATAGGCGGGGAATACTCCAAGCCGTATTCTGTGCTGTAGGGCAAAATTTATGAATGGAGGAAATGTATCATGATGAAGGATGTAAAGCAAGCAATTATTGATGAGTACAAAACTCATGAAGGAGACACCGGTTCTCCCGAAGTTCAGGTTGCTCTGCTGACTCAGCGGATTAACCATCTGAACGAACATCTGAAGACTCACAAGAAGGATCATCATTCCAGACGCGGTCTTTTAAAGATGGTTGGACAGAGACGTGGTCTTCTGGATTATCTGATGAGCAAGGATATTGAAAGATATCGTGCTCTGATAGCCAGATTGAACTTGAGAAAGTAGTCATTGAGAAGGCGGTGCAGAGGGGAAGTGCTTTTCTTCCCCGGCCGCCTTTTTGTTCTATTTTTTTGAATGCTTTGCTTGTGGAATTTTGTTGGACATTTAGCAGTTAGATGACGGTTTTTATCTTATTTGAAAACCATGTTTTCAAATAGTTTGCAGATTCGTTCACTGGCATCCTGTGCCACACACTTCCGAATCTGTAAGGAATGCTCTTGCCGGCACATGTCCGTCTTCGGTCATAGATTTTGATTAAGAGAAAGCCCCTTAACAACCCCAAGCAGAATGGTTGGATAAAAATCGCGATCTAAGTGCTAAAGACCAATAAGGTTCCTGAAAATTTATTTTTAAGGAGGCTATTTTTAGCATGAAACAAACTTTTTCATTTACACTGGCGGGTAGACCCCTGGTGGTAGAAACAGGTGAAATGGCACAGCTGGCGAATGGTTCTGCCCTTGTACGGTATGGCGATACAGTTGTATTATCTACAGCTACCGCATCAAAATCCCCCAGAGAAGGAATTGACTTTTTTCCTTTGAGCGTAGATTACGAAGAAAAGCTGTATGCGGTTGGAAAAATCCCCGGCAGTTTCCAGAAAAGAGAAGGAAAACCTTCCGAAAAGGCAATTTTGACCTCTCGTGTAATTGACCGTCCCATCCGTCCTCTCTTCCCCAAGGATATGAGAAACGATGTTACGGTAAACTCTTTGGTACTTTCCGTGGAGCAGGACAACTCTCCCGAAATTACCGCTATGATTGGAACTTCCATTGCAATCTCTATCTCCGACATTCCTTTTGACGGTCCTATCGGTGGTGTGTATGTTGGTATGGTAGATGGTGAATTCATCATCAATCCCACCGTTGAACAAAGAGAAAACAGTGTTCTGCAACTGACTGTTGCAGGCACAAAAGACCGTGTGGTTATGATTGAAGCAGGTGCACAGGAAGTCAGCGAAGAGGATATGTATAATGCAATCCTGTTTGCTCATGAAGAAATTAAAAAGATTTGTGCTTTTATCGAAACTGTAGTAGAAGCAGTAGGAAAGCCCAAGTTTGAATACGAAGCACAGACTGTGAATGAAGAACTGTATGAAACAGTAAAAGCATTTGCACAGGCAAGAATTGAAGTTGCTCTGGACACGGATGACAAAACTGTTCGTGACAACGCATTGGCAATCGTTATTGCTGATACCATGGAGCATCTGGCGGACAAGTATCCTGAGGTGACCGAGGGAGAAGTTCGTGAAATTTTTGAAAAAATTCAGAAGGCCATTGTAAGACGGTGGTTACTAGTTGACCATAAACGTGTAGACGGCCGTAAGATTGACGAAATCCGTCCCTTAAACGCACAGGTGGATTTAGTTCCCAGAACTCACGGTTCCGGTATGTTTACCAGAGGACAAACTCAGGTTTTGACTTTGGCAACATTAGGACCTGTTGCGGAGGCTCAGCGTTTGGATGGACTGGATGACGAAGATACCAAGCGGTATATGCACCACTACAATTTCCCCTCCTACTCTGTTGGAGAAACCAAGCCCTCCAGAGGACCCGGACGGCGTGAAATCGGTCATGGTGCATTGGCTGAACGTGCTCTGGAGCCTGTAATTCCTCCTGTGAGCGAGTTTCCTTATGCAATTCGTCTGGTATCTGAAGTATTAAGCTCGAACGGTTCCACTTCTCAGGGAAGCGTTTGCGGAAGCACCTTGGCTCTGATGGCAGCAGGTGTTCCCATTAAAGCTCCTGTGGCAGGAATTTCCGTTGGTCTGGTTACCGATAAAGATGATTATCTGACCATGATCGATATTCAGGGTGTAGAAGATTTTTACGGGGATATGGACTTTAAGGTTGCAGGTACCAAAAAGGGTATTACTGCAATTCAAATGGATATTAAAATCCACGGTCTGACCAAAGAAATCATTAAAGAAGCTTTGGAAAAAACCCGAGATGCAAGATATTATATTTTAGACGAAGTAATGCTTCCTGTGATTGGTGAACCCAGAGAAACACTTTCCCCCTTCGCTCCTAAGATTACTACTCTTAAGATTGATGTGGATAAAATTCGTGATTTGATTGGCCCCGGCGGAAAGATGATTCAGAAAATTATTGCCGAAACCGGCGCTACCATTGATGTTGAAGATGACGGTACCGTATATGTTGCTTCTCCTGATCAGGCATCCGGCGATTTAGCAGTGAAGATGGTGACGGATGTAACCCGCGAACCGGAAGTTGGAGATATTTATACCGGTAAAGTAACAAAGCTGATGGCATTTGGATGCTTTGTAGAGTTTCTGCCCGGAAAAGAGGGCTTGGTTCATATTTCTAAGCTGGATCGGAAACGTGTGGAAAAGGTAGAGGATGTTGTTGCTGAAGGCGACGAAATTGTTGTTAAAGTCATTGAATTTGACAAACAGGGCAGAATTAACTTGTCCAGAAAAGATGCTCTGCCGGAACAAACTCAAGAATAAAATAACAGAATTGAAACGGGCCGGCCGCGGCAAGGGAATGAAAATTTCTGCCGGTCGGTCCCTTTGCTTTTTTTGGAGGTAAGAATGGTTCAATTTTATACCTTGTCTAACGGTTTGCGAATAGGCGCAGAAAATATTCCCCATGTAAAGTCTGTCGCTGCCGGTTTTTTTATCCGTGCGGGCGGAATGACGGAGGAAAGCCGGGAAAACGGAATTTCTCATTTTGTGGAACATATGCTGTTTAAAGGAACAAAAAAGAGAAATGCCTGTCAGATTGTTCAGGAAATTGACCGGACGGGAGGCGTGCTTAACGCGTTTACTTCGGATGAATATACCTGCTATTATGTAAAAACCTTGGACAGACAGTTGGAAACTGCCATTGATGTGTTATGTGATATGTTGTTTCAATCCAAGC
Organism: Clostridia bacterium; assembly: GCA_045586685.1. Lineage (GTDB taxonomy): Bacteria > Bacillota > Clostridia > HGM11514 > HGM11514 > SIG438. The sequence continues at coordinate 21,661 of JAZNAU010000045.1, forward strand.
TTGCTCCTGAGGATATTGAACTGGAAAAGCGGGTGATTGGAGAGGAAATCAGTCTTTACGAAGATTCTCCTGAAGAATTGGCAGGAGATATTCTTTCCAGACAAAGCTGGGGGGACTGTCCCGCAGGAAGACCTATTTTGGGCACTGCAGATAGGGTTCGCCTCTATACCCGAGAAGATTTGGTTTCTTATATGGAACGGTTTTATCATCCTGAAAATATGGTATTTTCCATTGCAGGAAGCTTTGATTTATCCCAAGTAATAGGACTTTTGGAAAAAAGAATGGGTAAGTTTGGCTCATGGACTTCTGATGTTCCTGATTTTCCTCTTACCTTTCATGCCGGTGCTTCCTATAAAGAAAAGGATGCAGAGCAGACCCAAATCGCTTTGGGGTTTGAAGGAATCTCCAGAAAAGATGAAGATTTATACCCTTTATTGGCGGTTAATACTCTGTTTGGCGGCGGAATGAGCTCTCGATTATTTCAAAACATAAGAGAGAAACGAGGGTTGGCTTATTCTATAGGGTCGTACCCTCTTTGTTATACAAAATCCGGTATGCTTGTGGTCAGTGCAGGAGTTAGTCCTGAAAATGCAGAGGAAACGGTAGCACTACTCTTACAGGAAATGAACCATTTTTGCGAAAACGGAATTTCCAACGAAGAGCTTTCTGCATGCAAGGACCAACTGGCGGGAGGATACTTGTTAGGCTTGGAATCCACCTCCTCCCGAATGAGTCATTTAGGAAAAGGGTTATTATTGGAAGGAACGGTCAGAACTCAGGAAGAGGTATTGAGTTTGATTGACCATGTATCGCAAGAGGATACGGCACGGGTGATTGACCGAGTGTTCACACCTGACCGTTTCAGTCTGGCCGCAGCCGGAGCCATTTCTCAATGGATAAAAAATTTGTAAGGAACAGAAAAATGAAAAAGTACAAGGTGCATATTTCCATTTATATTGCTTTTTTTGCCGTCTGGGTTTTGATGACTCGGGGGGCTGTTTCTCCTTTGATTTATCCTGATGAGGCGGGATACATTGGCTGGGCAAGAGAGCTTGCGGGACGTATAAGCGAAACTTGGCGCTATCTGCCAGGCTTTGGCCTTTTGCTTTCCCCCATTTTTTGGTTTACCAATGATGTATTACAGGCATATCCTGTAATCATCCTTATCAATTGCCTGATGGGAGCGGCAATTCCTGTGCTCCTTTACAGTAATTCAGGCAATTTTTTGGACGAAAAAAATAGATTGCTGGCAATCGTTACAATCGGTTTCTATCCGGCTTGGCTTCTTTATGGTAACCTGGCTTTATCAGAGGTTTTTTTGACATTTTTGTACACGCTTTTACTGTGGTCGGTTTGTCATTGGGGTAAAAACAAATGGTCTTGGCTCGTATCCTTTCTGTGCTGTATCTGGATGATAGCCAGCCACGGTCGAGGGGGCGCGGCAATTCTTGGTGTACTAGCGGCATTTGGCAGTTATGCATGGGACAAGCCGTGGCGGAAAAAAGCATTGATTTCCTGTGGCGTTGTGCTGATTTTGGCGATTGTTACGGGAATTTTGTACCTGTTTGGGACAGAATCGGTGAATGGTGCTCACCTTCGGGAACAACTTATGGGATTGTTCTCTTTTAATGGCTTATGGAACACCTTCTCCACCCTTCTTTCCCAAAGCTATTATCTTATGCTGTCTACCTTTGGGGTAGCGGCATTGGGAATATGGCAGGGAATGACTGTTCTCAAAAAGAAAAACAGTCCTGTTGTTTGGTTTATATTGATTGCTTTTCTGTTTTCTGCCCTACTTTCTGCGGTGTTCATGAATCATCATGAAAAACCGGACCATATTCTTTATGGACGGTATAATGAATTTGTATTAGGCGGAATTTTACTGTTGGGTATGACTGAATTTTTAAAGAAACGAAACTACATGTGGGTGCTTGTTCTGTTTGTCTTATTAGCCACATTTACAGGGCTTCGCTACAGTGAGGATTTGGTTGGAATCGACAGTAATCTGTGCCATACATGGGGTTTGTATTCTTATAAGATATTATTCAGTCGTTTTACCTTCGTTGGTGTGGCGGTTTGGTTTGGATTATGGAGCGGGATAATGTGGTTGATTCGTCGGTATAATCCTCATTCTGCTGCTTTGTTTTTATGCGGTTTGTTTTTGGTAACGTCTCTTTATACCAAATATGATTATTTTGTGAAGGGAGCATATCCTCGATACCAATCCTCTCAGATTGCAAATTTTGTTGAAGATAAAGTTTCTGCTAAATTCTTAGAAGGAGATACAATGGGCTATCCTTGGGGAGTGTATCATCTGCTCACCTTAAAGCCGGAATTACAGCTTTTGGAGGATGCAAACTTACTGTTAACAACGAAAAAGGAAGGAAACATTCTGGGCAGCGAAACCTATGATACCCTATACCTTTGCCAAAAAGATGGAGAAAACCAACCTCTTTCCGGAGAAATCTTTGTTACGGGTTGGAACAAAAACAGTCTGACCCTTTCTGTAGTAAATACGGGAGGCCCATGGCTTTGCTATAATGGCGCGGAATACTTGGAGGATTGCGTCAGACTGGTGATTTGGGTTTCCTCTGACGGAGCAGAAGAACAGTTTCGCGTAGATTTGCCCCGGAATTTGTACCAGGGAGAAACGATGGAAACAGAAATTCCTCTTACATTAAAGGACGGAATATCCCGTGTGCAAATCAGTCCTTGTGTTGATTTGTCCCAAATCATAGCTTCGGTATGTGTTGAAGTGTCGGTAGAAAAGGGAAACATTGTAACGTGCGAAGCTGCACAACCTGAACAAAAACAATTTACTTTGCTGAACGCGGAAGACTATCCCCGTCAAACCGAAGGAATGTTCCGAGGGTACAGTACGGGAGAAACTGTATTTGATCATCTTGGCTGGGACATTTCCGGAGAAAACTTGATTTTGTACTCTAAAGGACAGGCAAACAACGTATCTGTATCTGTAAACGGTCAGGTGCTTTCGTTAGAAAAAAGGGGAGGAAACTCCTATTGCTTTTCTCTTAATAGAATTACAGAAATTGACCGAATTACCGTAACAAGTGATACAACTGTTCCTGCAAAAATGGCGGGAGTGCCCGGGATTTTTGGATTTTTAAGAGCGGATTCACCTTGCAAACCGATTTCTCTGTTTGTACGCGGAATGGATAAATTATTTGGACTCCGTTGGGATTTTTGTTCCTACGGAATTTGGATTGACCGTATTACCATTGAGGAGAATCTGCAATAAGGAGGAAAACGAAAAATGGAAAAAGGAATGAAAACGGAACGAAAAGTAAAATGGTTATTATTTTTTTCGTTTTTGTTGTTTTTGGGATGGTTGAGCAAAGATGCATCTGTACCGCTGATTTATCCTGATGAGGCAGGCTATATTGGTTGGGCAAAAATAATAGCCGGAAAATCCGGCGATCCCTTACACTATTCTCCGGGTTACAGCTTATTGCTTGCTCCGATTTTTTTGTTTACGGAGGACATTCTGCAAGCATATCCTGTCATTATTAAGATCAACGTGATGATAGGGGCACTCATTCCTGTTTTGCTGTATCACCTGAGCGGATATTTTTGCAATGAAAAGGATGTATTGAAAAGAGCGGGGATTGCAGTTCTTGCATCTCTTTATCCTACTGTCACCTCTTATGTACAACTGGCACTTTCTGAAACCTGGCTTACTGTTTTGTTATTAGGAGTTGCGGTTTGTTTTTGTTCTCTGTGGGAGAATAGAAATCAGTTAAAAATTTGGGGATTATTACTTGTTTTATGTATTTGGAGCGTTCTCACTCATGCCCGAGGACTGGCCATAGGGATTGGTGCTCTGCTAACGGCTGTGGTTTTGTTTCGGGACAAAAAGAAGGAACTAATCATAGGCGGTTTGATAGGAATCTTGATGATTGGAGGTACTGCTGCGGTGTTGCTGTCTGATCAGGACCATATAGGAGCCTGTCACGTCCTCAATCAAATAAAACACTTTTTTTCTATTCAAGGAATCAGCTCGTTTGTGACAACATTGATTTCTCATTTTTGTTATTTAATTTGGTCGACTTTTGGAATGATTTCCATTGCTATATATCGCGGAGTAACGGCCATTCGCAAACAGGAAAAAGGCTGGGGGCTTTGGGTTTTTATTCTAAGCAGTTTTTGTTTCATGTGGTGTCTTTCCGCATTTTATATGAGCCATCACGAAAGGGCTGTTCATATTTTATACGGACGCTATATTGATGTAGTGATTCCGCTGATACTGCTGGCTCTGTTTTCCGGTTGGGGAAAGGTTCGGATTCCATGGTGGATATGGATCATTTCTTTGGGATGCGTCATTGTTACCGGATTGTTGTACAGCAATGCAACTCTTGGGTTGGATGGCGGAATTATGAATGCGGTTGGGATGTTTTTATACCGAATATGGTTGCATCATTTTGAGTTTTGGTGGGCAGCAATATTCTTTGCTCTGATGACGGGAATTGTTTTTTTTATAGGATTGCGACATCCCAGTCTGTGCCTTGTTGCACTGGGAACACTGTTTCTTTTTCAGGTAGGATATATACAGAACTCTTATTTTGAAAGGGAAGCTTCTGTAAAAAGACAAGTGCCACAAGTGATTGCAAGATTGCCGGAAAATGCAGAGGTATATGTATCTGATTTAGAAGGAGTGTTGCAATATACCTGGCAATACTATAACTATCCCTTATATCGTCCTGATTTGAAGTTAAGCACCGAGGACACCGGTCAGCCTTTTGTACTGAGCCGAACGTTACAAGAGTACGGCACTTTAATCGCGATGGAAAAGGAAAATCCGGTTTATTTGTATCAAAGAGATAGTCAGGTACAGGGTTTACAATATCCTGATGAATTAGAGGAATACAATGTTTCTTATTTTTGGAGACAGGTGTCGGACGGCATAGAGGTAACGGTACAAAATCATGGCTCGCCCTGGCTGTGCTTCAATGCTGTACGGGATTTAAGGAATACGGTACGGTTAGGCGTACGGTGTTTTGATTACGAACAAAATCTGATATCTGATCAACGATATGACTTTTTTAATAATTTATACCAAGGAGATCAGGAACAATTTCTTCTTTCTGTTCCTTCCCAGTGCTCATTGTTAGAGATTCAACCGGTGTTGGAATTTACTGCTTGGTTTTCTGAACGGGGCTGTGAGCCTCTGTGGCTAAGCAGACAAGGAGACGAGTGGAAAATTACGGAAGAACCTAAACCGGATTATAATCATGATTTCCGAAAAATAGAATTTTCTCATTTGCGATATGTAGAGGAAATGGAGAATACTACTTATCAAAATACTATCGTAAATTTTTATTCCAACTATACAAAAGCAGAATCAAAAATTAAAAATATTAGAATGCCGTCAGGGGACTGGTTGATACTGCATACAGGAGAATCGGAACAAAGAGAAGTGAAGATATCCGTTAATGACCGTGCTCCTATTCGGCCGGAACGGTATGAGGACGGAGCTTATTATATCCCATTAGAGGATACGACTACAACGATTACTTCCATTGGAATAAGCTCGGATACGGTAAATCCCTTTGATGAAAGCGGATTGCCCGATAATCTTTCTTTCTTGTCTTTAGACACCAATGTAAAACCCATTCAATTTGCAGTGCACAGAATGGAGGATATTATGGGCAGAGAAGTGAATAATCATGAATTTGGAATACGAATTGAAAAAATAGAGGTCAGAAGGGAGGAATAAGATGCATTTTCAGATTCCCAAGCAACAACGGACGAAAATAGAAGAATATTTGCAAAAGTTGCCTCAAGAGGAGACAAAAGGCGTGCAAAAATCCGACTATCTTGACTTGGCTGAGCAACTTTTGGAAAAGTATGAAATAACCAAAGCCGTTGACCCCGAAAAGGAATTTCAAGTTTGTTCCCAACTGGTATGGATATGGGCGGTGCTTCTTTCCAACGGAAGAAAAAAAGAACTTTACACTTCGTTTTGCGAATTGATGACGAAGGTCTGCAAAATAATATCAATGGATAACGGTGCTTCGTTGCCAAAGTTTTTGGTGGCAAAAGTGCTTCTTGCCCTTTCCTTAATGAAGGAGAATGACACAAATGGGGACTGGTCTGAAATAGCAAGTTCTATAGATCAAACAGATGCAGAGAATGTGCAGTGTGATGAAAATGGAATGTATGCTTATTGCGGTTCATCCGATTCCTGGTCAGGAACAGAGGATATTACCCTCCGCTTTCGCCTTCAGCTAATGGAAGCTGCGGGTATTATTTCCGCCGAGGAGGGACTGCGCCGAGGGGGAGTGTGGTCTCTGATGACCCAATCAGCAACCGGCCGTCTGCCTTACGGAGGGTTAAAAAAACCGTTGCATCACCAAGCCTTGTTGGTATCTGTTTTAGAGTATGAAGCAGGCAAACAGGTGGAGGAAGGAAATTTTGTACTGGCGGGAAGAATGCGTCGGGGAGCAAGGCTGGCCTTAGAATCCCTCCGTAAGGAAATTACGGATATTACTGGTGGTTATAAAGAAATAGAGAATCAAGGTGTTCTTATTTCTGCAACAGCATTGTGCGGTGCAGCAATTTTTGCACACGAGGATTTACCCGAGCATCCTGCTCCTTGTGAAAATGGCGGCTATGTACTTTTTACAACGCCAAAATTTCATCACATTTTTGCCAATGTATGGGGTTACAGCATCCAGATTGATGCGAATGGCGAATCGGATTGGGATACAACAGGATTGGGAAGAATTCATAAAAAAGGAATTCCTGAAAAACTGGGGCTGTCTGTTCCTTTTTCAGCACACCTTCATGATGCTCTGCCTCAAGGTTTCAAACCCATTTCCGCTTCTATTGGTATTGGATGGGATGACGGAGAGGGAGGTATTCAATACCTTTCTGATTTAACAGGAATCAAATATGCATTATCCATTGAGGAAGAAAAGAAGGATAAACTAAAGTTTACAATTACCTATACAGGAAATTGCCTGAAAAATTGCGGTGGTATTATGGAAACCTATTCTCTGGACGAGGGAGGTTTGAGGTACAGTGCCAAATTACTGGAATCGGAGTGCAAGGCGGTGTACGCCCGAGTGCCTTTATTTGTAACGGATGGAGAGCGAGAAAGTAACATCAAGCAAAAAGCGGGACAAACCAATGTGTATTTTGATCAGTTTCGGTGGAAAATCACCACCAATGCCTCTTGGTCGCCTGATGAAACAATGGCAGAAAATCAAAACGGAGTCTATAAAATTGTCACATTGGTTCGTCTGGAACCAAAAATCAGATTCAATTTGTCATTATGTCAGGAAAATGAGAGGGAATAATTTCAAAATTTTATTATTTTTAATTGAAAAAAAAGAAAAACTATGTTATAATATGATAGAATAGTGAAAAATCCCAATGAAACTGAGGAAGTGAATGTATGGAAGAAAAAGTAATGCCATCTAATTTTATTCATAATATGATTGATCAGGATAACGAAAGCGGTTATTACGGAAACCGTGTGCACACTCGTTTTCCGCCGGAGCCTAATGGTTATTTGCATATCGGCCATGCAAAGTCAATCTGCTTAAATTTTGGTACAGCAAAAAAATACGGTGGGAAATGCAATTTGCGTTTTGATGATACCAACCCTGTGAAAGAAGACACGGAATATGTAGATTCTATTACCGAGGATGTGGCATGGTTAGGTTTTCAATGGGACGGCGAGGTACTGTTTGCCTCCTCTTATTTTGATACGATGTATGACTGTGCGGTAAAACTGATTAAAAAGGGAAAGGCCTATGTGTGTGACCTGTCTGCTGAGGAAACCAGAGCCTATCGGGGCACTCTGACAGAACCGGGTAAAAAAAGCCCCTATGCCTCCAGAACGGTAGAAGAAAATCTTGACTTATTTGAACGGATGAAGGCAGGAGAATTTGCCGACGGAGAAAAGGTGCTTCGTGCCAATATTGACATGGCATCTCCCAATATGAATATGCGTGATCCTGTTATTTATCGGATCGCCCATGCCTCTCACCATAAAACAGGCGATGCGTGGTGCATTTATCCCATGTATGATTTTGCTCATCCTATTGAAGATGCAGTAGAAGGGATTACTCACTCTATCTGTACTTTGGAATTTGAGGACCACCGCCCCCTTTATGATTGGGTGTTGCGGGAGTGTGGATTTGAAAATCCTCCCAAACAGATTGAATTTGCAAGACTGGAACTGACCAACAATGTGATGAGTAAGCGAAAGCTGAAAATGTTGGTGGATGAAAAGATTGTAGATGGATGGGACGACCCCCGTATGCCTACTGTGTCGGGCCTCAGACGAAGAGGCTATACTCCTGAGGCGGTCAGAACGTTTTGTGAAACCATAGGGGTTTCCAAAAGTAAGAGCAAAGTGGATTATGCCCTCTTGGAGCATTGCGTCCGGGAAGATTTAAAATTAAAATATCCTCGTATTATGGCGGTGGAAAAACCCATTAAGCTGATTATTACCAATTACCCTGAAGGTCAGAGTGAAATGGTTTCCATCGAAAACAATCAGGAAAATGAGGAGCTTGGAATCCGTCAGGTGAAATTTGAGCGGGAGATGTATATTGACAGCAAGGATTTTATGGAGGAACCTCCTAAGAAATATTACCGTCTGTATCCCGGCAATGATGTCCGTCTGAAAGGTGCTTATGTGATTCATTGTGATGATTATAAGAAAAACGAAAACGGTGAAATTGAAGAAATCTATTGTTCTTATTATCCCGGTACCCGATCGGGTCAGGAAAATGCAGATATGAAAGTAAAAGGGGTTATTCAATGGGTTCCTGCCTCTGATGCGATAGAAGCGGAATTTCGTTTATATGACCATTTATTCTTAGAACCTGAACAGGCAACAGAGGAAAATCTGCTGGAAAAGGACGGCTTGTTGTTAAACCGCTATTCTTTGGAAATCACCAAAGGCTATGTGGAAAAATATGCGGTAGAGGGTGAGTTTGACCGATTCCAATTTATTCGTAACGGTTACTTTTTCTTTGACAAAAAGGCAGAGGGTTGCGTGTTTAACCGCATTGTTTCCCTGAAGAGTTCCTTTAAGATTTGAGGGCAGACCCATGAGAATGAGAAGAAAGCGTCACCGTGAAGAGCGAATGGAAGCCTGCGGTGCATTGATGATTACAGAGCTTCCCCAGGGGGGATGGCGGGAGATTTTCGGAAATGACAATCCCGTGCATATTGAAATCGGATGCGGAAAAGGAAAATTTGTAACAGAAATGGCTGAACTTCACCCACAAATCAATTTTATTGCGGTGGAAAAATGTCTGGATGTGCTTGTTCTGGCAATGGAACGAGCAAAAAATACAGAGTTGACCAATGTACGGTTTGTGGGAGGAGATGTTCTTACATTAGCAGAATGGTTTCCCGAAGGAACAGGAGAACGGATTTATCTGAATTTCAGTGACCCCTGGCCAAAAAAAGGAACAGCCAAACGACGGCTGACGGCAGAGGGATTTTTGAATCTGTATCGCAAAATCCTGAAACAGTCGGGCGGAATCTGGATGAAGACGGACAACCGAAATTTGTTTGAATTTTCTATTACCAGCTTTGAACAAAATGGCTTTTTATTAAAAAATGTATGCTACGACCTGCATAACAGCGATTTTCAAGGAAATGTAATGACCGAGTATGAAACGCGTTTTGCAGAACAGGGAATGCCGATTCATCGGCTGGAAGCATATATCAAATAAATGTTACTACAAAGGAGATAAGAAATATGTATGAAGCAGTATTAAAATCCGACCCTCAGGTAGCACAAGCTATTCTGGCGGAAGAAAAAAGACAGCACAGTAAAATTGAACTGATTGCATCAGAAAATTTTGTCAGTGAAGCGGTTATGCAGGCAATGGGTTCTGTATTGACCAATAAGTACGCAGAAGGATATCCGGGCAAGCGGTACTATGGCGGATGCGAATGTGTTGACGTAGTAGAAGATTTGGCTAGGGACAGAGCAAAGGAACTGTTCGGTGCAGAGCATGCAAATGTACAGCCTCACTCCGGCGCACAAGCTAATATGGCAGTATTTTTTGGATTTTTAAAGCCCGGAGATACTGTAATGGGCATGAGCTTGGCACATGGAGGCCACTTAACCCACGGAAGTCCTGTTAATATGTCCGGCAATTATTTTAATATTGTTCCCTACGGGGTCAGCGATGACGACCATCGGATTGATTATGATGAAGTAGAACGGATTGCTTTGGAATGTAAGCCGAAGATGATTGTAGCAGGCGCCAGTGCTTATCCCAGAACGATTGATTTTGAACGGTTCAGTGCCATTGCAAAAAAGGTTGGCGCATATTTAATGGTAGATATGGCACATATTGCAGGTCTGGTTGCAACCGGTTTGCATCCATCCCCCGTTCCTTTTGCCGATTTTGTTACCACTACCACTCACAAAACCCTTCGCGGTCCCAGAGGCGGTATGATCTTGTGTCGTGAAGAATATGCCAAGCAGATTGATAAGGCAATCTTCCCCGGTATTCAAGGGGGACCTCTGATGCATGTTATCGCAGCAAAAGCGGTGGCTTTAGGTGAAGCGCTTTCCCCCGCCTTTAAGGAATATCAGACTCAGATTTTGAAAAATGCCTCTGTGCTGGCAGAAGAACTTCAAAAGTACGGCTTTACTCTTGTTTCCGGCGGTACCGATAATCATTTGATGTTGGTAGATGTTAGAAGCAAAAATGTAACCGGTAAGGAAGCAGAGCATATGTTGGATGAAATTGGAATTACTGCCAATAAAAATACCATTCCAAACGATCCTCAAAGCCCCTTTGTTACCAGCGGATTACGTCTTGGTACTCCAGCTGTTACCAGCCGTGGTATGAAAGAGGATGATATGAAAGAAATTGCGGCAATTATCAATCTGACCTTGAGCAATTTTGAGCAAAATAAGGAAGAAGCTGCAAGACGTGTGCAAGCTCTTTGCAGATAATCAAGTTGTCTCTTTCAAGCTTTTTTCGTCCACCCTGAAAGGTAAAGGGTGGACGATTGCTTGTATGATGAAAGGAGGGATTGTCTCATGTCCATGAGCCAGCCCTTGGCGGATCGAATAAGACCTAAAACTTTGGATGATGTGGTGGGGCAAATTCACCTTTTAGGAGAAGGAAAAATTTTGCGACGGCTGATGGAGTCGGGTAAAATTCCCAATATGATTTTTTACGGGCCGTCTGGTACAGGAAAAACAACCCTTGCCAACATTATTGCAGGTTTAACCAACAAGAAATTTTATCGCTTAAATGCCACCACGGCGTCCGTTTCGGATATTAAAGCGATTGTTTCAGAGTTGGATACCTTTGAAGCAATGAACGGTGTGCTTTTGTATTTAGACGAAATTCAGAATTTTAATAAAAAGCAACAGCAATCCCTTTTGGAATTTATTGAAAGCGGAAAAATTACGCTTATATCCAGCACCACGGAAAATCCTTATTTTTATGTATATAATGCAATTTTAAGCCGTTGCAGTGTGTTTGAATTTCAAATGGTTCCACCTGAGGAAATTGCCCGCGCGGTAAAACGCGCGGTTTCCTGCTTAGCCGAGGAATTTCCTGAAAAAGAGGTACTGTTTTCTTCTGAAGCTGTGGAACATATTGCCCACAGTGCAGGCGGAGATGTGAGAAAGGCGTTAAATGCAGCTGAAATGAGTCTGCTTTCCGTTCTGGGGGCAGAGAAAAAGTGCGAGGTAACCTTAGAGGTTGCAGTAGAAGCCACTCAGAAAAAAGCCATGCGGTACGACCGTGACGGAGACAGCCATTATGATATTTTAAGTGCATTTCAAAAATCCTTACGGGGAAGCGATCCGGATGCGGCGATTCATTATATGTCCAGACTGTTGGAGGCAGGAGATATGGCTTCTGTATGCCGTCGGATGCTGGTGACAGCAAGCGAGGATATCGGCCTTGCCTATCCCAACGCCATTGTGATTGTGAAATCCTGTGTGGATGCAGCGTTGATGTTAGGACTGCCAGAAGCACGGATTCCCCTTGCACAAGCGGTTATTTTGCTTGCAACGGCACCAAAATCCAATTCTGCTGTCTGTGCGGTAGATGATGCCATGAATGATTTGAAAAACCGGGATACAGGAGAGATTCCCTCTCACTTAAGAGATGCTCATTACAGTGGTTCGGAAAAACTGGGGCACGGAAAAGGGTACGTCTATCCTCATAACTACCCCAACCACTATTATCCTCAGCAATATTTACCCGATGCGATTAAAAATCGGGTATACTACCGACCCGGGCAAAATAAGTTTGAGGACGGATTGGTTAACTATTGGGAACAAATTAAACAAAGCAAAGAAAAATAAGAAGAAAAAAAATTGAAAATTAGAAGATTTTGTATTGACAATTAGAAAAAAAAGAGATATAATAGAAGAGACGTTAAAATACATTTAGAGAGGTGTAAGGAAAATGAAAAATAGTAAATCGTGGAGTGCTGTTACGGTCATTATGGGAATTATAATGATTCTTTACATAGCAACTCTATTTTTGCCTCACATGGAGTACAGTGCGGCTGTCCGTGTCCCCACCGGTGTGGGTGATGAAATGGAATTAGTAATGCAAGAAAAGAGTATGAGTGTTCTGTCCTTTTTGGCATTCCCTGATTCCAGCAAAGCGTCTGCAATTAAAAACGGTATGCGGGAAGAATTTGGTGACACTGATTATACCATTAACGGTGCAACAACCGGTCCTGTTCTGTTATTGGTAATTGCGGTATTAGGTGCAGTATGTGCATTTATAAAGAGTGATAAATTTATTGCATCTTTATTACCTATTGCTTGGTGTATTTACGGTCTGGTTGTATACTTTACAAACACCTATATTAAATTAGGGGGTTTAGATTATATTATCCAGCTGAGTATTTTGATCGTTGTGGGTATCTTGGCATTGGTACTTGGTATTGTCCGTTTGCCCGCTGTTATTGCTGAACGGAAGAGAATCAGAATGGAAATCAGAATTACCAAGGAACGGGAAAGAGGCATGCAGGCCGCAAGAGAAGCTGCAGGAAAATAAGAATAAAACAGAAAGCTGTACCGTTTATCGGTGCAGCTTTTTTGTTGCCCATATATTTCCGCTTGACGGGGAGGGGTCAATCCAGTATAATAATGAGAGGTCAGATTTTCAGCGAAAGGAGACAACGATGAAAAAGGGCATCTCAATATGTTTACTATTTGCATTGTTATGTATGAGGTTTATCAGTGTACAAGCACAAGAAAGCTGGCTTTGGCCAACAGGAAAGGCTTACGGATACAGTTGTATTACGTCATCCTATGGGTATCGAACCTACAACAACAAAAATCACAACGGCATTGATTGTGCAGTTCCTCAAGGGACACAGGTTTTGGCAAGCAGAAGTGGAAGAGTTTTGGAATCTGCATCTGACGCCAGCCGTGGAAATTACATTGTCATTGACCACGGTGACGGATACCAAACAGTTTATATGCATTTGTCCCAACGAAATATTTCCTCAGGGAGTCAGGTGTACAGAGGACAGGTGATAGGTCTTGCGGGAAAGACGGGCTCTGCAAGCGGGGTTCATTTGCATTTTGAAATTAAGTACAACGGAAGTTATTACAATCCCAATCCCGCTGATTATCCCATTCAAGGTTCTGTTGTAAATGGAAAGAGAGGCACCATTTCCTATGCGTTTGACGTACAAGGAGGAATGGGTACAGTGGAATTTTCTAAAAACGGAATTACCAATCCCAATCAGATTCTCCAAAAGGGAAGCACAGGGGCAAGTGTAATGGAATTACAATACAGCTTAAATCTATTGATGGGAACGGATTTGAAGGTTGATGGAATTTACGGAACAGAAACAGTAAATGCGGTAAAACAATTCCAGTCTTATTACGGGCTGTCGGCAGACGGAATAGCCGGAGGAAATACAAACAATAAAATCAATGCATTACTAAGGGAAACCAAAAAAACCATAACATTACAGATTGGTGTTCCTGTTATGTGGGTAGATGGTGTGAGTCAGGAAATAGAAGCTGTGCCAATGAAGAAAAACGGCAGAACACTGCTTCCTATTCGTTCCGCGATGGAGGCATTTGGCGCCTCCGTTACTTGGAACGGAGCAGAAGAATCGGTTTCTATTTCCCTAAACGGAAACGAAGTCAAATTTTGGATAGGCAGTACTACCGCATACCGAAATGGTGAAAGACATCTTTTGGATGCGACTCCCGTCATTATCAATGGGCGAAGCTATCTTCCCGTCCGTTTTGTTGCGGAAAACGTAGGACTTACTGTAGATTGGAATGAAACGAATCAAACCGTTATCATTCAAGGAAATAGAGTTAAATAATAAAAAATGAACTCCTCTTTGTCAAACAGACAGGACGGGGTTCATTTTGCTACAAATCTCTTTTTTCAACACTTAACGTACTATTCTCTCCACTGACGTTGTTTTTCCTGTAGCAGGGTCAACAGTAAAGAGGGCACCTCTCAGCTCTGTTTCTCCTTCTGCTTCCACATAACGGTGATGTACCCGATTGACAAACCGTTCTACTGCAACAGACACGTCCATACCCAGCACAGAATGAACCACTCCTGTCATGCCAATGTCTGTTATATACCCTGTTCCTTTGGGCAAAATCCGTTCATCTGCCGTTTGAATATGAGTGTGAGTTCCAAACACCGCGCTCACAGACCCATCCAAATAATTTGCCAATGCGAGCTTTTCGCTGGTTGCCTCTGCATGAAAATCCACCACAATAACGTTACATTCCTTCTTTAATTCTTTTACAAGCTGTTCTCCAACACGGAAGGGACAATCAAGAGGCTCCATGCCGACCCGACCCATCAGATTGATCACACCGACTCGGTACCGCCCTAAATCTACCACAATCGCACCTTTTCCGTACACAGAGGGAGGGTAATTGGCAGGTCGGATGATGGATAAATTATCATCAAACATACCCACAATTTCCCGATTTCCCCATACATGATTACCGGTGGTAATTACATCTGCTCCGTTTTCTATTAGTAAATCGTAATCTGATCTTCGAATTCCGTTTCCTCCTGCCGTATTTTCACCATTTACAATACAAAGGTCTGCTTCTGTTTCCCGTTTTAGCTTTCTCAGATGCCGTTCTATGCACTCTCTTCCCGGTTTGGCTACCACATCTCCAATTACAAGAATTTTCACGTTAAGCCCCTTTCTAAGCCTTATGAAACATCACGGGCGGCATTACTGCCGCCCGGTCACATTCTTATCTGCTCTATTATTTTGCATAATCAATCGCTCTGGTTTCGCGAATCACGTTTACCTTAATCTGTCCCGGATATTCCATTGACCGTTCAATTTCCTTTACAATGTCACGAGCAATCACAATCATATTTTCATCATTTACATCGTCAGGTTTCACCATGATTCTGATTTCACGTCCTGCCTGAATCGCAAAAGAACGTTCTACTCCGTTGAAAGAGTTAGCGATTTCCTCTAACTGTTCTAACCGTTTGATATAGGTTTCCAGATTTTCACGCCGTGCACCAGGTCTTGCCGCCGAAATAGCATCCGCTGCCTGAACGAGGCAAGCGACTAATGTGGTTGCTTCGACATCACCATGATGCGCCATAATAGCATGAATAATTTCCTTGCTTTCGCCATATTTCTTTGCCAGATCTGCACCGATTGTAACGTGAGACCCTTCAATTTCATGGTCAACAGATTTTCCAATATCATGGAGCAAACCTGCACGTTTTGCCTGAGCTACATCCGCGCCCAACTCTCCTGCCATAATAGCAGCCAGATGGGCAACTTCAATAGAGTGCTTTAATACATTCTGACCATAGCTGGTTCTAAAGCACATTTTACCAAGCAATCTGACCAATTCAGGATGAAGACCATGCACCCCTGTTTCAAAGGTTGCCTGCTCACCCTCGTTTTTAATTTTTGTTTCTACTTCTTTCTTTGCCCGCTCTACAGACTCTTCAATTCTAGCGGGATGGATTCTACCGTCAGAAATCAGTTTTTCAAGGGCAATTCGGGCAACTTCCCTGCGAACCGGATCAAAGCCGGACAGAATAACCGCCTCTGGAGTATCGTCAATAATCAAATCAACACCAGTCAAAGTTTCCAAGGAACGGATGTTTCTTCCCTCACGACCGATAATTCTGCCCTTCATTTCATCATTAGGCAAAGGAACTACCGATACGGTGGTTTCGGTTACATGATCTGCAGCACATTTCTGAATGGCCATACCAATAATATTTTTGGCATTTTTTTCAGCCTCATCCTTGGCACGCATTTCCACGTCTTTAATCATAATTGCCATTTCATGCTTTACTTCATTTTCTGCATTCTTTAACAGCAATTCTTTTGCTTCCTGAACAGACATTCCTGCAACCTTTTCCAATTCGACTAACTCTTTTTCATAAAGTTCCTGAGTCTTGACTTTTAACTGTTCAATTTCTTTTTCCTTCTGAGCTATGGCAGTTTCTTTTTTCTCCATTGTCTCAGATTTTTTATCCAACTGCTCTTCTTTTTGTTGAATTCGTCTTTCCTGGCGGGTTATCTCATTCCGCCGTTCTTTTATTTCCTTATCACATTCGCTGCGCAGTCTGTGGCTTTCTTCTTTTGCCTCCAACAATACTTCGCGTTTTTTGCTTTCAGCAGATTTATAAGCATCATTCAAAACAGCTTTTGCTTGCTCTTCCGCACTACCTAACTCTGCCTCGGCAACTTTTTTACGATATGTAATTCCCAGACAAAAACCAATAACAAACAACACTACCGCAGCTACAACTGCACCAATAAGGATACCTATTTGACTCATCAACCAAACACCTCCTTACGTTTTGTTTTGGGTTGCCGTAAGCATCAAAAAAAACGCTCCGGAAACCGCTGTTTATACCGTTATACATTGTTAGTATCCCGAGACCGGTACACATACCGGTTTCAATGGCGGTTAACATCCGAAAGCGCTTATACTATTTTTCACTTGTCCCATAAACAAATGATCATTGTATTTTCAATAAATATCACTCAAACGGAAAACTTCCGTATAGATTCTTTTACCGAAAGCAAAGGCTTTCTTCTATCACATCGCTCCCAACCACAAGAGCTTCGCCATAATAAACAAGAATACAATATAATTGTAATACAAAAATGACTATCTGTCAAGAGGTTTTGATGATGTAATCTATTTTTAACATAAGCTTTTCGTTTCGTTGATCGAGGCATAGGCTTTTCTTTGTCCAGCCTCCAGCCCCTCTCGACCACTCACTTAAGCAGCTCCGTTAAGCACAAAACAGAAAACACAAAAACCGTGTTTTCTTGGTTTCGCGCTTGTACTTACGGCTTAAGCTTCATTGTTCAGGGCATAGGCTTTTCTGTATAAAAAAGAACCGACGCTAATGCGCCGGTTCTTTTATTTAACTGTGATTCAGTTATTATTCAAAGAATGCAGGAGCTGCTACGAAGTTCTTGTATACAACGATATCTCTTACAGTACCTTTGTACTTACGAACTACTACGTAGTCACCAACTTTGATATCAGAGGTAGAACCAACTTTAACAGCGGATTCTTCTGTGGTCATGTTGGTATCAACAACAACTACACGAGCTGCACCATAGCTTGCTACGAAGGAAGCATCTTCTTCTT
Organism: Clostridia bacterium; assembly: GCA_045586685.1. Taxonomy (GTDB): domain Bacteria; phylum Bacillota; class Clostridia; order HGM11514; family HGM11514; genus SIG438. Next base: position 39,293 of record JAZNAU010000045.1, read on the forward strand.
CAATAGCAGAATCTACAGTAATTACGTTTGTCTTGTTGTTCTTATCAGCTACAAAACCAGCACCCAAGAACAGATATGCATCTTCATTTCTATTGAAGGTGTTATTCCATGTCTGGAATTCATCTACCAGATAGTAACCATCTACATAGTCTGCAGCCAGGCAAGGTCTGGGATATACTCTGTCAACGTTAGCGATTGCACCAGCGGATTCAGAGTACATGATGATCTGTCCAGGATATGCGCCATAAGCGATTTCTGCAGAAGCACCATACATTTCTCTGAATGCATCACTGATAAAGAAGATGTCATCAGAATTGGTGTTCTTAGTAACAACTTTACCTTCCTGAATCATGGTCAGGCTCAGAACAACTTCGTCGTCAACCTTAGTGGTAGAAACACTCTGGATAACAGCGATGTTGCTTGCAACATCAACTTTACCGGTTGTGGTGTAAACGATCATACAAGTAACAACATTGTTCTTGTCTAAATCACAAACCTTGAAATTATAGTTTTGATTGTTCTTCAGGTTGTTATACTTAACAGCCTTCAGATCATCTTCGTCAAAGTCAGCACCCTGAGGCAGAGTGAAGATAACAGTATCACTGTTTACAGTGTAGTTACCGATCAGCTTATCAGCATGAGTCAGGTATCCATCGTCCGGTTCGCCATCCAAAATGGTGATTCTGGTGATCTTATTGTTATCGTTTGTCTTCAGAGCAACGATATATTCATCGGTCAAACCGTTAGCACCATCAATGTTCAGAGCTGCTGCCAAAGCATTTCTTCTGTCAGCAACACCCATGTTGAAGGATTCACCGTTAACTCTTACAGTTGTAGCCATATCATATTCAGATTTTACTCCATTTGCATCCATGGTGTACAGAGTGATGTCTCTGCCATCTTGGATACCGTCATATACGAACTGGAAGTTATCCAGAACTGCAGCGGTGTCAGCAAATGCAATGTCACCATTGAAGTCCATGAAGAATACGCCTTCGTCATCCAGATCAAAATCGCTCATAGCCAATACACCGTCGGTTTCATAAGCTACGCCATCGATGTAGATCTTTCTAGCACTCTTCTGAGTTACTGCACCTTCGATAGTTTCGTTGCAAACAACGATCTTCAAGGAGTCAGCATCAGCTACATAATCATCTCCGCTATCATATACATCAGAGTAGATGGACAGAACGTCGTCTTCAGCCAGATCAGCCAGAGCCAGTTCAGTTCCTTCAGCGTTTACGATAGAGAACTTAGGTCTGTTGGTTTCTCTGCTGTTGTCCAGTTCAACTTCTGTTGTATCAACAGCATCTTCCAGATACAGTTTGTTTTCTTCTGCATCTACTTCAACTACCTGGTAGTTTTTGTAAGTTTCAACAATAACTCTTTCATATACACCGTCTTTAGCGGAGTCAATCAGAGTGATGGTACCATTGGTAGCATCAGTAATAATATCATAATCCTGATCTTCAGGAGCAACAGACTTGTTGTTGTAAACGATTTCCAGATTACCTTCGTCCATCTGCAGAGCAGCTAACTGATAATCGGAAGTTTTGCTGGAGGTTTCTTTATCAAGATAGTATTCCAGCTTGGTTCCATCCATACCATAAATGTCAGCAGCATCCAGAGTTACAACGTCGCTCTTAACGCTGGTTCCAACTACAGATACGATGGTATATTCGTCTAACTTCTTGTTGTAGGAAGCATACAGAGTAACCTTCTGTCCCAGATACTGATCCAAATTGTTACCGTTAGCAACCATTTCATAAGTATAACCATTGTACTGGATTGCAGCATAACCGTTATCCTGCAACTTACCAGAAACTACTGCTTTATCAGTAGCATTTACGATAGCTTCAGGGAACTTGTAGTAACCCATTTCAGAAGCCATGGTGCTGTTTGTCAGAGTCTTAGACAGAACTTCACCATTGTAGTAAGTAACTTCCTGAATGTTGGTATCCAGAGCATTGTACAGCAACAGAGCTACAGTTCCTCTGTCACAACCAACAGTAGTGTCAAGCATTTTTTCTTCCAAACCGTCCAGAATGTTCAGTTTGTCTGCGATGGTGATATAGCCTGCAGGCCATCCGCTGTTTTCTTTAGCGTCTTCTTCATAACCTAAAGCACAAACAATCATCTTTACAGCAGCTTCAAAGCTTACCTGATCGTCGGGACCGAAAGTACCGTCGCCGTAACCAACAACAATCTTTTTGCTGTTAGCAATTTTGATTGCTCCGGAACCCCAGAAATCTTTGGGAACGTCGGTGAAATCAGTGTCAGCTTTTGTTGTAGCAGCTAAACCTAACTCTCTGATAATAAATGCAGCCATTTCTGCTCTGGTTACAATCTGTTCAGGCTTGAATACAACAGAGTCGCCTTCTTCATAACCAGCAATAACTCCCATAGGAGCCAGGGTCATAACAGCTTCCTCATAAACAGTTCCGATAACATCTTCGAAATTTGCTGCGGAAGCGGTCATTACGGTAAACATGCTAACTACCATAGACAGCACGATTACCAATGCCATTACTTTTTTGAGATTTTTCATACCTCAAATCCTCCCTTGTTCTTAAATTGGTTTTTGGAAGAGTTTCTGTTTGCCAAAGCCGAAAGACAGCTCTTCCTCTCTCCGCCTTCCGACTGCCTTTTTGCAACAATATGTACGCCAATACAGGTTGTTGCAGATCTTGCCTCTTACACCATCGTCTGAAACGATTATACCATTGCTTTTGGTCAAAGTCAATGGTATTTTTCACTTGTAACAAAACTGTAAACAAATAGCGCTACAGCTGTCACAAACGAAAAACCGCTGTAAAATAGCATTTTGTCAAAGAAAAAATACACTTTTCCACTTTGACATACTCTCATTATAACACTAATTTTTTAATCTTGCAAGCTTTTTTTAAAAATTTTTCTCAAATTTTTCAAAAAATCGAAAAATTTCTTTACCTTTTTCCTATCTTATGGTATAATAGGAGTAACGTGTGATATTTTAAGGAGGTTTTTGATTTGGCTGAAAAGAAAAAGAAGCAGGAATTTCTGTTGTATCACGGAAAACCCCTGATCAGAAACGGAAAAATTTTATATTACGGAAATCCGGAGGATAAATACATCATTATGATGACGGTGAATCGGACAGAGGATATGAACGATTTACAGGTAGCAACAGATGTTACCGTCTCCCTTCAGACAAATTTCGGCAATGGCAAGGAAAAGGTTTTGAAAAAAGTGGACCGTGAAGGCTTGTACCGAGCACTGGATTTGGCTGAGGTATGGCTGGAAAACGCTTTAGAGGATGACCCGTCGTAATGAAACGGCCAATCATCTGGTTCTGCCTGTCCTTTATGGCAGGAATTTATTGTTATGCCCACGCCGCAAAGCAAATGATGTTTTGCGGCGTTTTATTTTTTCTTCTTTGCTTGGGATTATCCTTTTGGAAAAAGTCTTTTGCATATCTGGCAATGATTCTCTTTTTTGGATTGGGAGCAACTGGTCTTTATGCACAGCAGGCAATGACCCTTGACCGCCCTACAAGACTGCATCAAACCGTAGGTTCTTTTGAAGGGGTTATCAGCGATGTTCCAGACGAAGGCAGTAACGGACTGTATTCTTATCAGATTTCACTTACCTCATTAAACGGCGAAAAGAGCTTTTTAAAGCTATGGCTGACCACCAAAGAACAATTTTCTGCAGGAACGGTACTATCTGCCACAGGAACCTTGTCTTCTTCAAAAATGATGAAACAGGAAAAGAACGGATTCGGAGCATATTTGGTCAATCAGGGCTATTCTCTTTACTGTGCTGATCCAAAACTATCAACACTGCCCCTTTCCCCATGGAACAAACTCCGCTATGCGCCTCTTCGTCTGCGGGAACATATGATTGCTTTACTAAACCAACACCTTCATTCTTCTTGGAAGGGTGTTCTGATTGCCATTGCCACGGGAGATCGTGCCAGTCTGACCTCGGTTCATCAATCCATGTTTCGCAAAACCGGCACTTCTCATATTCTTTCGGTATCAGGCCTTCATGTATCTATTTTATTGCTTTTCTTTTTAACCTTACTGAAGCTTTTTCGAGTGCCTTATCCTTTCAATCGCTGGCTTTGCTTACCGTTGCCCCTCTTTCTGGCTCTCTTTATGGGCGGTCAGGCACCGGTCCTTCGGGCATGTATTATGGGGTTTTTATTTTTACTTGCCGATTGCTTGTGGACGGAATCAGATTCAGTAAATTCCTTATTTATTGCGGCTTTTGTTATTTTGTTCTTTCGACCCGATCAGCTGTTTGGTGCAAGCTTTTTACTTTCCTTTTCCTCAACCTTGGGAATTGTAACATTTCTTCCCATAATCCAAAGAATAACCGTGAAGTTTTTCCCTCGATCAGAATTTATCGATCTAATATGTGTATCAGTTTCTTCCTATTTAACATCCTTGATGGTATTGCTCTATTTTTACCATCAGTTACCCACTGTGGCTCTTCTGGCAAATATCGTTGTGATTCCATTGTTTCCGATTTTACTTGCAAGTGTATTTGTGTTTGCGGGGGTCGCTGTTTTGTTTCCATCCTTGGCACATTTGGAATCAACTTTATTGGAGGGAATGACAGAGCTTTTGTTTGGTCCGTTGGAGTTGCTGGCAAAAATTCCTTCTTTTGAGCTTGCGGTTCCGAACAGATTTTTCATTGCTGCCTATTGCTTTTTGCTTGTGTTTTGTTATTTTCTGACCTTGAGAAGGAAAAATTTTCTTTTGTTATTTTGTCTGGTCTTTTGTCTGACAGCAGGAAGCATTCAGCAATACCGATTTTCCAAGTACGATTCCCTGACGGTTATCAGTGCAGGGTGCATCCGTAATATACTGATTAAAACAGAGGAAGGAAACACCTTGCTCCTTGCCGGCGTTTCTGACAACAATACCTCATATTTTTACGATTATCAGGATTTTTTAAATTATTTTAAGAAAAATAACATCAGAACTATTGATGTTTTTTACTTTTTAAATTATAATAAGAATACAGTGGCATTGTTCCGTGATTTGGGAACTGACCGGACTATTAAGCAATATCTGTTAAAACCGGATCAGAATTTATCCTCGTATATCCAAAAAATTGCGGACAAAAACAAAGTGAAAATGACCAATTTTACTCAACCCTTTGTTCTTTCTTTAGGGACAGACAATCACTGTGAGCTTTATCCGGACGGAACCGTGCGCTGGTATCACAACAAAAACTTTACTGCAGAAATCAGTAAAACCTCAGGCAGTTCGGCACAGATTTACGGTCGACCGGAAACAGGAAAGCTTACTGTTTTCGGAAAAACATATTCCGAACAAGAACAAGGTACCTTTTCTTTCCTTATTAAAGAAGGGAAAGTCAGATTATTGCTTGAATCCACATTCGAAAAGGGGGAATTATAATGAAACCGGAAGAATTAAAACGGGAACTGAGCCAAGGCTTGAGCCATCAGGTTTATTTACTGTACGGAGATGAGCCATATCTGATACAACAATACTGCAAACAGTTCCTCAAGCTAATCGTTCCGGACGAATCCTTTAGGGATTTTAATTTATACCGCGCTGATAAAATTGATGCGGAACGAATTGAACAATTCTTACAAACACCCCCCGTTTTTTCGGAAAAGAAACTATTACTATTAAAAGATACAGAGGTATTTAAAAAACCAAAGGTCTCTGATAAGGACTTTCTGTTAAAGATTCTGCAGGATGTGCCGGACTATTCTTACATTGTATTTGCAGAACAAAGTGTGGACAAAAAACAAAAAAAATTACTGGAGCTGACAGAAGAGGTAGAATGTAATCAAATGACGGAAGATCAGCTGAAAGCATGGATTACTCTTTTGGTACAACGGCAAAAAAAGAAAATCACGGTGAAAACCATAGAATACCTCATGTCCCGTTGCGGAACCGGTATGTTTTATCTGGAACAGGAAATCAACAAGCTATGCAGTTGTGCAAATGAAGATGTGATTACAACCGAGGAAATTGATCAGCTCACAACTCGATCGGCAGAAAACCGAATTTATAGTCTGAGCAATGCCATATTGGAAAAACAAAATAAGGTTGCGTTTTCCATTCTCGCAGACTTAAAGGTTGTTTTGGACGAAAACACCGGTAAGCCTTTGGAAATCAGGCGTATTATTAACACCATTTCCCAGAACTTCTGCCTCCTTTACAAGATAAAAAAATGCCCAAATCCTACGGCAACGGCACTGGGGCTTTCTCCATACAGATTAAAAACCAACATTGCCATTGCAAGAAAAATTTCAGAGGAACGGCTCTCGACCTTGATTTCTTTGGTATCTGATTGCGATTATTCATTAAAATCTTCTACCATAAAGGAATGGACATTATTAGAGGTGTGCATTGCCGCCTGTCTGGAAGCATAATTCTGAATATTGTAAAAAAAGCCGATTTGCTTATGGTTCGACTCCGTTTTATTGAAAAAGGAACTCTCAAAAGAGAGTTCCTTTTTGGTGCCGCTGGCCGGAACAGCCGCTTCGCGTCTTGCCTGCTTGACGACCGTTCCGCTCCGCTCACGGTGCCCGTCTACGCACCTTGTTCACTAAAAACGATTTTTAATCGTTTTCTTTACGCTCCAAGCCGTCTCACGGTTCGACTCCGTTTTATTAAAAAAGGAACTCTCAAAAGAGAGTTCCTTTTTGGTGCCGCTGGCCGGAGTCGAACCGGCACGGTATCGCTACCGGCGGATTTTGAGTCCGCTACGTCTGCCAATTCCATCACAGCGGCATATTTATGTTACTAGGCTATTATAATACAAATTTGTTAAAATGTCAAGTGCTTTTTTTAATTTTTGTAATTTTCTGTTTTTTTATGAACGAAGTGAAAAGGGGTTGTAGCAAAAATTTTGCTACAACCCCACATTACCGCACTGCCGATTGCCATAATGTCATGTTTCAGTGACTTTATTATTCTACTTCAACCTTTTCCACAGTTCCATATCCGTTCCCGCCAAGTCTGGGATTATCGGGATTGGGTTTCTGGCGAGTTTCTTTTACCAGTTTTTTGGGATCCGTTTCTTTTTGTCCTTGGAATGTAATGTTTTTCAAATGAATATCTTTGACGGTACAAACCGCATTTGCATCAAACAAATCACCCCAATCCTTGGGATCTTCAGTAATTTTATAGGGAGCAGAAATGGGGCCTACGTTAACCAGGCTAATATTTTTAGATGCCAAGTCCTCACAGCTCTGGCTTACGGAAATATCTTCAAAATGAATGTTTTCACAATCTGCCAGAATATCAAACAAGCCATACACAGGAATGTCGTTAAATCCGCTTTCACGTAAGCAAGGGAAGGAAATATTCTTAAAATAAATATTACTCATTTCTCCTACGTTTAAGGCAGAATCAAAGTCATTGCCACGTCTTACATTGGCACAGTTGGGCTGATAATACATTTTGTGGGTATAAATTCCGCTGACATTTTCAATAACGCAATCACGAACGGCACAATCATGGGTGGTCTTGTTAGGATATTCCTTTCTGCCGGTGAGAAGGCGAAGCTCGTTGTTGTCCCCTTCTACATTTTCCACCAAAATTCGTTCTATATCTCCATGAGTCACACCGGATCTGTACCAATCCCATGCAAGAATAGCAACCATGTCATCGCCTAAATTTTTTCCTTTCAGGTTACTGATGATTCCATATTTGGAAGGACCGTTAATATGTACCCCGTCTTTTTTATGATTGTAAAATTCAATATGATTTACATAAAAATCATAAGCATTGGTTATTTGTATTGCATAAGAAACACAACCGCCGGCGAAGGTAACGTCTGTAATATTCAGATGCTTTACGTTAGAAAACATAAAATGAGCAAACCCGCCAATACTGCTTTTGAATTTATCAACACACAGCAGACTGTTTTGTTCAGAAGACCAGATGCCTCCCTGTACAGTAATATACTCGTCCGGATTGTGTTGCTCCACATAACCAAAATTTCCGGGAATAATATGACGGTTTCTTATCATGCAGACATTGACACTGGGGCAAAGCTTCATTTCCTGATTTTCAGCAATTTTCAGATTGCAACCGCTATCCATAAAAATAGAATCATTTAAGAAAATAGGTTCTCCCATATAAGGAATAGACACGTTTTTCTTTTCATCCAAAGCAGCCTGAATGGCTTTGGTCCACACATTTCCTTCTGCCAGATGCTTGTATTCCGTTACATCTGTATATACCAAGGATGAGGTGTCAATGATTGTAACGGTGTTTCTGATGTCTTGCTTGATTTGTTCTCTCATTGTTGTACTTCCTTTCTATTAGTAAAGATTCTATTTAAATTTTCCCCAAGGAAAATATAAACCGTTATCAATTCTTCTTTTGCCCATAGATTGCTTGTTTTTTGTTCTGTGGGTTAAATATTATTTCACTTGTCGGGACAAGGTAAATTATATCAAAAGAACAGCATGTTGTCAATCTTTTCTTGCTTTTTTAATGAAAATAAAGTATAATAACAGTAGGTGATAAAAATGATAGACAGAAGCAATTCCCGCTCTCTGTATCTGCAATTAGCTGATTTTTTAAGAAAACAGATACAATCCGGACAAATCAAGCCCGGCGACAAGCTGGACAGCGAACCGGAAATGGTGAAAAAATACGGCGTTGCAAGACATTTCGGTCATCATCGTGGATAATACCATGATTTCCACCTTCTTTTATCACCTGACCTCCGTAGCACATCCGAAGGAAATGATTAGAGAATTTGCCGCAAAAGCCTTAATGGAAGAACTATTGCCGGTAAAAAAAGTGTTTATACCAATTTTAAAAGAGCGAGGCTCTGTAAAAAATAAAAGAAAGGAAGAGGAAAGATGATACGTCATGTTATTATGTGGAAACTAAAAGAAGGAACAGATGCGGAAGTTATAAAAAAAGAGCTGGAAGGGTTAAACGGACAAATCCCTGGGTTGCTGTCTTTGGAAGTGGGGATTGAGGAAGATGATGCAGTTTTGATTTCTGACCATGAATCTTGGGAAGCGCTGGAAACTTACGCAAAGCACCCCCTTCATGTAGCAGCGGCGAATACGTTTGTTCGACCCTATATTGTATCCCGGCAAGCAGTGAATTACAAACGGTAAAAAATGAGGCAGTAGCAAAACCATTTTGCTGCTACCTCATTT
>JAZNAU010000046.1:0-13369 GCA_045586685.1 Clostridia bacterium
CTATAAGGTAAAAAAAGGTGAATGTTTTTATTTTCCTGCAGATCTTCCCCACTGTATTGTTAACAAAGGGAAAATACCCGCAAAGCTTTTATGGATTACTACACCCCCTAATTTTTAATTGATTACAAGGATGAGATAAGATTGAAAAAGAGTAAATTTATTATATATATTCCGTTTGTCATCTGGCTTTGCTTGTTTATCATTATACCGGTCATTTTGATTCTCTACTACGGATTTACCAGCTCAGACGGAAACTTTACATTTGAAAATTTTAAACAGCTTGTCGATTCTACCTATTTGGTTGTAATGCTCCGTTCTTTATGGCTTGCCTTTTTAGCGACGGTTATTTGCCTTCTGGTAGGATATCCTGTGGCAATGATTCTTGCAGGAAATACGTTTAAGAAAAAGACAGTATTGCTTGTTTTGTTTATTGCTCCTATGTGGATGAATTTTCTGCTTCGAACCTATGCTTGGCTTACATTACTGGAGAACAGTGGATTGATCAATCAACTGTTGGTCCATTTTGGGTTTGAAAAAGTGCAGTTTTTATACCGCCAAGGTGCGGTTGTACTTGGTATGGTTTATAATTTGCTGCCCTATATGATTTTTCCTATTTATACTTCTATTTCAAAAATTCCAAAGAACATGCTGGAAGCCGCTGCTGATTTAGGTGCAAATTTCTTTGTGCGATTTATGAAAATCATCTTGCCTTTAAGTGTTCCCGGAATTGTATCCGGTATTACAATGGTATTTGTGCCCGGTGTTACAACCTTTGTTGTATCAAAGCTTTTGGGTGGAGGAAAAGTCCCCATGATTGGTGACATTATCGAACAACAATTTGGTGTTCTCAGTAATTGGAATTTTGGTTCTGCCATTTCTATTGCCGTAATGATTATTATTGTCATCTGTATGTGGTATGTGAACCGAACCTCTGACGAAGAAGGAGGACCTGCAGTATGGTAAAAAGAATTTTTTCCAAATGGTATTTCTATTTGGTTTTACTATTCATGTATGCTCCGATTATTACATTGATTGCATTTTCCTTTAATGAAGGAAAATCCCGCGGAATGTGGAGCGGTTTCTCTTTGAAATGGTATCAAAGTTTGTTTCAAAACGAAAGCATTTTATCCGCATTAGGGACAACTATGCTGGTGGCAGTTTTGGCCTCTTTCATTGCAACACTTATCGGAACATTGGCAGCCATTGCTTTATATCATTCAAAGCCTGTTACCAGAAAAATATTTACAAGTGCCACTTATCTTCCAATGGTCAATTCAGATATTGTTACCGGCGTATCTTTGATGCTTTTATTTTCCTTTTTGAGCATACAATTAGGTTTTTCAACCCTTTTAATGGCACACGTTACCTTTTGTGTTCCATATGTGATTTTGTCTGTTTTGCCAAAGCTTTATTATCTGAACCGCCATACCTTTGAGGCGGCGCTGGATTTAGGAGCCACTTACTTAACGGCATACAGAAAAATTGTTTTACCTGAGATTATGCCGGGAGTTATTACAGGAATGTTAATTTCCATGACTCTTTCTATTGATGATTTTATGATTAGCTTTTTCACCACCGGTCAAGGAGTGCAAAATCTGTCAATTTTAATCTATACCATGACCAAACGGGGTATTAAGCCTGAAATCAATGCCCTGTCTGCTCTGATGTTTTTGGTGATTCTAATCTTGTTATTCATCACCAATCTTCGTCAGGTCAAAAGTAAAAATCCAACAGAATAAAAAGGAGTAAATTAAATGAAAAAATTTGCATTATTGACTGTATTTATATTAATGTTATCTGTAGTGTTAACCGGTTGCGGAGATGACAGAACAACGTTGAATATTTATAATTGGGAAGATTATATTGACGAATCGGTACTGGATGAATTTGAAAAAGAGTATCCCAATATCAAAATTAATTATGAGCGTTTTGTTACCAATGAAGATATGTATAACAAAATAACAAAAAGTAATGCTGAATATGATCTCCTTTTCCCTTCTGATTATATGATAGAAAAAATGGTTCGGGAAGGGTTGCTTGCAAAGATAGATTTTAATAATATTCCTAACTATCAGTATATTGACAGTAAATTTAAAAATCTGGACTACGACCCAAATAATGAATATTCCGTTCCTTATATGTGGGGAACTCTTGGGATTTTATATAATACTAAGATGGTAGATGAAGATGAAATTACATGGGATGTTTTGTTTGGTGATAAATACGAAGGACAGATTTTAATGATGGATTCTGTCCGTGACGCAATCGGTGCCTCGTTAAAATCATTGGGCTACTCTTTGAACAGCACCAATCCGAAGGAAATCAATGAAGCAAAAGAAAAATTGATTGCTCATAAGAAAATCATTCTTGCATATGGTTTTGATGATATTAAGGATAAAATGGTTGCAGAGGAAGCTGCAGTTGCCCTTGTGTATGCCGGAGATGCTTTGTATGCCATGAACCAAAATTCCGATTTAGCTTATGCAGTTCCTGCCGAAGGAAGCAATTTATTCTTTGATGCAATGGTTATTCCTGCAAATAGCAAGCACAAAAAAGAGGCAGAATTATTTATTGATTTTATGTGCCGAACCGATATAGCAAAGAAAAACGCTGATTATATTGAATACTACAGTGTACAGTCCCAAGCAATGAAACAAATCGAGGCAGAAAACAAAAATCCTGCATTTATGTATCCCGGTGATGAAAAACCTGATACTTGGGAAATTTTCAAAAGTCTGGACAAAGATTCCTTAGAACTTTATAATAAGGCATGGACAGAGGTTACCACTACTACAGATTGATAAGAGGTAGATGAAGATGAGCAATGTCATTTTGACGCTTAATAATATTTCAAAAGCATTTGATGAAACAGGTGTTTTAGAAAATTTCAACTTAGAAATTAAAGAACACGAGTTTGTTACCCTGCTTGGTCCAAGCGGTTGCGGAAAAACAACAACCTTGCGTATCATAGGCGGATTTGAAAATCCCGATGAAGGGGAAGTTTTATTTGAAGGAAAATCAATCAATAAAATTCCGCCAAACAAACGTCCTTTTAATACGGTATTTCAAAAATATTCTTTATTTTCTCACATGAATATTTATGAAAATGTTGCCTTTGGGTTAAAAATAAAAAAAATGAATAAGGATGAAATTGACCAAAAAGTAAAAAAAGCATTAAAGATGGTCAATTTAGAGGGTTTTGAAAAAAGAATGCCTGATTCTTTAAGTGGCGGTCAGCAACAGCGTATTGCCATTGCAAGAGCCATTGTGAATGAACCAAGAGTATTGTTGTTTGACGAACCCTTAGGGGCTTTGGATTTAAAACTTCGACAGGAAATGCAATTTGAATTAAAAAATTTACAGAGAAAATTAGGCATCACCTTTTTATATGTTACTCACGATCAGGAAGAAGCTCTTACTATGTCGGACACCATCGTTGTTATGTCAGAAGGTGTGATTCAACAATTAGGGTCTCCTGTTGATATTTACAACGAGCCTGAAAATGCATTTGTTGCAAGATTTATTGGTGAAAGCAACATTATTGACGGAATTATGAAAGATGATTTTAAAGTTGAATTTGCAGGCCGTGAATTTACCTGTGTTGACAAAGGATTTGAAAAAAATGAGCCTGTTGATGTGATCATTCGCCCCGAAGATGTACGAGTTGTGCCATTTGGTGAAGGAATGCTGGATGTAACGGTTACTTCTGTTGTATTCAAGGGTGTTCATTACGAAATGTTACTGGAAGGGGAAAAATTTACCTGGCTTGTTCAAAGCACAAAATCAGAAAAAGAAGGGGAAAAAGTATCTATCAATATCTTCCCTGACGAAATTCATATTATGCACAAATCAAAAAAGTAAATAGATTTGGTTTATAAGTGCAAAAGAGCCTTCGTATGGTTGTACGAAGGCCCTTTTTTATATTGTCAGTGTTCCGCTCTCGGATACCAATAGCAATAATATTTTTTCTTGTTTTCCTGTTTCTGCATTCAAATAAATCAAAAATTCATCCTGATCAATTTTTCCTTTAAACTCATAGCATAACACATCTTTCCCTGTTTCTAACGGAATCATTGTCAAATTTTGAACCTCTATTTCCATTACCTTTTCTGCAATTTGTCTTGCCTGTTCTGCTGACAACAGATTCTCTGGCAACATACGGTGTTCTTCGTGATTCATTAGATAACCATTGCACTCAAACCCAACAACCGATCCATCTTCTAAGGAAATTTTTGTCTTAATTAAATCAGGATAAATGACAATCCCATCCTGTACATATGCAAAATTGATTAACAAAGTGTTTCCCATTCGTTCGTAATAGCTTTCTTTCATGTTAGCATAACGATGATTGGACAAAAATTGTTTTGCCTTTTCTATGGCTTCATCTGTTTTCAAACCATCTGATGAAACTTGTTTGTTGCTAAGCATCCACACGGGATATCCGCCCTGCTTACTGATTGCAATATCAATCTCAGCATCTTTTTCTCCATCTGTTTTTACACGAAAACAGTATGTTGGAATGGTACCATTTCCATCTTCTAACTTTGTGATTGATACAATTTGTTGGTCGGACAGAAATTTCCGCACGCATTGTTCGGCATCTGCGGTTGAAATATCGGGTAGCCCCTCTAGGAATTTTGATGTTTTTTTATGAATGTGTTCTGAAAAAGGACCGTCATAAATTAAAGAGGGATAATCTGCAAATTCTTTTTCAACCGTCTCCAATCCCGTTCCGAAATAAGAATTTTGATTGTCAGCAAACACCTTTTTTCCCGCTTTTATAAAACTAATATTTCCGTCATACAGGTCGTTTTGCATTTTGGTTAAGGATTCATAAAGAGAGCTAGCATAATTTCCTAATTCTTTCATTGTTTGTTTTTCTTCTATTGTTACCGCTTCTCCGTCTAACATTTTTCTTGAAAGGCTGTAGGTGTAATCCCCTACCTGTGATAAAAATTTTGCCGTATTTTCCAACTCCAATTCACTAATAGGAAGTTGGCCTAAATTTTCCTGTGCAAAAGCAGCTTTTTTCCATATATCAGCTGACAATGCAGTCATTTGAGCAGTATCTGTCACCGCTTTACCTTTTTTTAATTCTACTTCAATATTTCCAACATAATCCAATAAGTCACTAAAGGAACGTTGATATTGGTTTGTCATCATTCGTTTGTACTCCTTTGCGGATGAATATTGATAAATCCCAAATGATGCCACTAACACAAGTAAAACAGAAAAAACTGCATATCCGTAATTTCTTTTTCTCATTTACAGTTCACTCCCGATTGATTTAAATTTTTCTTTTATTTTCATTAAGTAATCCACTGTTTTAAAACGAAATATTACAGTAGGCTTGTCCGATGTAATAAGTTCATATTCTTCTAATGACAGTTGTTCTTTTATCAAATTTATGGTTTCATCTTCTAAAACTTCCTCAGCCGGTGCTCCAAATGAAGGATACATGACACACCACCAATTTTCCCCTTCGCCCTTCCCTATTCGAATTTGAAATGAATCATATTCTCCGGACGGAAAGGATAAATCAGAGTAACTCTTTAAAGGGAAATAGCTTTTTCCGTAAACAAAGGAAACCGAATCATTACACCCCTTTTTTTGAAGAACATTTTTTGCAGAGCTTAGCAACAAATCACTGTGTCTTAATACCGTTGCGGTTGTCCTCTTTTTATCACTGTTCTTGGGAAGGATTAAATTTAACTGATGGATTATTTCATCCCGAACCTCTAATTTCAATGCTTGGTCTTCTGGCGAATTGCTGTTTGCTATAATATGCATTCGTAATACATGGTCAGAAAGATTTTGATTCACATGATTTGCGTAGCCGAATATAGCCATTAAAAAAAGAGCAACTCCCATACTCAGAAACCATTTTTTCATATCAATTCCCCCTTTGCTCACAGTATGAGTCAAACAAAGGAGTTTTATACATTTATTGCCGAAATATCTTGCCAAAAGGAGAAAAAAAGTGTATAATGAATAATGAGGTGAAAAAGGCATGAAAGAACTGAGTTATGCAAAAATCAATTTAACATTGGATATCACCGGTGTTCTTCCCAACGGTTATCACAGCATTTGTTCGGTAATGCACAGTGTAAATCTCTATGACGTTGTTACTGTTACGATGACAAAAACCGGTGGGATTGAGATAAAGACAAACGTTTCATTCATTCCCACCGACAGAAAAAATCATGCATACCGTGCTGCCGAATTGTTTTTTGAAGAAACCGGAATAAAAAACGAAGGTATTTTAATTGAAATTGAAAAAAATATTCCTGTATGTGCAGGATTGGCAGGCGGAAGTTCAAACGCAGCAGCGGTATTAAAAATATTAAATCAATGCTTTGAAACGAAGTTATCCGTTGAACAATTATGCAAAATCGGATACAGAATCGGAGCAGATGTTCCTTATTGTATTCACGGCGGAACAATGCTTGCCGAAGGGATTGGGGAATCATTAACACCCCTACCCTCTTTGCCGAAAATTCCGATTGTTCTTGCAAAGCCAAAGTTTGGTGTTTCAACGCCTCAGGCATTCTGCCAGTGGGACAAAATAAAGAACCCTGTGCATCCTGATACAAAAAAAATGATTGATGCGATTACACAAAAGGATATTTCGTTAATTGCAAAGTGCCTTTCTAATACCTTAGAAGCCCCTGCATTTGAAATAATTAAGAAAACAAGGAAGAACCCTATTCCGGAAATAAAACAAAAAATGACGCAATGCGGAGCCATTGGAACGTTAATGAGTGGAAGCGGACCGACTGTATATGGTCTATTTCCCTCAATGAAGCATGCAGAAAATGCTTCCGAGCAACTGAAAACAATGGCAGTTGATGTTTTTGTGACTACCACTTAAAAAATTGCAAATAACTCTTGCTTTTGATTAAATAATACCCTGTGATTTTTGCACAGACGGAAACGGGAAGATACAGCTCCCCCTCCTTATAAAAGCAAGGCTCTGAAAAAGAAACAACCTTATTTTTTATTACTCCAAACATACGTCCTTCCTTCAAATAAGAATACAGACCGTTTTCAACAATGACCACAGAATGGTCAGTTTTATTCTGCCTGATTTCATAATCATTATGAAACAGAGAAGCAGTATCTTTAATCGAAATAAAAACCTCATCATTTTGCTCAAGAATTGGTTCTGTTGTATGAATCGGTTTTCCATTTATCATTGATTGATAGTGACTTTCCGATGAGAAACACGGAACTGATATAAAAAGCATAACACATATTAAACATATTATTTTTTTCAAAAAAATCCCCCCGATTTTTATTGTGTACCAAAAACACAAAAAAATCAGAGGGATTTTATATTTTTATTCTACGCAATCATTTAAGAAGGTCACAATCGGTGTGGGATCCTCTAAACTTTGGGGATAATGCCCGCAATCAGGTTTTACAATCAATTTAAATTTACCGTTGTTTTCGTACATCTTAGAAAATTCCCCCCCATTTTCCGAAAAGGGAACAACTGTATCAGCATCACCTGCCACTAAAATAACAGGAATGGCAGCATCTAACAATGACTGAACCTGATTCAGAGGATTTTTATCAAAGGAATCTGCCGATTCATCCGTCAAACCATAACATCGCTTGCATTCTTCCCAAAGCTCAGGAGTTCCTGTCTTTCGAGGCCAACTGTTGATATCCAAAACAGGCGCATCCAGATAAAGAGCTGTAACATATAAGAAGTATTTAGCGGCATAATTGACCGCATACAAACCTCCTCGGCTAAACCCAAACAAGATAGGTTTTGCGGATAATTTAAAATATCCCATAACAAATCCGCGAAATTCTTCCATCAGGGTTACCGCTTTTGGATTGCCGTACATATCGCTCAGGCAATAATACGCCAGATGATACCCCTGCTTAAGCATCTCCATGTCAACCGCATCAAAATCGCCTAAAAATTCCGTTCTCCAAATCCACATACCGTCTTCGCGTGGATTGTTGGGAACAATCAAGGTTCCTTCTCTTCCGTCTAAATAAAAATCAAGCTTTCGGTACCCTTTCCATTTTGATTCAGAAATTCTCTTTGCATTTTCACGTGCCATTTTAATAATTTGTTGACGATTGCTTTTTGTATAAGCATGTTCTACAGACAGTGCGTGAATATCTTTATTGGGATTCGTATGTCCTATTTCTTCTCTCCAAGCATTAGAAATTGTTTCATTATCAAACCACAATAAATTAAAGAAATCTCCGGGGCCTGATTTTTGTACATAAAAAGGCATTCTGTTTAATGTAATATTGAACAGCTGTTTTATCATCGCTTTTGTCATAACCCAATGTCCGATATTATTGGGATGAATCCCGTCACCGGAACTATACGCCGGGTCACGTTCGTAGGTAGCAGTTAAAAAGCTTGTCATAGGAGTAAATAAATCTATGGTCTTCTTAACTCCTTCTTTTTCTCCTAATGTCATAACCCACTGTGCATAAGCCTTTATTGTATCGTTATAACATTTATATGGGTGCTGACATCCTGCAGCAGGTACAGGTTCATCAGAAAGCCGTATAGAAAAGCTATGAGCATCAAATGGCGTGGGCGTCATAACAATAACTTCCGCTCCGGTTTCGCGGATTTTGTTAATCGCTTTTAACATTCCGTTTTTGTATGCAGAAAAACGTTCGTTATCAAAAGCTGCATAAATGCCGTCGTTCAAACCGTAACATAAAAATACAACATCAGGATTGATTGCTTTTAGTGTTCTGTCTAATCTTTCGTGTAAACAGGGACGAGGAAAAGGATGTCCGACTTCGCTTAATCCTGATACGGTTTCTGAACTAAGACCTAAACGAATCACAGAGCCTTCGTAATTTGAAAAATAATATTGAATCAAATAGGTTTCAAAAAAGTCCACATACAAACCATTTTGAGTAATGCCGTCTCCTAAAAATAAAATTCTTTTATCTTTCCATTCTTTTAACATTACATCAATCCTCCTTTAATTTCAGTAATTCAACTGCATTTCGATAGAGAATTCTTTCTCGTTCCTCTTCTGTTAAATCTAATTCCAAAAAACGTTCTAAGCAATATTGATGGGTTACAATAGGATAATCACTGGCATATAAAATTTTGTCAGTACCATGTTCACGAATCATTCTGATGGCATCCTTATCAGGTAAAAAACCTAAGGAACTTGAGGTATCAAAATATAAATTTTTCCCTACCAGATATTCAGATGCTTCTTTCCATTTACTGTACCCTCCGAAATGTGCTGCAATAAAGGTTACATCAGGAAAATTATCCACTGCTCGCCTCATTCTTTTGGGGCTTGAAAAGTCAAAATTTTTATCACCTGTATGCATTAAAATAGGAAACCGTTTTCCTACAATATCATAAATTCGAAACATTTTATCACAGTCAATTTCAAATCGTTGAAAATCAGGGTGAAATTTTAATCCTTGTAATCCCAACTTTTCCATACGGTCCAATTCAGATTCAATCATTTCAAAATCGGGATGCAAGGTTCCAAAACCGATAAAATATCCTTTTTGTTCTTTTATTACTTCTCCCAGATAGGTATTGATTGTTTCCACCTGTTCAACCTTTGTAGCAGTGGAATGGACAACCAATTTATGCATTCCCGCTTCCTTTGATAATTTTAGGAGATTATCAATTTCTGCCGTTCCGTGCATTTCCATACCGTAATAATTCCCCAACTGATTGACTACTTTTGATGCAATTTTTTCAGGAAAAATATGATTATGAAAATCAATCACCTTGTCCGTCGTTGCCATCTCCTCCCATTCTTTTTTTCTGTTTATATTGTAATATAAAGTTTATTGTATCACAACAAAAGAAAAAAGTCAAATTTTTCCGCTAATTTCATTACATTTCTCTGTTATATTTACCGCATTATCCTGATAAAACAAATAATAAACTTCATGGGGCAGTTCAAATTTCGAAAGAAAAACACGCTTAATAATATCCTTATTTTTCATATTTGCCATATCTGACAAATAAGTATCTTTAAAGTCCTGTTCTTCTAACAGTTGAAACAATAGGGGTTGATAAGATTGTTGCTGTTTCGAAAAAATGGGCAACGGAGCCCCTTTTGTTTGTTTTGTCCAATCAAATCTTAACCACTCCAAAAACAGCTTGTCCTGCCCAAAATGATGAATATAAAAATCAAAGAATAATTCATACAACTTTTTTTGTGCAACCGCTCCCCTGTTATCAAATTCTTTGGAAAATAACTCATAAAAATCAAAGGGGGAAACAAATTTTGAAATCACATATTCTAAGCTTTTTTCAAAAACATGACTGTTAAAAAAGCGTTCCACCGTTTCAGCAATCATCTCTAAACGAAACACTTGTTTTTCAGTAATAAAATCATTGTCATAAATTTCATAAGGTGCAGACGACGAATAACGATAATGAAATCGTTCTGATTCTCTTCTGATTTTTGATCCTTTTAACAGCTTTAAAAATCCAACCTGAATGCAATCGGAAGAGAGGGCATAAACATCATTGAAGGATTGCTTGAATCTTTCATAGGTTTCATACGGCATGCCCACAATTAAATCGGTATGGACATGAATATTTCCGGGTAAAAGCACTCTGCGAATCCGATCAAATAAAAGAGAAAGATTTCCCTTTCGGTCCACCGCATCCAGTGTTTTTTCATGTGTGCTTTGAATTCCGATTTCAAATTGAAATTTTCCTTTTGGCACTGAAGAAAGGAAAACAAGCTCCTCCTCTTGTAACAACTCCCCTGCTAATTCAAAATGAAATTTTGTGTGTTTACATTCTTCAGCAGCAAATTTCCAGATTTCTAACGCACGTTTTCTGTCTGCATTAAATGTTCTGTCAACGAATTTTACCAAACCGACTTTGAAATCGTCAAACCGTTTTAACTCAGCACATACTGTTTTCACACCTTTAAAACGGACTCCTTTTTCTAGAGAAGAGAGACAATAACTGCAGGAATATGGGCATCCTCTTGCACTTTCATAATAAATCAGACGGTGCTTATTTTCCTCCAAATCCTGATCAGAATAACAAAAAGACAGCTTGTCCAACGGATTGACTGGTATCCCGTGAATCGTTTTACCTGACACTTTTCCTGACAAATAATCAGGAACCGAAATTTCCCCTTCACCGCATATGACCACATCAGCAAAATCATATTCTTCCGGATCATAAGACACTTCCGGACCGCCTAAAAGAATTTCACATTCAGGCTTCATTTGTTTTAAATCAACACATATTTTTTTAACCAATTCAATGTTCCACAAATAACAGGAAAAGGCATAAACATCGCTCTGACAACACAAAACCGCTTTTATCAGTTCTCGAAAGGGTTCATTCACAGAACGTTCCAGATAGCTGACCTCTATTCCCCTTTCAAGGCAAGCGGTACCAATGGAACGGATAGCAAGCGATGTATGACAATATTTTGCATTCAATGCAATTAGGGTTATCGACTTCATTTTCTCATCTCCGAGTATCTTTTGCATTTATATTATATCATATATTACAGCTCAAAATCAACCAAAACAATATCATTTCCTATTTTTTTTATTGAATCCCAAGGAATGATGATATCCTGAGTTTTTCCAAAAAAACCCGTTTTTCCTGTACCTGGTACAATTAAAGACTGAATTTTCCCTTCTTCCAAATCAAACCCAATATCACATACAAATCCCAATCGATTGCCGTTATCAATATTGATGACTTCTTTTTGACGCATATCTGAAATTCTGATATTTTGCACCTCCTGTCATCTGCACAATAAAATGCTCACAATCATCCCAACTATATCTGCCGCCAACGCCGCTATAATCGTATATCTGGCTTTTTTTATTCCGGCTGCAGCAAAATAGACACTGATTGCATAAAAAGTTGTTTCCGTGGAACCCATCATTACTGCCGCTGTAAGGCCGATTTTCGAGTCAGGACCATAAGTTTTTAGCAAGTCCCCCACTATTGCCAATGCACCGCTTCCGGAAACAGGTCTCATTAACATCAACGGCAACACTTCTTTCGGAACATGGAAAAACGAGGTGATTGGAGATATGCTTTCCACAATGAAATCCATTAACCCCGACGCTCTCATCATACTGATTGCTGCTAACAATCCAATTAAAGCCGGGGCAATTTGGAATGTGGAAATAAGCCCATCCTTTGCCCCTTCTAAAAAACAGGAATACGTATCTTTTTTTTGAATCAAGCCTATCAGTAAAATAACACCAATTAATAGAGGAAGAATATAGCTTGACATCTGTTACCCACCCCTGTTTCTCATTATTTTAGCACACATCAAACCTGTAAGTAACGCCGCAATGCTGCTGATCCAGCACAAAGGAATCAAAGATGCAGGGGCCTTTGAGCCTAATCCGGCTCTCATTGCAATTACAGTTGACGGAATCAACTGAATGGATGCAGTATTTAATACAACAAAAGTACACATATCATCTGTTGCAGTAGAATTGTCAGAAGAATATTGCTTCATGCTTTTAATTGCAGAAATTCCGAAAGGAGTAGCCGCATTTCCTAATCCAAATAAATTTGCAGTCATATTGGCACATATTTTATTCATTGCATCAGAACCATGAGGTATTCCCGGAAACAAACGCTTCGTCAAAGGAATCAGGCAACGTTCCAGAAATGTTAAAACTCCTCCCGCCTGTGCAATTTTTAATAATCCGCTCCAAAAACTTAAAATCCCTGCCATGGATAAAAGCAACGTAACTGCTTCTTCTGTACCGGAAAAACAACCCGCTACAGTTTCTTCCAAACTACCCGTACAAGCACCATACAGCAGTGAGCACAAAATCATTCCGCACCAAATAAAATTCAGCACCCTTCTCCCCTCCTGTTCATTTTACTTGTATGAACAAATCATTTTTCATATGCAAAATTTCTTAAAATATTTTTAGAAAAAAATGATTGACAAAATAAGAATAAAATGATAAACTTTTATTATAAAGACAAATGAGGAGGAAAAGAAATGAAATCTACAGGAATAGTCAGAAAAGTAGATGAACTTGGTCGGATTGTGCTCCCTATTGAGTTGAGAAGAACCTTGGACATTGAGATTAAAGATGCTATAGAAATTTATGTTGACGGAAATTCCATTATTCTTAAAAAATATGAACCCGCTTGTATTTTCTGTGGTAATGCAAATGATGTATTGACCTATAAGGGCAAAATTATTTGTCAGGATTGTTTGAATGAATTAAAAAAATAATAGGAATCTGCATCTCAAAACGAGATGCAATTTTTTTATAAAAAAACAGACACATCAACCGAAAAGGAAGATGTGTCTTGTTTTTACAATTACTTATTTATTCATCGCTTCTTCGATAGCAACAGAAACTGCAACAGTCATACCAA
>JAZNAU010000047.1:0-27299 GCA_045586685.1 Clostridia bacterium
TCATTCGGGTAGTGGGAAATATTGACGGACTTCCTGAGCGAATTCGGGAAAAAATAGGTCATGCGGAGGAAATCAGCAAAGACAATACGGGTCTTATTTTAAATTTAGCAGTGAATTACGGCGGTCGGGAGGAAATTACCAACGCGGTCCGCGTTCTTTCTGAACAGGTGAAAAAGGGAGCTTTGCAACCCGAGGAAATTACAGAGGACAGCTTATCCCGCCTTATGTACACCGCTCATGTGCCTGACCCTGATGTGATTATCCGTCCCAGCGGTGAGTTAAGACTGAGTAACTTTATGCTGTGGCAGGCGGCATATTCTGAATTTTGGTATTCCAATATCAACTGGCCTGATTTTTCACCAAAAGACATCGACCGAATGATTGCAGACTATCAGAAAAGAGACCGTCGGTTCGGCGGTCGTAAATAACGGAGGATGCTATGAAAATAAGAATATTATCCGCTCTTGTGGCGTTAATCCTTTTATTTACTGTCCTTTTATGCGGAAATCTATGGGTATTAAAAATTGCGGTGGGAATCATTTCGGTTATGGGACTTTCTGAATTGTACCGCGCTTTTGGGTACGAAAAGCATAAAATTTTGATGGGAGCAGGCTTTTTGGCAGGCTTTCTCATTCCCTTACTGCCTTCTATCATGGGGGTTGTAACGACATTGGTTCTTTATGGGTTTTTGGGAGCGACTATCATGCTGTCCCGTCCCGGTGCATTATCTTTTTCCGACTTGACCAACTGCCTGTTCTTTCAGGTTTATGTTCCCTGTGCTCTTGCCTGTCTGGTCTGGGTACGGCAGTCGGAATTCGGTGTTTTCTCCATTTGGCTCATTTTGGGCGGTGCATGGCTTACCGACACCTTTGCTTATTTTACCGGCCGTGCCTTTGGGAAACGCAAGCTCTGTCCTCTTATCAGCCCTCACAAAACGGTGGCGGGTGCTGTGGGCGGTGTGATTGGAACGACCGCCTCTGCATTGATATACGGGTTGGCTCTTTCTAAGGTTTGTACCGTACAGCTTGTGCCTTTAACAGTTGCAGGGCTTTGTTTAGGACTGATTGCACAGGTAGGAGATTTGACTGCCTCTTGGATGAAGAGAGAACAAGGCATCAAGGATTTTGGAAATCTTATGCCCGGACACGGCGGAGTGATTGACCGATTTGACAGCATTTTATTTACCGCCCCCCTAACATGCCTGTTTTTGGCTCATTTTACTATTTTTACGAAATGAGGAAACATCATTGGAACAAAAGAAAATTGCAATTTTAGGCTCCACCGGTTCTATCGGGACCCAAACGGTGGAAGTGGTTAACCAAATAGAAGAATTGTCCGTGTCTGTCCTTGCCGCCAACAAAAATGTAACATTGTTGGAACAGCAAATCCGACAGCTTCATCCCGCCCTTTGTGCGGTTTTTGAGGAACAGGCATACCTTGACTTAAAAACACGGGTGGCAGATACCGATACCCGTGTGGTATGCGGAATGGAAGGATTGTTGGAGGCGGCGGTATTTCCTGATACAGATACGGTGGTCACCTCTATGATGGGAAGCGTGGGACTCTCTCCCACCATTGCCGCAATCCGAGAAGGGAAAACCATTGCTCTTGCAAACAAGGAAACATTAGTGACCGCAGGACAGCTTGTCATGAAGGAAGCAGAACAACGCGGTGTATCCATTCTTCCGGTAGACAGCGAACATTCTGCTATTTTTCAATGTCTAGAAGGAAATAAACCCTTTTTGGAAAAAATATTACTCACCGCATCCGGCGGACCCTTTTTTGGAAAAACAAGGGAAGAACTGTCCTCTGTGACAGCAGCAGATGCATTAAAGCATCCCAACTGGAACATGGGCAGTAAAATTACCATTGATTCTGCCACCTTGATGAATAAGGGGTTAGAGGTACTGGAAGCAAAGTGGCTGTTTGGTGTAGAATTGGAGCAGATAGAAGTGCTGGTGCATCGGCAAAGCATTATTCATTCTATGGTGCAGTTTACAGACAACTCCATTCTGGCTCAGCTTGGAACGGCAGATATGAAACTGCCTATTCAGTTGGCACTAACTTATCCAAATCGTCTTCCCTCTTCTGCCCAGGCGGTAGATTTTACCAAGTGGAATCAACTAACTTTTGATAAACCTGATACCCAAACATTTCGTTGTCTGTCCCTTGCCTTTGAGGCAGGAAAAAAGGGCGGTACAATGCCCTGTGTAATGAACGGTGCAAACGAAATTGCGGTGGAAGCATTTTTAAAGGGGACGGTGTCCTTCCTTGAAATTCCTCAGCTGGTAGAGGCGGTTATGAAACAACATACGATCATACCCTCTCCTTCTTTAGAGGATATTTATGAGGCGGATGCCTGGGCAAGGGAAACTGCCCGGAATTTTATGGTAGAAAGGTAACTCAATATGATTTTGACAATTATTGCAGCAATTTTGGTGTTCGGTGTGCTGATTGCCGTTCACGAAGCGGGACATTTGATGGCGGCAAAGGCGGTGGGCGTGACGGTTCATGAATTTGCCATCGGCATGGGACCAAAGCTGTTTTCCTTTACCAAGGACGGTACCCGATATTCTCTCCGATTGTTACCCATTGGCGGGTACTGCAGTATGGAGGGGGAAGATGAACAATCTGAAAACTTGGGTGCCCTTTGTAACAAAAGTGTGGGTGCACGGCTCCTTGTTATGGTGTCAGGTGCACTGATGAATATTTTGCTGGGATTTATTTTATACATTATTTTGTGTGCCAACACGGGAAATCTGGTAACAACAAATACGATTGCAGAGGTTCTTCCCAACACTGCCGCAGAGGAGGCAGGTTTTTTAACTGGAGATGAAATCGTTGCCATTAACGGAAATCGGGTGCACATTCCTGCCGATTTGCAATTTGAAATGATGAAAGCAAATTACGAGGAAATGGAGGTCACTCTAAAACGGGAGGGCAAAAAACTGACCAGAACAATTACTCCCCGATTAGAAACGGTTGAAGGTGTGGATAATGAGGGAAACCCTGTTACAGCCCAGCGGTATTTGTTCGGCTATCACATGAAACAGGAGAAAAACACATTCTTTACTGTATTAGAGCGTGCCTTTTTTAACTGTTTTTTGACGGTACGAATGGTGCTGTACTCCTTTATCAGCCTGTTTCAAGGGCAGGTAGCGTTGTCTGATATGTCGGGTCCTGTGGGAATTGTGAACGAAATCGGAAAATCGGCACAGGCAGGAATTTTGAGCTTACTATCCTTAGCGGCTTTGATTGCGGTAAATTTAGGGGTATTTAATTTACTGCCCTTTCCCGCCTTGGACGGAGGAAGAGTGTTCTTCCTGTTCATTGAGCTGATTCGCAGAAAACCCATTCCTCCCGAAAAAGAGGGATTGGTTCACGCCATCGGTATGGGACTGCTTTTACTCCTAATGGCAGCAGTCACCTATCAGGATATTGTAAAACTTTTTTCATAAACGGAGAGAAAACGTATGACAAAGCAAGTAACAGTAGGAACCATAAAATTGGGAGGCGGTGCCCCCGTCACCATTCAATCCATGACCAACACCAAAACAAAGGATATTACCGCAACCATAGCACAAATTCATGCCTTGGAACAGGCTGGTTGCGAAATAGTCCGTCTGGCGGTTCCTGATATGGAATCGGCAGAATGTATTGATAAAATCAAGGAACAGACTACCGTTCCCTTGGTGGCAGATATTCATTTTGATTATCGGCTTGCCCTCAAATGCATGGAACGGGGGATTGATAAGGTTCGAATCAATCCCGGAAACATTGGTGCCATGGAGCGGGTAAAAGCAGTAGCGGACATGGCAAAGAAAAAAAAGATTCCCATTCGCATCGGGGTAAACGGCGGATCCTTAGAGCCTGTATTGTTGGAAAAATACGGTCACCCCTGCCCCGAGGCAATGGTTGAGAGTGCATTGGGGCATATTAAATTGCTGGAGCAATGCGATTTTTCGGATATTGTGGTTTCTTTAAAATCATCTACTGTAGCCGATACAGTTGCCGCCTATCGGCTGATGAGTCAAAAATGCGAGTATCCCTTGCATTTAGGCGTTACCGAGGCGGGAACCTCTTATGGAGGCATCATCAAATCCGCTATGGGAATCGGTGCTCTTTTACTGGACGGAATCGGAGATACCATTCGGGTATCCTTAACTGCCGACCCTGTGGAAGAAGTGCGGTGTGCCAAGGAGCTGTTAAAAGCAGCGGGATTACGAAAGACGGGGGTTACGGTTGTTTCCTGTCCCACCTGTGCAAGATGCAATGTCAACTTGATTCCTATTGCAGAACAGGTGACAAAAGCCTTGGAGCACTGTCAGAAAACCATAAAAGTGGCTGTGATGGGCTGTGCGGTGAACGGCCCTGGCGAAGCAAAAGAGGCTGATATCGGACTGGCGGGCGGAAAGGGCTGTGTATTACTGTTTAAAAAAGGAGAAATTTTAAGAAAGGTACCGGAAGGAGAGGCAGTGAGTGCCTTACTGGCTGAAATAGAACAGTTGTAATTTTGTACATAGAAAGATACAAAACGGAGAAAACACATGAAAGAAATACTACATTGGTTTACGGGAATAGAGCTTCCTGCCCCTCTGGCAGAAGGAATCTTATTGCCGGAAAGTAAAATTGATTTAACAAATAGAATGATGGAGCTGGTTGTGGATTGTTCCCAACCGGTTGATTTTGCTGTCATCAAACAATTAGAACAGGAGATTTCCCGCTTGCTGAACCTGAACGGAATGAAACTGACCGTTTCAGCACCAAACCCCACAGAAGAACCTCAGTGGGAGGCATATCTGAATGAGGCAGATGCTTTCCAACAAGCACCGGAACCTGTTTTGGATTCCCAAGACCAAATGGCAGAATTTGAACGGGAACAGGAAAATCGTCTTTCTGAATATATTGCCAAAAGCTCCGCCTCTGTTTCGACAGGGAAAAAAACCGGTGACGTTATTTACGGAAAAGCATTTAAAGCAAAACCCATTCCTCTGATTGAGCTTGGGCAAGAATTTGGTCCTGTGATAGCAGAAGGAGAACTTTTTAAAATTGAAAAACACGAAACAAAACGGGGATGGCTGATTTACTCTTTTGCCATTACCGATTTAACCTCCTCCATTATTTGTAAAATTATTTGCGAAAAAACCTTTGAAAAGTCCTTAGACAGTCATTTGGTAAAAGGGGAACGGATTGTTGTCAAGGGAAAGCTGGAAGACGATAAATATGAGCATGAAACAGTCATTCATGCAGAACATATTATGATTGGAGAAAAGAAAAGCAAAAAAGACGAGGCTCCCGAAAAGAGAGTGGAGCTTCATGTGCACACACAGATGAGTGCCATGGATGGACTTGCTCCCGCCAAGGATTTGGTGAACACTGCCATCAAATGGGGTCATAGCGCCATTGCCATTACCGACCACGGCGTGCTCCAAAGCTTCCCTCTTGCGTTTAAGGCGGCTAAGGACAGTGATATTAAAATTATTTACGGGGTCGAGGCTTATATTGTCAATGACATTCCCCAAATTGTCTGGGGAGAAAAAGATGCCCCTTTGAATAGCACCTTTGTTGTGTTTGATTTGGAAACAACCGGTCTTTCTGTTTACAGCGATGACATTATTGAAATCGGTGCAGTGAAAGTACAAAACGGTCAGATTGTTGCCTCCTTCTCTGAACTTGTAAAACCCCACAAGCCCATCCCTGCAGAAGCAATCGAAATATCCAAAATTACAGATGATATGGTCGCACATTCTGAACCTATCACCCGTGTTTTGCCTCGTTTTATGGAGTTTGTAGGGGATAGTGTTTTGGTGGCGCACAATGCTACCTTTGATATGGGAGTGCTTCGGGAAGCGTGCCGTAAACAAAACATCCCGCTTCCCAATACCTCGTTGGACACACTGGAATTATCCCGTACACTGTTTCCTGAACTGAACCGACATCGATTAAATGTTGTGGCAAAGCATCTGGGCGTGTCTTTGGAAAATCACCACAGAGCAGCCGACGATGCAGCGGCGGCGGCAGGGATACTGCTAAAATGCTTTGCTATGATTCAAAAAAAATATTCAGTTTCCGGCATTCAGGAATTAAATTGCGTTCTTGCCAACGATGCAGAGGTGCGAAAATTCAATGCTTATCACGCCATCATCTTAGTGCAAAATCTGACGGGGCTGAAAAATTTATACAAACTGGTTTCTGAATCTCACTTACATTATTTTTACAGAACACCCAGAATTCCAAAAAGCTTGTATTTACAGCATAAAGAGGGGTTGCTGATTGGTTCTGCCTGCGAAGCGGGAGAACTGTATCAGGCAATTCTGTTTAACAAACCTCAAGAATATATTCAAAATCTCGCCGACTTTTATGATTACTACGAGGTTCAGCCTTTGGGGAACAACCAATTTATGGTCAGAAATCGTCTTGTAGCCGACGAAGAAGCGTTGAAATGGTTGAACCGCAAAATTTTACAGTTGGGAGAAGACAACAATAAATTGGTTGTGGCAACGGGAGATGTTCACTTTTTAAATCCCGAGGATGCCATATTCCGTGAAGTGTTGATGACGGCACAGGGATTTGATGACGCCTGCCATCAAGCACCTTTGTATTTTAGAACCACAGAGGAAATGCTGGCAGAATTTTCTTATTTGCCGGAAGAAAAGGCAAAGGAAATTGTCATTACCAACCCCAACAAAATTGCGGATATGATAGAAAAAATCCGTCCTACTCCAAAAGAAACCTTTCCGCCTAAAATGGAACGGGCGGCTGAAGATTTGACCGAAATGTGCTACGAAAAAGCAAAGCGGATTTATGGTGACCCTCTCCCCGAAATTGTTGCAACAAGAATGGAACGGGAGCTGACACCCATTGTCAATAACGGCTATGCGGTTATGTATATGATTGCCCAAAAACTGGTTGCCAAGTCCAATTCGGACGGATATCTGGTAGGGTCCAGAGGGTCAGTCGGGTCCTCTTTAGTTGCCTTTATGGCGGGGATTACCGAAGTAAATTCTCTGGTTCCTCACTATGTTTGCCCCGATTGTAAATATTCAGAATTTATCACGGACGGCTCTTACGGTTCAGGGTGTGATATGCCGGATAAGCCCTGTCCCAAATGCGGTGCGTCCGTCATGAAAAAAGACGGGCATGATATCCCATTTGAAACCTTTTTAGGCTTTAATGCGGACAAGGAACCTGATATTGACTTGAACTTTTCAGGGGACTACCAAGCTGTTGCCCATAAATATACAGAAGAATTGTTCGGGGAAGGTTTTGTATTCCGTGCAGGAACCATCGGTACGGTGGCAGAAAAAACCGCCTTTGGCTATGTGTTAAAATACATTGAAACAACAGGGAAAAATATAAACAATGCCGAAAAAGAACGGCTTGCACTGGGCTGTACGGGGGTAAAACGAACCACCGGTCAGCATCCCGGTGGAATCATTGTTGTCCCCAAGGATTCGGACATTCACAACTTCTGTCCCGTGCAACACCCTGCAGATGACCGCGAATCGGGCATCATCACCACCCATTTTGAATACCATTCCATTGACCAGAATCTGTTAAAGCTGGATATTTTGGGACACGACGACCCTACGGTTATCAGAATGTTGGAGGATTTGACCGGAATGGATGCTACCACCATTCAGTTAGATGACAAACAGACCATGAGCTTATTTACCGGAACAGATGCTTTGGGTGTTACCCCTGAAGAGATTGGCTCTTCTGTAGGAACCTACGGTGTTCCGGAATTCGGTACCAAGTTTGTCCGTCAGATGTTGGTGGATACCAAGCCCACCACCTTTGCAGAGCTGGTTCGGATTTCAGGACTTTCCCACGGAACAGACGTATGGGTGGGAAATGCTCAGGATTTGATTGTCAATGACGGTCTTACCCTGATGGATGTTATCTGTACCCGTGACGATATTATGGGCTTTCTCATTCGCAAAGGTCTTCCCAATCTGGATTCCTTTAAAATTATGGAAAGCGTCAGAAAAGGAAAAGGTCTGACGCAAGAACAGGAAAAACTCATGCGGGAAAACGGCGTTGAGGATTGGTATATTGATTCTTGTAAAAAAATTCAGTACATGTTCCCCAAGGCCCATGCGGCAGCTTATGTTACCATGGGATTCCGTGTAGCGTATTTTAAAGTCAATTATCCTGAGGAATATTACTCCACCTATTTTTCTATCCGTGCAGATAATTTTGATGCTGAATTTATGTGTAAGGGTCCTGAAGTGGCGAAAGCCAAAAAGCAAGAGCTGGAAGCTTTGCCAAAGCCTACCCAAAAGGAAAAGGAAATGATGACTATTTTGGAGCTTTGCATTGAAATGTATGCCCGTGGCCTTTCCTTCCTGCCCATCAGCTTGGAAGAATCTGACAGTGTTCGTTTTAAACCCACGGGAGAAGGCAAAATCAGACCCTCTCTCAATGCCTTAAACGGCTTGGGTGATAATGCCGCAAAGGCCATTGTTTCTGCCCGTGAGGAAGAGCCCTTTTTCTCCATTGAGGACTTACAGGTTCGGGCGAAGCTGAATAAAACTGTAATTGAAACGCTGCGAAATCAAGGTTGTCTTGACGGTATGGAGGAATCCAGCCAGATGAGCTTCTTTTAAGGAGAACACCCATGAAAATTTATGAAAAAGAAATTACGGTAACAGGATTTGAATGTGATTTTAAGGGGTGCATGAAATACAGTGCCCTTCTTCGACAGGCACAGCAAATCAGTCGGGAACACAGTGACCAAATGGGCATTACATTAGAGCTTCATGCCCAAACCCATACCGCCTTTCTGATTAACGATGTAAAGGCAACCCTGTATCACCAGCTTCATCCTTACGATACCATAACCATGAGAACTCAACCCTTTGCACCCCACAGAGCTTGTTTTTATCGTACAACTGAGCTTTGGAAGGGCGGCGAATTGCAAGGGGTGATTGACACCAACTGGATTTTAATTGATACTCTTGAAAATAAAATTTTGCGGGACTATGACCCTCGGCTTTCTGCTTTGTTTGATGCGGAGGAAAAATTGCCTCCCAAGCACAGAATCCAAGCATTGCCCGTTTCCCCGTCAGGTGCTTTTTTGGCATCTTACTCCATGATTGACCAGAATAAGCATTTGAACAATGCAGAGTATGCCGACCTGGTCTGCAACTGTACTCCTATGGAGAAGCCTGTTTCCTCCTTGCTGATTCGGTATCACAGAGAATGCAAATATCAGGAAGCACTTTCTTTGTTTGCAGGAGCAGAGGGGAATATATGGTATGTTGTGGGTCAAAAAAATGAAGGAAAAAAATGCTTTGAAGCAAATTTATGGTTTGCATAAAACAAAAATTTCACCTTATACTAACAGTGAGGTGAAAAAAATGAAAAAAGTATTACGACCCGACCCCAAAACTCAATCTGTGATTGATGCTTACGTTTCCCCAAAAATGAAACGTTCTGACCCACAGGGAAGTTATACGGGAAAACCTGTGAACAAGAATGAAGTTCCTGTTCAGGACGCAGATGATTTATAAACGAAAAGCCTATGCCCCGAACAGCGAAACTTAAGCTGCAAGTACAAGCGAAAAACCAAGAAAACGCGGGTTTTGTTTTCTGTTTTGAGCTTAACGGAGCTGCTTAAGTGAGCGGTCGAGAGGGGCTGGAGGCTAGACAGAGAAAAGCCTATGCCCCGAACAGGGAGAGTAAGCCGTGAGTACGCTTGGAAAATCAAGAAAATTGCTTTTTATTTTCTGTTTTCCGAGCTACGGAACTGCTTAGTCGACCGGTCGAGAGGGGCTGGAGGCTAGACAGAGAAAAGCCTATGCCCCGAACAGCGAAACAAAAATTGCAAGTACAAGCGAAAAACCCCCGCCCGAAAGATGACAAATTCGGGCGGGGTATTTTATTGTATTTTTTGAAAAAAGGTTTTGGAATCTATCTTTGAAGGTCGTAAATATCGTTTTAATCGGTACAATCCTTGGGGATTATCAACAGAAATTTGATTGATTCCTTCATTACTGGTAAATGCGGCTAAAAAGCCCAGTTCCTTTAACACTTCCACCGACTCGGGACTGACAATCCCAAAAGGATAAGAAAAGGCTCGGGGCACATACCCTGTTTCCTCCTGAAATCTATCCTGTAATTTTTTTAAATCCTGTGACAACGCAAAGTAATACTGCCACAAGGTTTCTCCTTTTCCTTTACTGCTACCCTGACGGTCTGTGTTAAAACTGTGCATTCCGTAAGTGTGATTTTGCAATTCCATGGTACCATCCTTTATCATTTCACGGCAATGTTCCCAGGTAACATGGGAATAGTTTGGATTGACCTCTCCGGACTGGCTGTACTCATCCGTATATTGTCCAATGAGAAACAATACTCCCTTCATGTGATACTGTTTCAGCAAAGGATAAGCATACAAAAAATTACTGTAATACCCGTCATCAAAGGTAAGCATTATGGGCTTTTTGGGGAGGGGGGTTCCTTCATATACAAAACGAATTACATCCTCTGCCGTTACTGTTTCATATCCGTTTTCTTTTAAGTAAATCAAATCCTGTTCCAATTCCTCCGGACCAATGACATACCTTCCATGACGAGCAGAATCCTTTAAAATATGGTGATACATGAGAATGGGTAATGAAACTTGCTGTTGTTCGGAAAAGGCAGAGTGGGCAGGACGATACAACAAAATCCCGCCTGTAATAATCAAGGCTCCCACCAGAAAAATTGCGATTGCGGATTGTAACTTGACGGTTAAGAACATGAAAATCCCTCCTATTTATCGTTAACAATCAAAACCTCTTCCTTGTTTTTTAATTCCTTCCCTTCTAAAGAAGGTTCCCAAAAAGGGACGGACCTAAAATAATCCAGAGAGCCTGAATCCTGATAGACCTCTGAACGGGTTTGTTTTAAAAATTTGGTAATCTGATAACAGTCAATCCAGATTTCGCTGACTGCCTCCTTTTGAGATTCGTCAAAAATCAGCTGTATCCCCCAATGAAGATGAGGAACATTGATATTATTTACATTTTCCTTACTGCTGTAGCCCGTCATACCAAGGTAGCCAATCACCTCTCCTGCTGTGACAACATCCCCCTCCTTTAATTGATAATGGTAGGGGTGATTCTTTCTCATGTGAGCATAATAATAATACCGTTTTTGGTCAAAACTGCGGATTCCAATTCTCCAGCCGCCGTACTGATTCCAGCCCAACGCCTCCACAACACCGCTTTCTACTGCTACAATAGGAGTCCCGATACTCCCTAACAGGTCATGTCCCAGATGCTTTCGGTCAAAGCCGTAATTTCTTCCTGCTCCAAAATCGTCATAATGGGAAAAATGATATCCTGAGGCAATGGGACAAAAAGCTTTAATCCCAAATTTTTCTTCTCCATTTAAGGTGTAGTCTCCCAAAAATTCCCCAAGCACTGCAGAATAGGCTTCATAATAATAATCATAATACTTGGTTAATTCCTCCCCCGTCTGGTCTCTCGGGGCGATTCCCTCCAAGGCCTTTTGAGCAATGTTATCCAAGTCTTCCTGTTCATATTTTTTAAAATTGCCTCCATAAAGCACCGCCGCTCTCGCTAGCAAAGCAATCCAGTCCAATTCTCGATTTTTAATTTCCCAGTCTGCCGCACACTGCATTGCCTCTGCCGTTACGGTAAAATCCACCCAGTTAATCGTATCTCCCGCCACCGCACAGTCTGTTTTCTGATACCAGACAAATATTCCTACACCTGCCGCAACCACCAAAAGCAATCCTAAAAATGTCTTTTTCATTCCTTTCACCTCTTTGCAATATATGTAATATGGAAAATTTTTAAAACTTATTTTTAAATACCCCTTTTTTTTTTGAAAATATAGGATATAATAGAAGGAAGGGGGGATTGTAGCGATGAAAAAAATTATGTTACTGGATGCAAACAGCTTATTAAACCGTGCGTTTTACGGAATTCGGATGCTGACCAACAGTCAGGGTCAGCCTACCAATGCCATTTACGGTTTTTTCAATATGCTGTTAAAATATATAGGTCAGGAAAATCCTGACGGAATTTGTGCCGCTTTTGATTTGAAAGCCCCCACCTTTCGCCATCAATTCTCAGAGCAATATAAGGCACAGAGAAAGGGAATGCCGGACGAGCTGGCATTGCAATTAGAACCCACCAAGGAAATTTTAAAAGCAATGGGAATTCCCGTTTTGTCCTTGGAAGGGTATGAGGCGGACGATATTATCGGTACGGTTTCTTTAAAGTGCGAGCAAGAAAAGGTTTCCTGTGTCATTATATCGGGAGATAAGGACGATTTACAGTTGGTGGGGGAATATACAACTGTAAAGCTGATTCGCACTGCCATGGGTAAAACCACAGAAGAAGATATTACCCCCAAAAAAATGAATGAAATTTACGGAATGACCCCCAAGCAATTTATTGATTTAAAAGCCATCATGGGGGATGCCTCTGATAATATTTCAGGCGTTGCAGGAATTGGTGAAAAAGGTGCTACGACCCTAATTCACACATTTGGTTCTCTGGAAGCCATTTATGAACAACTGGATCACCCTTCCATTACTCCAAAAATGAAAGTAAAATTAGAGGAAGGAAAGCAATCCGCTTTTGACAGCCGTTACCTTGCCACCATTGACCGTTTTGTGCCTTTGGAATTTTCTCTGGAGGATTTTTGTAACCGCCAAACTCAATCAGAAGTATTACGGGAATTGCTGACAAATTTAGAATTGGACAGTATTATTAACCGACTTGGATTAGAAGAAACCAAGGAAGAACAGCCAATGACGGAAGTTTCCCGCTTAAAATCGGGACAATATGCTTACCTGTTACGGAATGAAACCTTGGAATTTTCAGACGGTACTCACCGTTTTTCCTGTCCCGCCCATTTGCAAAAAGAATTTTTTGAACGAACGGACATTGAAAAATGGGGATATGATATTAAAGCTGATTTGATTGCTTTGAAAAGCAAGGGAATTGCTCCAAACAGTATTACCTTTGATGCGATGCTGGGGGCATATGTGATTAACCAGGCAGATTTGCCTCTGTCCATAGAAAAAGTCATTTCACGATACGGCTCAGGAAAATCCGAATCCGTAGGTCTTGCAGAAGCAAAACACGAACTGACCAAGCTTTTAGAAGAGCACGGACAAAAAAGTTTATATGACGAAATGGAGTTGCCTCTTGCCTTTGTTTTGGCTGATATGGAGGAAAAGGGCGTTTATGTTGACAAAGAGCGTTTGTCCCAATTATCAGAAGAGTATGGGGTTGCTTTGCAACAGTTAGAACAACAGATTTATCAATCTGCCGGTATGGAATTTAACATCAATTCCACTAAACAGCTGGCACAAGTTCTGTTTGAACACTTAAAGCTTCCTGTATACAAAAAAAACAAAACCGGCCCTTCTACCAATGCAGAAACTTTGGAACGGCTATATGACCGTCATCCGGTGATTCCCTTACTGCTACAGTACCGTCAGATTGCAAAGCTGAAATCCACATATCTTGACGGAATGATTCCCCTTGTGGCAGAGGACGGGAGACTGCACACCAATTATAATCAGGCGGTAACCCAAACAGGGAGATTAAGTAGTAGCGAACCCAATTTGCAAAATTTGCCCATTCGTCAGGAACAGGGAAGGGAGCTTAGAAAACTCTTTACCGCACCGGAGGGAAAAGTACTGTTAGATGCGGACTATTCTCAGATTGAACTGCGGATTTTGGCACACATGGCAAAGGACGGTGCCATGACCCAAGCCTTTTTAGAGGGAGAGGACATTCACACCCAAACGGCTGCCGCCATTTTCGGATTGCCCGCAGAAATGGTTACCCCGCAAATCAGAAGCTATGCCAAGGCGGTAAATTTTGGAATTGTATATGGTATCAGTGATTTTAGTCTGTCCCGTAATATTGGCGTTACCAAAAAGGAAGCGGCAGAATTTATTAACCGTTATAAATCCACCTATCACGGCATCACAGAATTTATGGACGTAACAATAGAATTTGCCAAAGAGCATGGGTTTGTGGAAACCGCCTTTGGGAGACGGCGATATATTCCTGAAATCATGGCAGGAAATTTTGTCACCCGTTCTTTTGGAGAACGCGCCGCCATGAACGCTCCCATTCAGGGAACTGCGGCAGATATTATGAAGCTTGCCATGGTGCGGGTCGCAAAAAAATTAAAAGAAGGACATTTTAAAGCCTTTATTACTATGCAGATTCACGACGAACTGGTGCTGGAGGTACCGGAATCGGAAGTGGAACCGGTCAGCCGGATTTTACAAGAGGAAATGGAAGGAGCGGTTTCCTTCTCCCTGCCTCTTACGGTAGAAATGAAATGGGGAAACAGCTTATTTGAAACAAAGTAGGTGATACCAATGAAAATTATCGGACTTTGCGGAGGAAGCGGAAGCGGAAAATCCACTATTGCCGACTGTCTTGCTAAAATGGGGGCAGAGGTGATAGATGCTGACAAAATTGCCCGCTCTCTCACCGAAACAGACACCCCTGTTTTAGAGAACATCCGCACCGCCTTTGGAGAGGGGGTATTTACCTCCCACGGGAAGTTAAACCGAGGTGCCTTGGCAAGCATTGTGTTTTCCCACCCCGCGGAGCTGAAAAAATTAAACGAAATCATTCATCCCGAAATTTCAAAACAAATTCAAAAACGGCTAAACAACTGCCAAACAACAGCCATTATAGACGCAGCAGTACTTCATCAGGCTGGTCTTGATACACTGTGCGATAAAAGGGTATTTGTGACCGCACCCAAAGAAATCCGTGTGGAGCGAATTATGAAAAGGGACGGCATTTCAAAAGAGGCGGCAGAAAACAGAATCAATGCCCAGCCTACCGACCAAGAATATGAAACTGTAACGGATGTGACCGTTTTTAATGACGGAACAAAAACAATCCGCGAAATAGCAGAAACGATTTTACAAGGAGTGATGTAATATGACAACCAAAGAATTAGAGGATAAAGTATTGTATCAAAGAGACAATGTATATGACACCGCATTTCGGGACAAGAAAAAGGAAATCTTTGATTTTTCCGAAGACTACAAGGCATTTTTGGACAGCTCAAAAACAGAACGCTTGAGCGTGCTTACCGCCGTAAAGCTTGCAGAAAAAGCAGGGTTTTCCCTTTTGGAGAAAACATCTGAATTAAAGGCGGGAGATAAAGTTTACACATTAAATCGCGGAAAAGGAATTTTGCTGGCGGTAATAGGAGAAGAATCCTTAAACGAGGGAGTCAATCTGGTTGCGGCTCACATTGACGCACCCCGTCTGGACTTAAAGCCTAATCCTTTGTATGAGGATATGTCCTTGGCACTGTTTAAAACCCATTATTACGGCGGTATCAAAAAATATCAATGGCCCACCATTCCTCTGGCTTTATACGGTGTTGTTTATCTGGCAGACGGAACAAAAATAGATATTTCTATTGGAGACAAGCCCCAAGACCCTGTGTTTTACATTACCGATCTGCTTCCTCATCTGGCAACCGAGCAAATGGGAAAAAAGATGGCACAAGGAATTACAGGAGAAAGTCTGAATCTTTTAGTGGGCAGTATTCCTTATGAAGACAAAGAGGCCAAGGAACGGGTCAAGCTGAATGTATTAAATATTCTGAACGAATCCTACGGCATTTGCGAAAAGGATTTCATCAGCGCAGAATTAGAAGTAGTTCCTGCGTATCCCGCAAGAGATGTGGGCTTTGACAGAAGTATGATTGCGGCTTACGGTCATGATGACAGGGTGTGCAGTTTCACCGGTCTTCGAGCCATCTGCGACTGTAAAAACCCAAAAAAGACTGCGGTTTGTATGCTGGTAGATAAAGAAGAAATCGGAAGTATGGGAAATACCGGAATGCAATCCCGTTTCTTTGAGCATATTTTAGGAGAAATGTGTGATAAAACAGGAGCATCTTTACGTCTTTGCATTACCCATAGTACCTGTCTTTCCGCAGACGTGGGAGCGGCAAACGACCCCACTTATCCAACTGTTCAGGAAAAAAACAATGCGGCAGTATTAAACGGCGGTATTATGCTTGCAAAATACACAGGTTCCCGCGGAAAAAGCGGTTCTTCCGATGCTTCTGCGGAGTTGGTCAGCAAAATCCGCAGATTGTTTGACAATCATGGGATTGTATGGCAGATTGCAGAGCTGGGAAAGGTGGACGAAGGTGGCGGCGGAACCGTTGCACAGTTCGTTGCAAACTTAGATATTGACACCATTGACTGCGGTGTTCCCCTCCTTTCCATGCATGCACCCTATGAGATTGCCGCAAAGGCTGATATCTACATGGCATATCTTGCATACAAAGCATTTTTGGAAGAGTAAACGACTCATAGCAAAGAAAGGGGCAACAGCAAAATCATTTTGCTGCTGCCCCCCTTTTTTTTTCTTATTCTTTTTTTGTTTGGGTTTTCATTACTTTACGTATTTTCCCACCAGTGCATCCATTGCTTCCTCGTCTCTGGGATCAGGAGCGGGAACGTCATGATATAAAGACCAATACTCGGTATGTTCAATACAATCTCCGGGAGCCACTTTTTTCAACGGGCTGATGGATTCCATTTC
This sequence comes from Clostridia bacterium, assembly GCA_045586685.1. Taxonomy (GTDB): domain Bacteria; phylum Bacillota; class Clostridia; order HGM11514; family HGM11514; genus SIG438. Next base: position 16,572 of record JAZNAU010000047.1, read on the forward strand.
CAGCATCAGACTGTTGGTAAATGTTTCAAAAGACATTCCTCCGTCCGGATATGTTACCCCTTGGTGGAGCTCAAATTGTTTCACAAACAAATCCCCGTTTAAGCAATAAGCCGCAAATCCATGCTCGCTGTTAATGCCGAATTTAATGGGACCGTCTGCATCAGGATGCTGTTGAAGGGAGATATACTTGTCTCCCCAGTAAACCCGTTTGTCTGTCATATGGGTATACGGCCACAAGGCAAGCACACGATTTCCCAAAAGCACCGTATCCTTTTGAGGCTGGGGTACAATTTCCAATCCGCCCCGTGCCAAAACAGTCATTGCCCATGCGGAAAACTCGATATCCCATGCACCTATATTGACAATTTTGTGCTTTACGGTTACCTTCCCGCTTTGAGGGCACATGGTAATTTCCATCTGCTCCTGAAGCTGTGTCCACTTCTGGGGGGGAGGGGTCAGCAAAACACCATTTTCAATTTCCTCCCAAGCAACAGGCTCATTATCCGGATAGTAAGAACGGGGTCTTGCCTCGGGGCTGGTCCATAATCTATGTCCCCCGCGAATATACCACACCGCATCCTTACCGTACACCTGATCGAAATCTTCACCGGATGCAGAGGATTCTACTTTCGTATCTTCACAAAATAGATTCTGACCGCCAATCCAACCGAACCGAATTACGCGGGGACCAAAATCCAACGTAATAAAAAGTTCTATTTTGTCGTTGTAAAGACGCAGACAATTTCCCCAACTACCGTAAGTTGTTTGTTCCAAGCTCATTGATCTTTCTCCTTATTTTCTATTCTTCTTTTTTTGTATTCATTAAGCCGTAGCCCCCGTCTTTACGACGGTACACCAAATCGGTTTCCTGGGTTTGGGCATTTTGAAACAGGAAGAAGGTATGCCCCAGCAAATTCATTTGAAGAATTGCTTCCTCCACGCTCATTGGCTTAATCTGTACCGACTTGGTACGGACTATATGAAATTCATTTTCTTCTTCCTCTTCAGCAACATCCTCCTGCAAGAAAATGACACCTGTACGCAGTTGTTTTTCCAGTCTGGTTTTGTTTTTGCGGAGCTGACGTTCCAGCACCTCTTCCACTCTGTCAATACAGGGGAGAATTTCCTCACCGCTTGCCTCACCTCTGAAAATCATACCGCCGTGAGAAATGGTAGCCTCTACAATAACCAGTTTTCCTTTATGAGGACGGACTGTGATGTGACAAATCACATCTTCTGGAAAAAACCGATTCAGCTTTTCCATCTTTTGTTCTGCTTTGTCCCGGACTGCATCCGAAATCTCCATTCTTCTGCCTGCCATAATTAACTTCATTCAGATCACTCCTTGGTACATGAATTTTTGGAAACAAGGAAATTGCTTCCTTATGTTTATTATACCCTACTTTTTCCAAAAATTCAATACATTTTTACATAAAATTGTACAAATTTTATACAAAGTACCATTGGGGGAACCAACAAAGCCAATTTTGAACATACTCTATGGGCACTTCCAAACCGCTAAGGACGGGATAAAACATGATAAATAATAGTCCTGCAACACCCGTCACCCCCCAGATGAGAGGTTGTTTTGCTTTAGGGTATTTGTCCCAAGCCGTTATACAAAGATACAGAATGGACAAAATCAAAAAGGGTGTACAGTTAAAATAATGATAGATAAACACAATTCTGCTGACCAGCACCCAGGGAAGAAGCTGTGCCAGATAACTTAAGACTATCAGCCAAACAGTCTTGTCCTTTTTGCGAACACCTAAAACTGCGGAGGCAATCAATGCAAGCAAACCGCCCCACCAAATCAAGGGGTTCCCAAACGTGGCAAGGGTGCTGATTCCTCCTGTCATGGTTTGCTGACGGTAAAAAACCATAGGCTTTACCATGACCAGCCATTCATACCAAGGGGAAGAATAGGCGTGCTCTGCCACAAGCTTACTGTGATAATTGTACATATCAAACTGATTGTTCCACACAGTCTGCCAGCTTTGTCCCTCACATTTCGTCCATGGCACATAAGACAGGGCATAAATGAAAACGGGAATCAACACAAAGAAAATGACACAAAAACCACACCGCTTTAGGGCCATTCTTTTAAAATTTTCTTCCTTGAAATTTCTAAACAAATCAACAAAAAACAACACCGCCAGACCCGCCCCTGCATACAGACAAGTCCATTTAGATGCAACACCCAGCCCAAAAGCAATCCCGCAAAGTCCTAAAGCACGGAAACGATGGGTTTGAAGATATTCCGTCATGAACAAGGTCATGAGCAGAATGAAGAAGAGGGCATAGGTGTCAATGGTCGCAATTCTGGTCTGAGCAAAATGCATAAAATCAAGGGCAAATAAGCCACACCCAAGCACCGCCGCCGTTCCGTTTTTTAAAAGACGTTTGCAAAGCAGATAAAACAGAGGCAGCATGATACAGCCAAACAAGGTTCCTACAAACCGCCAGCCAAAGGGAGTCATACCAAACAAGAAAATTCCCATAGAAATCATCACCTTCCCCAAGGGCGGATGCGTGTTTTCATAAGGATTCATTCTGTGAATGAACTCGTAAGCGGTACGGGCATGATAAATTTCATCAAAATAAGAACTGTTTTGATAAGAGGGCTCATATACCGCCAGCTCTTGTTCATCTGTAATCAGCTCCCAGACAGCGTTTTCGGGAATGGGAATCAGGTTGCCGTTTTCATCATATAATGCCAGCTCTCCAATTCTTCCAGGCAAATCCAAAACACGAATAAACAAAAATCTTCCCGAAAGATTGGTGTCCACCGAGTGCCAGCTAAAACAATAAGGCTCTTCAAAACGGGTAATCTTTTCCTGTTGACCCGTAACCTCCTTTGCCATATAAAATTCGTAATTAGCATGAGAAATACCGGTATAAACCGACATGCGGGACAGCTCATATTCCTGACCCAAATCAATCCACATCACCGTACCTGAGGGAGTATTCCAAAAGGTCTGGGGAGCATGAGTATCTCCCAAATGAAAAAAAGCGGTAATAGAATAAATTAGCGTAATCAATGCCACCAAAATCAATTCTTTTTTGTTCTGTTTCACGTCGTTTTCTCCTTCTTATAGAATATAAAATAGAAATAACCTCCTGCTAACAATGTCAATACAGAAAGAATTGTCACAGTTATAGAGGGAACAGGGGCAAACTGATTCCACGATGAAATCAGTACCGCTACCACATTAAAAAAATTCACTAAGGATGCCAACAGGTATCCAACCAAAAGACGGGGTTGTTTCAAAGAAGAATCTGCAAAGGATGCTAACATCAGCAAAATAGCGGGATACCAATACCGTTCATGCATCATAGGTCCGAATAAAAAGAGGGTCGTCATCATGACAGAGGCAGACAACCACGGTCCTTTTTTCCACAAAAAAAAGGAAAGAAACCCTAAAACAAGTCCGACCCCTATCATAACGTTTCCCCAAAATCCATAAGTAAAAAAGAGAAAGGGTTCTTCTAATGGCTTCCAGTTCCCCCCAAAAACACCATACAAATTAAACGCATTTACCGTAGCATAAGGATACCCTTCCGTCATGGTGCCAAAGTATTTGTCCAGAATCAACGTAAAATCTCCCTTACAAAAGGGAAAAGAGGCAACAATAAAAATTATTATGCCCCAGCCCAGAATCTTTGTATATCCTAAAACGGGATGCTTTTTATCAAAATAAAACGCTGCCATGACAGGAAAAAAAAGAAGCGCCTGTGGTTTCATCAATACGGAAATTGCCAGCATAACCGTACTTTTGATTGGATGATTCCTCCAAGCAATGGCAAGAATTAAAAAGAGGCACCACACCGAATCAATCTGTGCCCACACGGCAGAATTTATAATCATAAGGGGATTGAAAAGACACACTGCCGCCGTCAGAAAGGCGGCACGTTCTCCTCTCTTTCCGTAAGCAATTCGGGCAAAAACTCCGGCAATAACCAAATCTGACACAATAGCAGGAAGACGTAAAATAAGTGCCGAAAGAGGAGCGACCCTTTCTGTAAACTTCAACAACCACCCAAGGGGATACAGAACATATAAATATCCTGGAGGATAATCACAAAAAGAGACCGAACTGTAAAAACGAAGGGGGCCTATCTCGCATAACGTTTTCGCCCAGTACAAAAAACAATTCTGATCCGTAGGATGCCCCCACTCTCCAAACAATCCCAATACCAAGCGCAGAAGAAACCCTGCTCCAAACAAAAGCAGAAACTTTTTTCTGTTCAAACCATAATCACTCCTTCTCCTTGACACAGGATACATAACTATAATCCCCGTCAGACAAAAAGCGAATCCGACCAAAGCCGGACTCTGTCAGCAAATGCTTCACCAGACTGACATACATATTTGACTGAGGCTCACTCAAAAAAACAAGGGTTCCCCCCGATTTTACCAACCGACTTGCCTGCTCCATCATGGGTTTTAAGTCCTCGGTGAGTAAAGAATCGGGATGAAAAACAGCCACGTCATACACTCTGTCTTGAATTTGATTGAGAGTTCCTTCAAAGGAAATCATGTGCTTTCCACGGGGTACGAGCTTATTTTGTTCCGCAGATTCCTGTTCCGTTACTGCCAACAGGCGGGCGGGTTTGCATTGCAAAAGCGCCTCCAGCATAGGAACGCTCAGGCGGTAGCAGATAATTTTTGCATTCTCACGTTCTACACAAAGCTCTGCTAACCTTCTTGTTTTTTTCGCTTTTGAAATTTTCGATGGGTAAAATTCAGTTAACGCTTTTTGAAAATAATTCATCTGCTCAAATCCTTTCTTGTTATTTGAAAAAGGACAAACTTTACATTTTAATGGTTTTTTTATGATATCATTTCATTTTGGAGATATGCTCAGATATAACTCCGCTTTTCTCCATTTAATGAATTGGCTATCGTCATGAATTGAATTGCCTTTAATGCACTTTAGTGCAATTCATGAGCCACAAGGCTCAATTCATGAAATCGCAGATTTCAATTCATGCCAAAGGCAATTCATTGATTTCATCTTTGATGAAATCATTATATCATACCCCCCTATCCTTTTCAAGCATATTTTCAAAAAAGAAGGAAAAAATAGCAAATGGGAGGGAAGTAAATTGTTTACATCTTTTTTTCGAACGGTTATTTTATATTTTGTACTGGTATTGTTTCTAAGGCTGATGGGGAAACGGCAGATTGGCGAATTGCAGTTGACGGAGCTGGTGGTAACACTGCTGATTGCCGACCTTGCCTCCATTCCCATGCAGGCAACGGATATTCCGTTTCTCACGGGATTTATTCCCATGTTGACCTTACTCGTTCTGGAAATTGCCATGTCTTATCTTACCTTAAAATGCCCTCGCTTTCATCAGCTGGTGTCAGGCTCCTCCATGGTGTTAATTGACCATGGTAAAATTGACAGAAAAACGCTATCAAAACTTCGGTTTACTCTGGAGGATTTGATTGAAGGGCTTCGTCTGAATCAAATTGAGCGGATAGAGGATGTGGAGTTTGCCGTTTTGGAAACAAACGGTCAGTTAAGTGTCTTTAAAAAGTCAGAAACCTCTTCCCTTCCATGGCCCGTTATTTTGGACGGTCATCTGGATAAACGTGCTCTGAAACAAATTGGAATAACGGAAGAATGGGTCATGAATTATCTGAAAAAAAGGGGAGTTTCGTCTGTCAATCAGGTGTTTTTACTGAATGCCGACGACCGCAAAAACTGTTATCTGGTCAAAAAGGAGGATGTATGAGCCGTTATTGGTACGCATTGATTGGTGTTGTTCTTTTAATTGTAATCATCGGTGGGGGAATGTTTTATGTGAATCAGGTGACAAATCAGATGGAATCCTTAGTCAAGGAAACCCAAGCCATGCTGAAACAGGAAAATTATGAGCAGGCAGAACATTTATTACAGGACTGCAAAACTCTTTGGGATAAAAAAAGAAATCGTCTGGAAGCCATGGTGGATCACAATTTGGTAGATCAGGTCAACATTCCTCTGTCCGAGGCACAAGCCTATTTGCAGTACGGAAAAACCGCTCATTGTGTTGCCTCCTGTCAAAGACTTTTACAAACCCTTCGTGCCCTCCGCGACGGACAACAGATAGGGTTTTATAACTTGTTTTAAGAAAAAAGATAGACAAGTGATAAAAAGTATGGTATAATTTACTTGTCGCATAAATGAATATCTTTTATTGTTCAAAAGAATGCTATTTGTGAAAAATGCATTCTCTGTTTGCTTTGTTCTTTTGAACGATAATAAAAGTTTATGCGACACACGCAGGGTAATGCATTTTTGGTGCGTTGTCCCTACGGGGAACAACGCACTTTTTTATTTTAAGGAGGATGTACCTATGAGCATGAAAAAAGAACTGATAATCCAATCGTTGATTGCCATGATGGAAGAAAATCTTGACCGTTATTTAGATCTGGACGAAACCAAAATGGCAGACACGATTGCCATTCAAGTCTTATCAGAAATTCAAAACGTTTTGCAAACAAAATCCGACTTTTACGACCCTGACAATGATTTTGAAATTGTAGAAGAAATTGTAAAAATTTTTAAAAAATACAACCTCCATACGGGTGCCTGTCACGATTTCGGTTGATGATAACATAAAAAGCTGTAGTAGGGAAAAAATCCTTTTACTACAGCTCTTGTTTTTTCGGTTGGAAAAAATAGTGCAGAATGGACATGTGCCAGAAGGCAATACCAATCGCAAAGCAAATATCACTGCATCGCAATACCACTCGCCCACAGGCGAATAAAACTGTTCTTTAAAACAGTCCCTTCATATCTAACCCGCTGGTAAATCTGCTCATCTTAGACACTGCATCCGTCTCTGCTGCGGTCAATGCTTCATTTACCGCTGCAACAATCAGGTCGTTGAGCATTTCGATATCATCAGGGTCCACAACCTCAGGAGCAATTTGAATCTCGGTCAGCCTTTTTTCTCCCGACACAACAGCTTTTACTGCACCGCCGCCTGCCGTTGCTTCGTACGTTTGTTCCTGAAGCTGATTTTGTGTTTCTTCCATTTCCTTTTGCATTTTTTGAATTTGCTTCATCATGTTGTTCATATTTCCGCCGCCCATGGGCATTCCGGGGAATCTGCCTTTTGCCATTTTCTGATACTCCTTTATTAAAATATTGATTTTATCTGTTAAGAAATAATATTGATTTTATCTGACAGTTGATGTGCTATTTCCTGTAAGGGGTCTGGTTTTTCCTGAATTTGAGGCGGTGCCTCCTCAGGAACCGACTGTCCAAACGGAACAAAAATCACATTGATATCCATTCCGCTTATTTCTTTAACCGCTTGTTTGACCGCAAGCTTATTTTGAGGGGTGTCAAGCATGGGGAGTAATTCCAGTAAATACAAGGTTTCTCCTTTGACACGAAACTCTCCTGACCGCAACGCACCGCTTAACAGGGGATTTCCTCCTCGTTCAATTTCCTGCAAAATATCTGCCCAGTAAGGCATCAGGTCAGCCTTTTTTCCCTCTTTGGAAGCAGGTGCGGGTGGGTCAGCCTCTTCTTTCTCCGTCACCTTTGGCGGTTCTTTCTGTTTTGGTTGTTCTTCCCGCTCTTTGATTTCAGGCACAGGAACCTTTTTTGGTTCAGGCTCAGCTCCGTTTTTCATCATCGACTCCAACCGTTCCACGCGGGAGAGCAGATTGGTTTCCTCAGCATCCGGATGGCTTAAGGAAATCAGCGCCATTTCCAGAATCAATCGGTTGTTTTTTGCCCAACGGGTGGTTTCATAAGCCTTTGACAACACCTGTACTGCATGTAAGCACCGTGCCATGGATACCCCCTCCGCCTGAACGGACAAAAGGGCAAGCTCGGTGGCGGGCATATCAATCAATTCAGCGGGTGCACCGCTGCTTTTGCAGACAATCAAATCCTTACAATATTCCATCAGACCTTCCAGAATCCGCACCGGTTCATAGCCCTTTGCCATCATCTGACGAACCTGCTGTAACACCTGTTCCGTTTCGTAGTTTAAAACCGCTCCGCCCAAAGAAAGCATACGGCTGTTTTCTGTTCCGCCTGTGACCGTTCTGACCCAATCTGCATCGATTTCCTCTGTTCTGCCGGAGGCACACTGGTCCAGCAAGGACAACGCATCACGCATGGAGCCGTCTGCCGATTTCATAATCAAAGAAAGGGCGTCCTCGGAAATGGAAATCCCATCATTTTGTGCCACTGTTTGCAACCGCTCCAGCATGGGATTACGGCTGACACGCTTAAAATCAAACCGCTGACAACGGGAAAGAATCGTGGCGGGAATTTTATGACTTTCCGTAGTTGCCAAAATAAAAATTACATGAGAGGGAGGCTCTTCCAAGGTTTTTAACAGTGCATTGAAGGCACTGATGGACAGCATATGTACCTCGTCAATGATATACACCTTATAGGTCATACCCGAAGGAAGGTAGGATACCTCGCTGTTAATGGTTCGGATATTTTCTACGCTGTTGTTACTTGCCGCGTCGATTTCTACCACATCCATCAGACTGCCGTCGGCAATCCCCTGACAAACACGACACCGATTGCAAGGATTTCCATTTTCAGGCTGCAAGCAATTCACCGCCTTTGAAAGAACGCGGGCGGTGGTGGTTTTTCCCGTTCCGCGGGGACCGCAGAACAGATACCCCTGAGCAATTTTGCCTGATTTAATTTCGTTTTGCAAAGTGGTGGTAATGTGCTCCTGTCCTACAATTTCAGAAAAGGTTGAAGGACGCCACTTCCGATACAAAGCCTGATATTCCATTGGAATCTCCTCTGTTTCTTTTTTAAAAAAAGCCGCACGTTCTTTTTTGAATTATGCTTCCATGCGTTGCCTTATGAATCGACTCAACTCAGGCAACCCTGAGGCACACACACCAGACTGCTTATCGCTGCTTCGTTCCCGACCTGACGAGGTTCACAGACCATGTGTTGCACAGGACCCAAATCTCAACACCGATTCCTAAGGACTGACCATACAAGCATAACCCGAGAAAGAACATCACCCTTGCTACAGCGGATTGCAAGTTCAGGGCACCGCTACCTCCCCGGCTGTGCGACTTTGGTATTTCAACCGCCTAAGCGGACTGAAATTAAGGTTACTTTATTATTATACTACATTTCTCCCGATTTATCAATAGGGAGAGTGAAAATTTTTTTATTTTATGGCTAACAAAAAACCGCTGAGGAATCAGCGGTTTTTTGATTGTTTTGTTTCGCTTTATTTTACTTCAGCAAAATACTTGATGGTTCTTACCATCTGGCTGGTGTAAGAGTTTTCATTGTCATACCAGGAAACAACCTGAACCTGACTGGTTCCGTCACCATTGTCAACAACCATCGTCTGGGTTGCATCGAACAGAGAACCATAGGTCATGCCGATAACGTCGCTGGATACGATTTCATCTTCATTGTAACCAAAGGATTCGTTTGCAGCAGCCTTCATAGCAGCATTGATTCCTTCAACTGTAGCCTTACCCTCAACAACAGCTACCAAAATAGTGGTAGAACCGGTAGGAGTGGGAACACGCTGAGCAGATCCGATCAGCTTGCCGTCCAGTTCAGGAATAACGAGACCGATAGCCTTAGCTGCGCCTGTACTGTTAGGTACGATATTGATAGCGCCTGCTCTCGCTCTTCTGAAGTCACCCTTTCTGTGAGGTCCGTCCAGGATCATCTGGTCACCTGTATAAGCGTGGATAGTTGTCATGAATCCTGTTCTCAGTTCTCTGTATTCGTTGAGGACTTTAGCCATAGGTGCCAGACAGTTAGTAGTACATGAAGCTCCTGATACGATCTTATCTTCAGCAGTCAGAGTTTCATGGTTTACACCGTAAACGATAGTAGGCAGGTCGTTTCCTGCAGGTGCTGAGATAAGAACCTTCTTAACGCCCGCATCGATATGAGCCTGTGACTTAGCCTTGGATGCGAAGAAACCTGTACATTCCAGAACGATATCTACATCCAGCTCGCCCCATGGCAGCTTGGAAGGATCTGCTTCGCTGAATACAGGGATCTGTACTCCGTCTACTGTCAGTGATTTTTCATCATTTTCAACTGTATGGTCTCTAAACGGTCCCTGTACACTGTCGTACTTCAGCAGATAAGCCAGCATATCAGGACTTGTCAGGTCGTTTATAGCTACTACTTCATATTTGCTGTCTCCAAACACTTTTCTGAAAGTGAGTCTTCCTATTCTTCCGAATCCGTTGATTGCAATTTTGATTGCCATTTTAATTCCTCCTAAAATCTTCTTAGTCTATATTGTTATTGTTTACACATTATACATAATATACATTTTATACGATTTGTTTTATCAAAGCCTCTTTGAGATAAAGAGGATCTTCCACCTTATCAGTGATAATATACGCTTCATCCAGTCCTGCGAACGTCACAGATGACAGTTTGCCAAATTTAGTGTGGTCTGCCAGTATGAAAGAAATACACGAATTCTGTATTGCCGCCGTCTTCATGGCTCCCTCGCTTATATGCGGAGTAGAAAAACCGCCGCGTATATCTATGCCGTTCGTCCCCATAAAGCACTTGGTAAAATTATATCGTTTCAACGACTCTATGGCAGATGCACCGACAGCAGCTTCCGTCATCGGTCTCAGCATACCGCTTATCATATATACATCGAATCCTCTTTGCACCAGTTTCTCAGCATGAGCTATGCCGTTAGTAACATAAGTGGCATTCTTGTTTTCCAAATAGTCTATCA
>JAZNAU010000048.1:0-2562 GCA_045586685.1 Clostridia bacterium
GTTGCAACTGTCTGAACATAACGGACGAGGATTTTGAAACCATAGAAATAGACCGTATTGAAATGGAATAAATAAAATGGGCTGTATCAATTTTCTGATATAGCCCATCTTTTATACAAAACAAAACCGGCTTTCTTTTGCCTTTTGTTTTTTGAGAAAAAATGCTAAAAATGCAGATTTTCTCTTGACATATTCGAATTTTTTTCATATAATGGTAGTAGGTTTTGCAAATTGTCTGAAAGGAGCGGTTGGCTATGTGCAAAGAACGCAATCTGCCTTACAGCGAAATGGCGGATGAAGAAGTTGTTTCTCTCTCCAGACAGGGCAATATGTATGCCATGGAAGCAATCTTAAACCGTTACAAGGGGTTTGTTGCTTCAAAAGCGCGTCCCTATTTTCTCATTGGTGGCAACCATGAGGACATGATTCAGGAGGGGATGATAGGACTTTATAAAGCGGTTCGTGATTATTTGCCGGACAAGCAGGCAAGTTTCCGTTCCTTTGCAGAAATCTGCATTACCAGACAAATGATTACTGCGATTAAAACCGCAACCCGTCAAAAGCACCAGCCCTTGAATTCTTATGTTTCTCTCAGTCGTCCTGCCTACGATGAAAATTCAGATCAGACGTTGGCAGATTTGGTTCTGGGCAGTTCCTGTATGAATCCTGAAGAATTGATTATCAACAAGGAAAGTTACGATGCTTGCGAGGCTGCCATTTCAAAAGCTCTCAGCAAGCTGGAACATAAGATTCTCAGTTTGTATCTGCAAGGAAAATCCTATCAGGAAATTTCCCAACAAATCGGCAAATCTCCAAAATCTATTGATAATGCTCTGCAAAGAGTGAAACGAAAATTGGAACGGATTTTGTCCATAAGTTGATTAAATGCGGGTATAGCTCAATGGTAGAGTATCGGCTTCCCAAGCCGGTTGTGCGGGTTCGATCCCCGTTACCCGCTCCAGATATGCTCTAAATGCCGTCGGGGCATTAAAATCAGATCGGTTCAATTCCGATAAGGAGCAAAAAAACATAATTCATTCTAGAAAGAAACGAGGGTATCACTATGTACGAAGACAAAACACTGGTATGCAAGGATTGCGGAGAGGAATTTATTTTTACCTCAGGGGAACAGGAATTCTATGCAGAAAAAGGATTGCAAAATGAACCGCAACGTTGCAAAGCCTGCAGAGATGCAAAAAAACGCGCCTTTAACCAAAATCGCGAAATGTTCACTACAGTATGTGCAGATTGCGGCGGCGAGGCAGTTGTTCCGTTCCAACCCAAAAATGACAAGCCTGTTTATTGCAGTGCATGTTTTGAACAGCATAAAGCCTAAATAATAAAAACCAAGACCGATTCCAAGACGGAATCGGTCTTTTCATTTTTTATAAGTATTCCTTTACGGTAATAATCTTACCGGTTTGATTTTGGGCCATGCAAGGCATTGGGTAAACCCTTCAGCATATTGTACACCGCACTGCAATCCACGATATCTTGCACAGGTTTTCACAAATTCCGCAAAATCAATTCCGTCATGGTCGCGCATCCATTTCAACTGACTTACGTGACACTCCAGCATTTCTATCTTTTTATCAATCTCGTCAGAAATATCTACATATTCGGTAGGAATAAAGTTCACTCCTGCCAGATTATCCATATAGTAAATAGGAGTTACTTCTGCAGTCTTTGCTACACCTGTTTCGTAATGTCCTACGCTTGCAGCAAAAGAAGCATCAAATACCAGACGGCTTACCGCCACATGGTCGGGCATGTAATCGTTGGGGGCGTGGGTAATAATGAAATCAGGCTGTGCAGCACGAATCACCTCTACCACCTTGTCCCGTTGTTCCCGTAAACCTTCATAGACCAACAAATCTCCGATATCACAGGTAACAACCTCAATTCCGGCCAATGCACCTGCATTTCTTGCTTCTTTAATGCGCATGTCACGCAACTCGTCAGGTTGAATAATTGCATGACCTAAGTTTCCGTTTGCCACATGGCAAACCGTTACCTTATCACCCCGTGCAACACATTTTGCCAAGGTTCCTGCGCAGTTAATTTCCATATCATCAGGATGACACCCGATGGCTAATACATTCATGGTTCAACCTCCAAATTATGCTTGTCCGCTACTACCAAACAATCTCATTTTCTGTTTTACTACTTCGTAAACAGTATTTTTGGCAACTTCCAAAGCAATTTCAAAACTTACGCCTTCATCCATGGCAATATTATATGCCTTAAAGGCAGCAACGCACATTTCGGTACAGATATTGACCTTTCTGATTCCGTTTTTAATGGTATTTCTGAAATCATCCTCAGTCAGACCGCTACCACCATGAAGCACCAGTGGCTTTTTACTAATTTGATAAATTTCTGCCAGACGGTTTATGTCCAGCTTTGGTTTGGTTGTATACTGACCATGAGCCGTTCCGATAGCAACTGCCAATGCATCAATATCTGCTCTGTCAATGAAATCATTTACTTGATCTACATTGGTATACTGTGCTTCGTGACCATCATCACCGCCGCCTTCTGCACCGCCTACATGACCAAGCT
>JAZNAU010000049.1:0-2649 GCA_045586685.1 Clostridia bacterium
AATTACATAAAACAGCAATACAAAGAGCAGTTGTTTTAAATGCCGAATCCAAAGAAGCCTCAGGTAATGCCTTAAGTTCCTCTACACTTGCCGGTAATGCTGCAAAAGTAAAGTTTTCTGTATGATTTCTGCCTTTTGCAATCGCCCGGGAAGCATTTTGTGCCATATTATTTACTGCCTTTGATGCCTCTCTTTTCAATTGGGATGTAACTTGATTGATAATTGAATCAAATAATGCCATTTCCCCGATCTCCTTTACTATAATCGCTCAAAACTCCCTAATTGAACGGTTCCCCGCCGCCTTTTTCCTTACTCATCACGTATTTGCCGGTGATGATACCCTCGCTGTCAAAATAGTGGTAGACTTTATAGTCTTTGGAAACATACATTTCTATTTCTTCGGTGATGCCACCGTCATCTGTGAGCGTCTTCCAGTCCTCCTTCGCAACGCTATTGTTGTTGGCTGTGTAGAAGAATTTATCATCAATCATGAATGCACTCTCCCGCAAAGGCAACTCACTTCCGTCAAATAAGAAGGTATCAGGGTCGCTCATATCAATCCGACACAGGAAATAACCATCCTCCGTTGGGTCCACATAGTACAGGTAGTGTCCATCCAGAATAGGATTGTGAGCAGGTACATAAGTAATGTTGAGTTCAGTGCCGTGGGTGATGTTGTAAAGGTGTAGCGACTCGTCATCTGCGTCATCTTGGAAAATCATCCAGTCAGAACAGATAAAGTAAGGGTAATAAATTTCCTTATTCACCACTGTCTGTAAATCACCGCCATTCATATCCGTGGATACGAAAGAGTAGTTTTCATCCGTAAAATAGAGACGACCTTCATGAATTTGCAGGTAGTCGCAAGGACCTTCATAAAGCACCTCTGCGCCGGAACCATCTGTCTTAATCCGACAGATTTCCTCAAAATTCCGTATGTAGTAAAGAGTATCACCGTCTTTGCAAAGATAATTAGCAGAGCCGTTTTCATCTAAAATAACAGTTTCTTCAAACTCCGGGAAATCTCCTTTCATATGGAAAGGCGTCGCTCCCAGGTTACCGTCAGCAGATTGAATATGGGTCAGTCCGTAGAGCACCTCATCCTCAATCAGATAGTAGCCATAGGACATGAAATTACTCATAGCCGCAGTCTGTTCTGCATTAAATTCAGGCATATAACTTACCCACGGATTGCTGGCAAGCATATCGGGCATCTGATCCTGACGCTTGAGTGTAAAAGAACCGTCTTTCATGTCCAGTACCAGCGTATCGTCTGTGCATGTACCTTTAACGATTTCTCCGGCAAAATTCAGTTCCAGGGCATCATGTGTTCCGCTGTAGGTACCCTTGAGGAAGTCCTCAAACAGAACAACGTCAAAAGTTCCCTCCGCATCAAAAGCCAGTGTCATAATGGAGTCTGCCGGTCCAAAAATACCCGTCATATCCTCTCCTGAAAACTCTGTTCCTTCCATTTCCACCTTTTCAACTACCCAGTAACCATCGCTTACCTCTTTTTCCTTCGGCGCGGGTTGACTGGTCTGTTCAGCCAATTTTTCATCTCCACCGCCACAGCCGCTCAAAAGGCACATGGCCATCATACCAGTTAAAATAATTGCTAATACTCTTTTTTTCATTTTTCATTCTCCTCTTACTATTTTTCTGTCCATAAATGTCAAATAACGTCTTAGCCGGAAGCATAGAACCGCATATATGACAAAAGTTTCCCTCCGTATTGCATATGGACTTACAATAGCGACAAACTTTTTTCTTTTTCATGGCATCCGGTCCAAAACCGAATTCATCTCTTGTTGCTGCCTGTTCTTTTCCGATTACTGCATCCGTTTCCCAAGGCGAGCAAACTACACATTCCAGTTTCTCCGGATTATATAAAGAATCAATTACCCATTTACCGCATTTTTTACATTTATTAAAATGCTTTTCTCCGGTTGTTTTCCATGCCATCTGCAATTCTTCATCCAATGATTTCATTTTGATTGGTTCCGTTGAACAAACAATTGCATGTGAAATATCACAATAAAAACTGTAACGTCTGCCTCCGGAATCGGCAGTGTATTTATAGGTCGCTGTTACATTTCCGTCCTGCATTTTCCTCTCCTTTTGCTTTGCTTCAATCCTACTGTTGCAATTGTAGAGTCTTCACTTCTAAAAATCGCCACACTTTTACGACTAATTAGAGTAGGATAGCCTTTTTTATTTGCCAAAACGGGTGGGAGTGGTGTAGGATAGGGGTAGGAAAACAGGGAATTTGTTCGGGAATCTGAAACAAGAGGGGTTCTTATGAAAAAGTTTTATTTTTGTTTATTAAGCATATTGGCAACAATGCTTCTATTATCCGGCTGTGCCACAACGAATGACAAGACAGCCAGCGTATCCATTATCTACGGTACATGTGCCGTTCTTTCCTTGGTACTGCTGGTTATCTATTGCTATGCAATACGCCAGAAGGAGACTTGGTTCCTTCTTTTGTTCTGTGCCATTTTTGTTGCTAATATCGGTTATTTATCCTTATCCATTGCCAAAAATCTGGAAGAAGCCCTTCTTGCCAACCGTATCGTATATCTCGGTTCTGTTTTTCTTCCGATGTCGGTAATGATGATTATCTTAAAAATCACCAAGATACATTATAAG
>JAZNAU010000050.1:0-55413 GCA_045586685.1 Clostridia bacterium
AAAGTTATTATTTTTAAGTATATGGAAGGAAAAAGGCAGTTTTATGGACTTAATGTAAATTTTCTGGGAAAGATAAGGAATTTAAGAATTTTCTTTCTTTTGTAATTGTGATATAATGAACCTAAATCAGAGACAAACTGAGGTGAAGGAAATGAAAATTTTCCGAAAAGCCTGGAGATTTTTCAGACCGTATCGAAAGGTGATTCTGTTTTGTTATGCCCTGTCGGTTGCCATGATTGGGCTTAACATGGTAAATCCTTATTTGACCAAAATATTATTCGACCGTGTCTATGAGCAGGGACAAGGGGATTTGCTGTTACCCCTTCTTTTGGGCATGATCGGTGTGACGCTGATTCGTCACGGAGTTAATTTTACAAAGAATTATTTGTTGGAAAAAAATACAGTGAATGCGGTAGTCCAAATGCGTGCTGAGCTTTTGCAGAAGTTTTTTAAAATGTCTTTTGAAACCTTTAACAAGGCGAAAACGGGTAATTTGCTTACTGTGTTAACTGCGGATGCAGAACAAATTAAGAATGTTTTTGCATCTACTTTTCCGGCTATCTTTGAGTCTGTTTTTTCTTTTGTGGCGGCAAGTGTTGTTCTCTTTTCTATGAATCCTCTCATGACTTTGGGGGCATATCTTTGCCTTCCTCTGGTTATGTTCGCGACCAGAAGCTATGCAAAAAACATTCATTCCGTTTATGTGGATATTCGGGAGCAGTCTTCCCGTCTTACTACCGTTGCACAGGAAAACCTAAACGGTGTGCGGATTGTCCGTGCATTTGCACGAGAGGAATTTGAAAAAGAAAAATTTGATAAGGAAAATTTGAAATTTACTACTCTTCATTTTGAATTGGTTCGTATTTGGATGAAAAATTACTGGAAGCTTCTTGTTTTAGGAGCCTTTCCTTATATGATTACGCTGCTTCTGGGCGGTATCCTTGCCATTCGGGGAACTATCAGCATGGGTACCTTTGTGGCGTTTTCTTCTTATATGACCTACTTAACCAATCCCATTAACTTGATTTCCACTTATATTACCACCATACAGAACACTCTCGTTTCGGGGGAGAAAATGTTTAGTTTTCTGGAACGTCAGCCTGTCATTTCAAATCCGGAACATCCTGTAAAGGTAGATAAAATGAAAGGAGATATTGCCTTTGAGGATGTTTCGTGGGTGTATGACGGGCATAAGATTTTAGACCATGTTACCTTGAAACTGCCCTTGGGAACCAAACTGGGGATTTTAGGGGTGACCGGAAGCGGAAAAACCTCTTTAGTAAACATGATTCCACGTTTTTATGATTGCTCCGAAGGACGGGTGACGATAGATGGGATTGATGTTCGTCATTATGATTTGGGACAGCTAAGACAGACAGTATCGTATGTGCAACAGGAAGTATTTCTTTTTTCCAATACCATAGATTCCAACATCGCCTATCACGACGATACTGTTTCGGAAGAAAGGGTGGTTGGTGCTTCCAAACAGGCAGGCGCTCATGAGTTTATTACCCGTATGGAGGATGGGTATGATACAGTGGTAGGAGAAAGGGGAATTGGGCTTTCCGGCGGTCAGAAACAGAGAATTTCCATGGCACGTTCTTTCGTAAAGGAAGCGCCAATTTTGATTTTAGACGATTCCACTTCTGCGTTGGATAACGAGACAGAACAGTTGATTCTGCAAAACATCCGCAAAATGGATTATCCTCATTCCTTGTTGATTGTGGCAAGCCGTGTTTCTTCTGTGCAGGATGCAGACCTGATTATTCTAATGGATCAAGGAAGAATTGCGGAACAGGGAACTCATAAGGAACTGATGGCACTGGACGGACGGTATGCCCATATTTACCGTGAGCAGTACGGCGACAGTGTGGCAGAAATCTTAGGAGGTGAGTGAGGATGGCAAGAAATACCTACTTTCAAGATGAAAAGATTGAAAAAAAATGGCAACCTAAGCAAGTGAAAAAAGTGGGCAAATATTTGGGGAAATACAAAAAGGAACTGGTTTTTGGGCTGATTTTAATGGGCGTAGCCTCCGTTTGCTCTTTGGGCGGACCTTACATTTCTAAGATTATTATTGATGAGATGATTCCCAATAAAAATATAATCGGGGTCTTTGTTGTAGTGGGAATTTATCTGTTCCTGATCGGGACTCAGGCAATGTTGACCACTGTCAAGGGCTATTTTATGAACAAAATGGGATACTGGGTGGTTTATGATTTGCGAAAGGATTTGTTTGCACATATCCAAACCCTTTCTTTTAAGTTTTTCGATGACAGACCTACAGGGAAAATTTTAGTTCGTATTACCAACTATATCAATGCTCTTGCTAACCTTTTGTCAGACGGCGTTGTCAATCTGATTACAGATTTTGTGGTGTTAATTGCCATTATTATTCTTATGCTGACCATTGATATACGGCTGACTTTAATCAGCATTGTTACCTGTATACCCTTGTTTGCGGTAGTGTTTGGTTTTAAAAATGCGATTCATTACTGGCAGGTACAGACCAATCACAAGACAGCAAATCGCACTGCCTTTGTTCATGAAAATATTATGGGAATCAAGATTATACAAGCCTTTACCCATGAAGAGCAAAACGAGAATATTTACAAGGAATTAAATGATGCTTGTTCAAAGACGTGGCTTAAAGCGTATCGGTTGAATCAACTGTTTCTTCCCTGTGTAGATATTGTAGGGGTTTTGGGAACAACAGCCACTTATTTTGTGGGTTGGTTACTGCTTGGAAAAAATACCATGACTTTGGGTACAATCTTTGCATTTTCAGGCTATATTACAAGGTTTTGGCAGCCCATTAACAATATGTCTATCATCTACAATCAGATGTTGACAGCAATGGCAAATTTAGAACGGATTTTTGATGTCATGGAAACGGAACCTGATATTAAAGATGAGGAAAATGCGGAACATTTACCTTCCATAAAAGGAAATGTGACCTTTGACCATGTGACCTTCGGTTACGAGGAAGGGCAGACTGTTTTAAAGAATGTTTCGTTTCAAGTCAATAGCGGGGAAACCGTTGCTCTCGTAGGCCCTACGGGGGCGGGGAAAACCACGGTTGTAAACCTCATTAGCCGATTTTATGATGTCAAAGGAGGTCATGTGCTGATTGACGGGCACGATGTGAGCAAAGTCACGCTATATTCTCTCCGTTCCCAGATGGGAATTATGATGCAGGATAGCTTTATTTTTGAAGGAAGTATTATTGAAAATATCCGTTACGGTCGATTGGATGCAACGGATGAAGAATGTATGGCGGCGGCAAAAGCCATTTATGCAGATGAATTTATCAGAAAAATGCCTCAGGGATACTATACCCGTATTTCGGAACGGGGGAGCGAATTATCTGCAGGGGAACGGCAGTTGTTATCCTTTGCTCGTGTGGTGCTGTCGGATCCTAAAATTTTAATTTTGGATGAAGCAACCTCCAGTATTGATACCGAAACGGAACGAACGGTTCAAAGGGCACTAAATGAGCTGTTAAAGGGGAGAACCTCCTTCGTCATTGCCCACCGTCTTTCTACAATTAAACAAGCAGATTGCATTATGTGTATTGCAGACAAAGGTGTGAAAGAGGCAGGAACTCATGAGGAATTACTGAAGAAAAAAGGAATGTATTATCAGTTGCTTCGGGCTCAGTATGAGGCGTTGGAACAGTAAGGAGGGTTTATGGCAAAAGGTGCACATCAGAAATTAAAATTATTATATCTTGTAAAAATTTTATGGGAGCAAACGGACGAGGAGCATCCCATGACCATTGTTTCTATTATTGAGGCCTTGGAACGACAGGGGATTTCGGCAGAACGGAAAAGCCTATATGATGATTTTGAAGCCCTGCGGCATTTTGGCTTGGATATTGTAGGAAGAAAAGATAAAACCTTTGGATACTATCTGGCAAGCCGTGAATTTGAGCTTGCCGAGCTGAAATTACTGGTGGATGCGGTGCAATCATCACGGTTTATTACACGGAAAAAGAGCAACGAGCTAATTCGAAAGTTGGAAAACATGGCCAGTTCCTTTGAGGGTAGAAGTTTACAACGGCAGGTCTATGTTGCCAATCGTGTTAAAACCATGAACGAAAGTATTTATTATAATGTGGACAGAATTCACAGTGCCATTGGCGAAAATACTCAGATTGGGTTTTATTACTTTGATTTAACCCCAAAAAAAGAAAAGGAGTACCGCCACCAGGGAGAAGAATATCAAATCAGCCCTTGGGCACTTGCTTGGCAGGACGAGCATTATTATCTGATTGGGTATGACCCCAAGGCGGAAAAAATTAAGCATTACCGCGTGGACAAAATGGAACGGCTTCGCCAGCTTCAGGAAAAACGGGAGGGACAAAAGTTGTTTGAAGCCTTTGATTTGGGAGAATATTCTTCCAAAATGTTTGGAATGTTTGGAGGAGAGGATGTCATGGTTCGATTGCGGTGCAGAAATGATTTGGCCGGGGCGGTGATGGACAGGTTTGGAAAAGACATTACCCTGTTTCCTTATAAAGATTATTTTGATGTAACGGTGAAAGCGGCGGTAAGCCCCTGGTTTTTATCATGGGTGTTTGGTTTTGGCGGCGGAATTGAAATTATATCCCCCCAACAAGTGCGGGACAATTACAGAAGGGAACTGGAAAAAGCATTACAACTCCTTTAAATTTAAAGTATAAGGTTTGCAATCCTATTATATTTGTGTTATAATGTAACTATCAAAACAAAATGGAAAGGATGATCAGCATGAATATTTTAGTAACGGGCGGAGCCGGGTATATCGGCAGTCATACTTGCGTGGAATTGTTAGAGGCCGGCTATGATATTATAGTAGTGGATAATTTTGTAAATTCTAAACCTCAGGCGATTGAGGACATCAAAACCATTACCGGCAAGGAGTTTCCTTTTTATGAAGCGGATTTGGTAAATCGTGAAGCGGTGGAGAAAATTTTTCGTGAGAATCAGATAGATGTTGTGATTCATTTTGCAGGTCTAAAGGCAGTAGGGGAATCGGTTAGTCAGCCTATTCGTTATTATGAAAACAATATTGGCAGTACCTTGACCCTTTGTCAGGTCATGAGGGAATACGGTGTAAAAAAAATAGTGTTCAGTTCCTCTGCAACGGTGTACGGCGACCCTGCATCTGTGCCCATTCGGGAAGATTTTCCCTTGCATACTACCAACCCTTATGGCAGTACGAAATTGATGATTGAACAGATTTTGCAGGATGTCTTTGTATCCGATCCGGAATGGGGCATTGTGTTACTTCGTTATTTTAATCCCATCGGTGCTCACAAAAGCGGTCTGATTGGGGAAGACCCTAATGGAATTCCCAATAATCTTCTTCCCTATATTGCCAAGGTTGCAACGGGTGATCTTGAATGTTTAAGTGTGTTTGGGGATGATTATGATACGCCCGACGGTACAGGCGTTCGTGATTATATCCATGTTGTGGACTTGTCTTTGGGTCATGTAAAGGCGGTAGAACGGATTGCGGACAGAACGGGTGTGGATATTTATAACTTGGGAACCGGAAACGGTTATTCTGTTTTAGAAACGGTAAAAGCCTTTGAAAAAGCAAGTGGAAGAACCATAAAATATAAAATTGCGGACCGCCGTCCCGGTGATATTGCCCAGTGCTATGCAGATCCCGCTAAGGCGAAAGAAGAGCTTGGTTGGTCGGCAAAATACGGCATTGAGGAAATGTGTGCCGATACATGGAATTTTGCAAAGAACCGTTTTCAAAAATAAATGGAAAAAGACTTGACAAAGAGAAGGATTTGTTGGTATAATAAATATGTTGTAAAAAGGGGGCGATTAGCCCCCTGTTATATGCTGGTATAGCTCAGGGGTAGAGCACTTCACTCGTAATGAAGGGGTCGCGGGTTCAAATCCCATTACCAGCTCCAAAATTGACAAGGTTCATTGGAATCTTGTCAATTTTACTTATTACCAACGGAATTTTCCCTAAAAGCTCTTTAACGCAAAACGGTAAGAATGAAGAAACAAAATTTTACTTTGATTTTATAGAAAACCCTTGACAAATTCCTTGGAATTTTATATGATATATTATATATATGAAAAAAGCCGAATGGCAGAAGTGGAGTAAGAAGAATGCAAAATACCGAAAAGACAATGGATAAAATTGTAGCTCTTTGTAAAGGCAGAGGATTTGTGTATCCGGGTAGTGAAATCTATGGCGGATTGGCAAACTCCTGGGATTACGGTCCCCTTGGCGTAGAGTTGAAAAATAATGTAAAACGGGCATGGTGGAAAAAGTTTGTGCAGGAGTCTCCTTATAATGTTGGATTAGACGCTGCAATTCTCATGAACCCGCAAACCTGGGTGGCTTCCGGTCATCTTTCTTCCTTTAACGATCCGCTGATGGATTGTAAGTCCTGTAAGGCTCGTTATCGTGCCGACCAGTTGATTGAAGAGGTGGATGGTGTAGGAACAGAAGGCTGGACCAATGAACAGCTTACTGCTTACATTCAGGAAAAGGAATTGAAATGCCCCAAGTGCGGAAAACATGATTTTACCGATATTCGTAAATTTAACATGATGTTTAAAACCTTTCAGGGGGTAACGGAGGATTCTAAGTCTGAAATTTATATGCGTCCTGAAACGGCACAGGGGATTTTTGTTAACTTTAAAAATGTGCAGAGAACCTCAAGAAAGAAGGTTCCCTTCGGAATTGCTCAGATTGGTAAATCCTTCCGTAACGAAATTACTCCCGGAAACTTTACCTTCCGTACCCGTGAATTTGAACAGATGGAATTGGAATTTTTCTGTGCACCCGGTGAAGATTTAAAATGGTTTGCTTACTGGAAAGAATTCTGTAAAAACTGGCTGTTGTCTTTAGGAATCAGAGAAGAAAATCTGAAGCTTCGTGACCATGCTCCTGAAGAATTGTCTCACTATTCCAATGCTACTACGGATTTTGAATTTTTATTTCCCTTCGGTTGGGGTGAGCTGTGGGGCATTGCAGACAGAACTGATTTTGACTTAAAACAGCATACCGAACACTCAGGAGAATCCTTAGATTATATTGACCCTGTAACCAATGAACGGTATATTCCTTATTGTGTGGAACCCTCTCTTGGAGCTGACCGTGTGACACTGGCATTTTTGATTGATGCTTATGACGAAGAACAACTGGATGAAAAGGACACTCGCGTGGTGCTGCATCTGCATCCTGCTTTAGCACCCATTAAAGCGGCAGTGTTACCTTTGTCCAAGAAACTGTCTGAGCAGGCAACGGAAGTATATCAAAAGCTTGCAAGTAATTTTATGTGCGAATTTGACGATGCTGGCAGTATCGGAAAACGGTATCGCAGACAGGACGAAATCGGAACTCCTTTCTGTATTACTTATGACTTTGATTCTGTAGAAGATGGTTGCGTTACCATTCGCGAACGTGATACCATGGAACAGCATAGAATCAAAATTGATGAAGTAGAAAGCTATATTGCTGAAAAAATTAAATTTTAAATGGTATTCGAAGGGGGCTGTAGCAAAATGATTTTATTTTGCTACAGCCCCTTTAGGCTTAAGTTAAACTTTTTGTTGTGGACTGCCTCTGCCATCTGTAATGTTATGGGTGCTCTTTATAGGAAAAAGTGATTGTATTTTTAGAGGTTTTGTGGTATAATGAGTTTGAAAGCAAACTCAATGAATTACCTTTGGAGTGAAGTAAAAGTAAAGTTAAAATAAATGAAGTGGACAGGAGGATTCAATTATGTCAAAAAGATTTTATGCATGTGTGTATGGGGGTGCAAATGACAGAATTGCCGATTCAATAAAAAAACAAATTGAAGAACTGGGAAGAATTGTAGTGGAGAATGGATTTTCTCTCGTTTATGGAGCAGGAGCAACAGGGTGCATGGGTGCAATCGCAAGAGGTGTGCAGGAAAATGGCGGATATGTGATGGGTATTTCACCAAACTTTATGAGTGAGTTTGAGGAAATCTTTCCTTGCGACAACACGGTAATGGTTGATACTATGAGTGAAAGAAAAACATTGATGGAAAAGCATGCGGATCTTTTCTTGATTGCACCGGGCGGAATTGGGACTATGGATGAATTCTTTCAGGTATTAACTCTGAAATATCTGAAACAACTAAGAGCACCGATTGTTGTGCTGAATTTGAACGGATTTTATGACAGCTTGCTTGTACTGATTGAAGATTTGGTAAAGCAAGGAGCATTGGCTCAGGAGATCTATCAATTATTTGATGTTGTTACAAAAGTTGATGATGAGAAAATGCTGTCGCTTTTACAACAGGAAATAAAAAAGAATTGAGGGTAAACAATGGCAAATATATGGGGACATTTTTCCACCATTACCCGTCATCGGCACAAAGTGATTGCCCACTGTGCAAAGGCGGGAATTTTGTGGCAGGGATTAAGGCACGATTTATCGAAATATACCTTTTCGGAATTTTTCTCGGGAGCAAAACATTATTCTGACGGGGGAAGAAGTCCGAACGAACGGGAACGAGAGCTGTTGGGATATTCCAACGCATGGCTTCACCACAAGGGACGAAACAAGCATCATTTTGAATATTGGACAGACTACGACCCTGTGGAAAGGAAGATATGTCCCGTGAAAATGCCTATGAACTATGTGGCAGAAATGTTTTGCGACAGAGTGGCGGCAAGTAAGATTTATCAAAAGGATAATTACAATTCCCGTCATCCCTTAGAATATTTTGAAAAGGGAAAGAATCACAGATTTATTCATCCCGAAACCTCCGAGCTGTTGGAAAGCTGGCTTACTATGCTGGCAGAGGAGGGGGAAAAGGTTACTTTTCGGCATATCAGACAGCGATTAAAAAATGAAAAAGAAAGAATCAATAAAAAAGGAAGATAAAAATGAGCGGGATTTTATATTTATGTGGAACACCGATTGGAAATTTGTCTGATTTTTCGCCTCGTGGTGTGGAAATATTGCAAAGTGTAGATTTTATTGCGGCAGAGGATACCCGTCATAGCTTGAAATTATTACAGTATTTTGGGATTTCTAAACCTATGGTCAGTTATTTTGAGCATAACAAAAGAGAACGGGGTGAGCAGATTATTAAAAGATTGCTTTTAGGAGAATCTGCGGCCTTAATTACCGATGCGGGAATGCCTGCCATTTCCGACCCCGGTGAGGATTTGGTTTTCCTTTGTCACCAAAACGGAATTGAAGTATCTCCTGTTCCGGGGCCATGTGCGGCAATTTCTGCCTTGGCGGCAAGCGGGCTTCCTACGGGGCGTTTTTGCTTTGAAGGATTTTTGACTGTAAACAAAAAAGGCAGACGGGAGCATCTGCAAGGATTAGCAAGAGAAACAAGAACCATGATTTTTTATGAAGCACCTCATAAATTGTGTGCTACCCTTTCGGACATGCTGGAGATTCTGGGGGACAGACGAATTGCACTGGCTCGGGAAATGACCAAAATGCACGAGGAAATTGTGCTGACAACCTTGAAGGAAGCGGAAGAGAAATATCAGGAAATACCGCCAAAAGGAGAATTTGTGCTAATTTTAGAAGGGTGCGGAGAAGTGGAGGAATCTTTTGACACCACACCTCGGGAACGGCTGGAGGAATTGATGGCTTCGGGTATTTCCAAAAAAGATGCGATCCGTCAGGTGGCTGAAGAGCGAAAGCTTCCCAAGAGACAGGTATATGCACTGACAATAGAATAAATATCCAATTACATAGCAGGGAGATTTTATTGATAGGAATTGTAATTTTGCAATTCCTTTTTTCATATTCTCTTTTCTTTCTGAATACAATGAAAGCGGAAGGAGGGGACAAAATGGCATTATCCGATATTGATATTTTAGCAAGAATTATCTTATGTGAAGCAGGAGGCGAGGGCGATAACGGCATGAAGGCGGTGGCGTGTGTGGTCATGAACCGTGTCAACGTAAGCTACGGTGAGTATGGCCCCTTGCATACCATTCGTGAAGTGGTATATCAACCGGGGCAGTTTGATTGCGTAAGAGAAAGTATCAGAGGAGTTTATAATCCCCAAAATATTTACAATATGCGACCTGACCAGCTTCACTATGATATTGCTAATTGGGCAATAGCAGGGAACAGGCTGAGCAATCTTGGGATTGCGTTATGGTATTTTAATCCATTTCAGCCTACTTGCCGAAATTTTTTCCCTTCTCAGGTAGGACAGTTTGTGATTCGTGTGGGAGAACATTGTTTTTATAATCCCACCGATGCTTATGCCGATACATAATATGAAAGGAGTTTGAAAAATGAATCGGAATTATTATGAAAAGCAAAGTCAGACAAAGGTTGCAAGCAGTAAAACCAGTCAGCAGATGCCCCCCGAGCAGGGGTTTACCACTCCTCCTCAACAGGATTTTAACACAGATGCCTTGCGGGGGTCCATGCAGAATTATCTGGCGGATAATATTGGAGAATATGTTGTGATTGAATTTCTGATTGGTACCACTATGCTAATCAGAAAACAGGGAATTTTATATTCTGTGGGAACAGGCGCGGTTACTTTGTATGATGATGAATATGATAATTTTATTACCTGTGATGTATTCTCTGTAAAGTTTGTGTATTTCTATCGTCCGGGACAACGGCCGGGACGAAATTACAATGTATTGAACAACGGAAGTTCGGTGAATCATTATTTCAGATAAAGTAGGTTCGACAAATTTTATTAACAAAATAAAAAAAGAGCCAAGTCACACATAGTTTTCCATTTTTCGTCATATCAAGCTCTTTTTTGCTTGAAAAAAGAAAATTTTGGGGAAAAATAATAGGATTTTTTCGATTTTTTCCCCGATACTTTTTAAAAATTTTTCTGTATAATAGTAATATGGAATCAAAATACAGAAAGGTGAGAAAAGTGATGGAAAAGAAACTGTGCGAAATGGTTAAGGTGGAATTGCCTCAGGGAGAGTGTTATTTAGAGTATTATTTGATTAAAAATTCTGTTCTGAATTTGCCTTCTAAAATTCAATTATTTACTTACGGTGTTGAGGTCATCAAGCGAAGCTGTAATGATGGTGAGGTATTGGAAACAAAATTGATTTCCGACGTATGTTGTTCAGTTATGCGGATGAATGATATGATTTCCGTGCTTGCCCGCAATACGGTAACACCCATGTGTCTTCACGATGTAATTGAGGATTTTCTGGTAGGGGAAGAAGTACTTGCAGAATAAAAAAGTGCTGTCGTAAAATTATTTTGCGACAGCACTTTCTGTTTTAGAGAGTGCATAATAAGATAACAATAATTCCCAAAATAATCCGATACCAGCCAAACACTTTAAAATCGTGTTTTCTGACGTAATTCATCAGGAAACGGATGGATAATAGGGAAACGACAAATGCCACAAGCATTCCCACAAACAAGGCAATCAATTCGTTTGATTGAAAGGAAAATCCAAATTTTATTAACTTGACCGCACTGGCACCCAGCATGGTGGGAACGGCTAAAAAGAAGGTGAATTCTGCCGCGGTTGTTCTGGAAACTCCCAATAATAATGCACCGATGATGGTTGCACCTGAACGGGAGGTGCCGGGAATCATGGAAAGAGCTTGAAACAAACCAATCAATAAAGCGGTTTCATAATGAATGTGTTTCATGTCCGTTATGGCAGGGGTTCTTTTTTTATTCCAATTTTCAATAAAAATAAAGGCAACTCCATAAAGAATGAGCATAAGTGAAATGGTCAGAGCATTTCCGAAATACTCTTCGAGAAAATCGTCAAACAATAAGCCCAATACCGCTGCAGGGATACAGGCAACCGCAACCTTAAGCCACATCCAAATAATGTCCATGTTTACAATGGGTGTTTCCTTCAGGCGGAAAGGAAACATGTTATTCCAGAACATGACTACCACTGCTAAAATAGCACCAAGCTGAATGACCACAAAGAACATTTCTTTAAAGCCTTCATCCATGTTCAGGGTGAGAAATTCATCCACTAATAACATATGCCCCGTACTGCTGATAGGGAGCCATTCTGTAATACCCTCTACAATCCCCAAAAAAATAATTTTAATCAGTTCAATAAAGTTCATGGCTTCACTTCCTTTTTCTATGTATATGCAGATTTGGATAAAATAAAACCCTGCAACGGGCGGTCACAAGGTTTTGGTGGAGATAAGCGGGATCGAACCGCTGACCTCTTGAATGCCATTCAAGCGCTCTCCCAGCTGAGCTATACCCCCAAGTTTTTCTTATTATATCATAAGAGGTGGTAAAAGTCAAGGGGCATAACCAATGAATATTATTTTGGTAATCGGCAGACCAGCTATTTCAAAAATAAACGGTCAACTTCGTAATTAAACACATTAAAGATATAGAGAACTGCATCATATTCATTCTCATCTATTAACGACATTACGCTGCCGTTAAAATGATCCGGCAGACTTGCTCGAACATCCACCACATCAACCCGCTTCACCACTTGAGATAGATATGGGACGATTGCATTAGCATAGGAATCTTTGATGATTAGAATTTTGTGGTTGTCATTCAGACTCCGGTTTTCAATTTTTATATAGGCTGAATTTCCATATAAATAGGATTCATATGCGCTAAAGGGCCATTTTTCTTTATGATCCAAGTTTCTATGATCCAAAAACACATTGAAATCTCCCGATAAATTTATGTTTCTGGAAGGAATTTCAAAAGAAAATTCAGCTTTTTCTTTTGGGAAAAACACATCAAAATCTTCTGTATCCACAAAGGTTTCTTTTGCATTAAAACCGATACTTCCAAGACAACAATTTTTATATTTTATGACAGAGTAGTTTGACTTATCAAATAATTGGGTATCAATTCGGTAATCCAGTTCAGAATTTAAATACTCTGAAATAAATTTGGCTGCATCTATTCCGCATTCTACCTTCCAATGATGGTCTGTTTTATAGTACATATCAAACAAATCATCCTCACTTTGAATCATCTTTTCTGTAAGGTTGAGAATAGGAATATGATTGTCTGAAAACCGCTTATACATATACTCTCTTTCATCAGACTTTGCCGATCTTTGAAATCCCTTAGGGAGTGTATGATTAAATAATCTGTCTTTGCCGGGGCAGTCCACGTATAAAAAAGGAATATTTCTGTCATTCAACTTTTGTATAAAGCGTTGTAAATAGTCAAGTTGAATTTCAAAAGGTTCTATTGTAAAAGGGTCTTTACTTTGCCTCAGCCTTACAAGGGTACCGTTATCTAACTTTAAAAAAGATGTTCCCGGAATATAAGACATATTTGCATTGTTACACATCCATGCATTGAATTTGAGTAAGCTCTCTTTTGTTATAAAGTCGTTAAAGTTTGATACTGCATTCGTTAATTTGGTATAAAGGCCAAGATATTTATTGATAATAAAATTCGGTTGTTTTGTATCGATATCTGCTGTTGTTGTATATTTCTTTTGCAATTCTATAAAATCTTCGGTGTATTCAATTTCTTCATATGAAATACTTTCTTCGTCATTAAAAACAATACCCGCACAATAATGAACCATTAGTATACCAATAAAAGCCAAGAAAAAAAGGATAAGAATATTATTTCTTATGATATTGATTATTCGCATAATGAAGTACCTCATTAAAAATTAAAATATATGAAGGGGTTATAGGTGGATCGGAACATAAACGAGACAGATGCTACAAACAGGACAATGAGGACAATATCCTTAACAAACGCCATCATTTTTGTTCGTTGCCCAAGCCATTTTGCTATGGGTGTACTAAAGACAAACCCCGAAATCAGCAATACTCCAAAATTCTTGAGATACCAGATGAAGTCGGCATCAAGAAAACTTGAAAAATCAACAGAAAACATTCCCTTAACATACAGAAAAGCTACAGTTACATTTTCTGCTCTGAAAAGCACCCAGCTGATTATGACCACAAGCAATGTATACACATGTGAAAAAACCCCAATTTTTTTGGTAAAGGAACAATACTTTTCAAAAACCAAAAACACAAAAAAATACAGTCCCCATACTATAAATGTCAAATTTGCTCCGTGCCATAATCCTGTACAAAACCATGTGAAAAACAGATTGAAAACATGCCGTGTCTTTCCTACTCGGTTTCCGCCTAAAGGAATGTATAAATAATCTCTTAGCCATGTGCCGAGGGAAATATGCCATCTTCTCCAAAATTCCGTAATTGATTTTGAAATATAGGGATAATTAAAGTTTTCTTCAAAATGAAACCCAAACATTTTCCCAAGTCCTATTGCCATATCGGAATACGCAGAGAAATCAAAATAAATTTGCAAGGTATATGCGATGGCTGCCAACCATAAAAAAGCAGGGGTCAAATGATTGTAATCCATGGCATAAATATGGTCAACCAAAAAACCGATATTATTAGCAAGAATCAGTTTTTTTGCAAAGCCAATGATGAATCGTTCCACTCCATGTTTGAAAAGCGCCAGACTTTCTTTTCTGTTTTCAATTTGATTTTCAATGGAAGAATAGCGAACAATAGGACCGGCGATTAACTGTGGAAATAATGAAATATAAAGCCCGAGATAAAAGATGTTCTTTTGGGGTGCAACTTCTTTTCTGTATACATCTATACCATACGACATGATTTGAAATGTGTAGAAGGAGATCCCTATGGGAAGCGCAATATTAAATGTAATAAAGTTCCTTTGGAATACCAAACCTAACATTTCCATTGCAAAATCAAGATATTTAAATATGAATAAAAAAGATAAATTGTACAGAATACTTAATATTAAAACCAATTTACTCTTTTTTCCATTCAGACATAATCCAAAGAAGTAATTAACACAAATGGATATGAGCATCAAGAGAACAACCATAGGTTCCCCCCATGCATAAAAAAACAAACTGCTTGCAAATAAAAGCAGGTTCTTCAATTGCATATTGTTTTTGAAAAAAACGTAGTAAAATAACAATAATATCGGAAGAAATAAAAACAAAAAAACAGTCGATGTAAATACCATATTTTTCTCCTTTTCTTTTGTTAAGCTTTTAAGAAAGGGGATAACTTCTTGCCCATTTTTACTTTCGTTCATTATATCATACCTATCAATACCCTGTCAATGTTTTTCAATTAAGCAAAAAGAATGGTTGAAATCATGCTGATTAAAAATTTTTCCTAATGGTTATAATTCACAAAAAAACGGGACAGACTAAAACTTACCATGTATGTTTTTGAGAAAACCGAAAAAAATAGTTTATTTTTGTTTTTTTTCTTGACAAACTTGACAGGCTGTGATATTATAATATATTGCTATCGTATGATATAAGGGAAAATTATCGCTTTTCGGCAGGTTTTTGTCCGAAAAACGCCCCCTTTTCAGATGCAGATAAATAAAATCAATGAGGTGAGGTTGCTGATGGTACATCCAATAAAGCTGGGCAAGAATGAAAGAATGAGCTACGGCAAAATTAATGAAGTTCTGGAAATGCCCAACCTGATTGAAATCCAGAAGGATTCCTATCAATGGTTCATCGAAGGCGGATTACAAGAGGTTTTTGATGACATTTCTCCCATTACCGATTATGCAGGTAATCTGGTTCTGGAGTTCTTGGACTACAGCATACATAAGGACGATGCAAAGTTCAATGTAGCTGAGTGTAAGGAACGGGACGCAACATATGCGGCTCCTTTGAAGGTAAAGGTTCGCCTGATCAACAAGGAGACAGGCGAAATCAAAGAACAGGAGATTTTCATGGGTGATTTTCCGCTCATGACCCCTGCGGGAACATTTATTATCAACGGAGCGGAGCGTGTCATTGTCAGCCAGTTGGTTCGTTCTCCGGGTATCTACTATGATATGCAGAACGAAATCAAAACAGGGAAGGAATTGTTCAGTTCTACTGTAATTCCTAACCGCGGTGCATGGCTGGAATATGAAACCGATGTAAATGATGTGTTTAGCGTCAGAATTGACAGAACAAGAAAATTGCCTGTCACTATTTTGATTCGTGCTTTGGGCTACGGTTCCAATGCGGAAATTAATGAATTGTTCGGTTATGATGATAAAATTACAGCAACCTTGGAGAAAGATACTACAACCAATACAGAAGAAGCACTGATTGAAATCTATAAGAAGCTTCGTCCCGGCGAGCCTCCTACGGTTGACAGTGCAAGATCCTTGCTGTATGGTTTGTTCTACGACGGAAGAAGATATTCTTTAGCAAAGGTAGGACGTTATAAATTCAACTTGAAACTGGGTCTGGCAAAGAGAATCCGCGATCAGATTTTGGCAGAGGATATCATCAATCCTTACACAGGAGAGCTGATGGAAAAAGCCGGTACCATTATGACCCGTGCAAAGGCGGAAGAGCTGGAAGCGGCAGGCATTAACGAAGTATGGTTGGACATGGAAGGCAAAAAGGTGAAGGTGTTCTCTAACAACATGGTTGATTTAAGCACCTTTGTCGACTTTGATGTACCCAAAATTACGGAAAAGGTTTATTTCCCTGTTCTCAAAGAATTGATGGAAGAAAACGAAGACGAGGAATCCCTGAAAAAGGCGATTGAAGACAATGTGGAACAGCTTATCCCTAAGCACATTATTCTTGATGACATTATGGCTTCCATTAACTATTGCAATAATCTGGCATACGGTCTGGGGAATACAGATGATATTGACCATCTGGGGAACCGTCGTATCCGTGCGGTAGGGGAGTTGTTGCAGAATCAGTTCCGTATCGGTCTGGCAAGAATGGAACGTGTGGTTCGGGAAAGAATGAGCATTCAGGATTTGGATATCGTGACTCCTCAGGCACTCATTAACACCAAACCGGTTATTTCTTCTATTAAAGAATTCTTTGGTTCCTCACAGTTGTCTCAGTTCATGGACCAGCCTAATCCCCTGGCTGAACTGACTCATAAAAGAAGACTTTCTGCACTGGGCCCCGGCGGTTTGAGTCGTGATCGTGCAGGATTCGAGGTCAGAGACGTTCACTATTCTCATTATGGCCGTGTTTGCCCCATTGAAACACCTGAAGGTCCTAACATTGGTTTGATCAACTCTTTGGCAACCTTTGCTCGGGTCAATCAATACGGTTTTGTGGAAGCGCCTTACCGTAAGGTGGACAAGGAAACGGGAATTGTTACAAATGAAGTAGAATATATGACTGCGGACGTGGAAGACCAGTACACTGTTGCTCAGGCAAATGAATTGCTGGACGAAAACGGCAGATTCGTCAATAAGAAGGTTTCTGCCCGCCGCAGAAGAGAAATTTCAGAATTTGACAGTACAGAAATTGATTATATGGATGTATCCCCCAGACAGTTGGTATCCGTTGCAACAGCATTGATTCCTTTCTTGGAAAATGACGACGCGAACCGTGCTCTGATGGGATCTAACATGCAACGTCAGGCTGTGCCGCTGCTCCGTACGGACTCTCCTATTGTAGGAACGGGTATGGAATATAAATCCGCAAAAGACTCCGGTGTTGTTGTTTGTGCTGAACACGGCGGTGTCATTCAAAAGGTCAGTGCTGACAAAATTGTCGTAAAAACAGACGAAGGAACAGAGGATGAATATAAGCTTCTCAAGTTTATCCGTTCCAATCAGGGAACTTGCATCAATCAAAGACCCATTGTGATTGAAGGAGAACGGGTGGAAGCAGGAGATATTATTGCCGACGGTCCTTCAACTGATAATGGTGAACTGGCTTTGGGACGTAACATTCTGATTGGTTTTATGACCTGGGAGGGTTACAACTACGAGGATGCTATCCTGATTAACGAAAAGCTGGTAAAAGAGGATGTATTTACTTCCATTCATATTGAAGAATATGAAGCAGAGTCCCGTGATACAAAGCTGGGGCCTGAAGAAATCACAAGAGACATTCCTAATGTAGGGGATGATTCCTTAAAAGATTTGGACGAGCGTGGTATTATCCGTATCGGTGCCGAGGTTCGTGCAGGAGATATTCTTGTGGGCAAGGTAACACCAAAGGGTGAAACGGAGCTGACAGCAGAAGAACGACTGCTCAGAGCCATCTTTGGTGAAAAAGCAAGAGAAGTAAGAGATACTTCTTTACGTGTGCCTCACGGAGAATATGGTATCATTGTTGACGTGAAAATCTTTACGAAAGATAACTGCGATGATTTGCCTCCCGGGGTCAATCAGATTGTAAGATGTTATATTGCACAGAAAAGAAAAATTTCTGTGGGTGATAAAATGGCAGGACGTCATGGAAACAAGGGTGTTGTTTCCAGAATTCTGCCGGAAGAGGATATGCCTTTCCTGCCTGATGGTACTCCGTTGCAGATTGTATTGAATCCTCTGGGTGTACCTTCCCGTATGAATATCGGTCAGGTATTGGAAGTGCATTTGGGCTACGCCGCCAAGGCATTGGGCTGGAAGATTGCCACTCCTGTATTTGTCGGTGCAAGCGAAGAAGATATTATGGAAACGCTTCAGCAGGCAGGCTATAATCCAAACGGAAAAACCCTGTTGTATGATGGAAGAACCGGTGAACCCTTCGATAATCCTGTAACCGTTGGTTATATGTATATGTTAAAGCTGGTTCACTTGGTTGACGATAAAATTCATGCCCGTTCTACCGGTCCTTACTCTTTGGTTACCCAGCAGCCTCTGGGTGGTAAAGCACAGTTTGGTGGTCAGCGTTTTGGTGAAATGGAAGTTTGGGCATTGGAAGCATACGGTTCTGCTTATACACTGCAGGAAATTCTGACGGTGAAGTCGGACGATGTTGTGGGACGCGTTAAGACTTATGAATCTATCGTAAAGGGTGAGAATGTACCAAAAGCAGGTATTCCCGAATCCTTTAAGGTATTGATTAAGGAATTGCAGAGTTTGGCACTGAACGTGAATGTGCTGGATGAAGAAGGCAATGTAATAGAGCTTAAAGAGTCTGTTGAGGATGAATTTGCAGATCTGCCCACTCTGGATCCGGAAGAAAAAGAAAAACTTATGAACCACTATGGTGAAGAGCATTTCCCGCCGCAGGAAATGGATGAAGCAGATACTCTGCTCAGCGTGCTGATGGAAGATGAAGAGCAGGAATCTGATGTAGATGACTTGTTTGATGACGAGATGCCGGATGACTTCGATGATGATTTCGAAGACGAAGACGATCTTGATTTTTAAGGGAGGTAAGAAAAAATGGGTGAATATGAAAATTTTGATGCGATAAAAATCGGGCTTGCCTCACCGGAACAAATCAGATCTTGGTCTCACGGTGAAGTAAAAAAACCCGAAACCATCAATTACAGAACCTTAAAACCGGAACGGGACGGATTGTTCTGCGAACGGATTTTTGGACCTCAGAAGGATTGGGAATGTCATTGCGGAAAATACAAACGTGTTCGTTATAAAGGCATTGTTTGTGACCGTTGTGGCGTTGAAGTAACTCGTGCTAAGGTGCGTCGGGAACGGATGGGGCATATTGAACTGGCAGCTCCTGTTTCTCACATCTGGTATTTCAAGGGTGTTCCCAGCAGAATGGGTTTGCTGCTTGACATGTCCCCCAGACTGTTGGAAAAAGTATTGTATTTTGCATCCTACGTTGTTATCGAAGCTGGAAAAACGCCTTTGATGGAACGTCAGGTGCTTAGTGAAAAAGAATATCGGGATTATCTGGATAAGTATGGTGATCGTTTCCGTGCGGGAATGGGCGCAGAAGCTGTGAAAGAACTGCTTCAGCGGATTGACTTGTCAGCACTTTCCCGTGAACTGAAAGCAGAACTGGAAGAAGCAACAGGGCAGAAGAAAATCAGAATTATTAAGCGTTTGGAAGTGGTAGAAGCTTTCCGCTTGTCTGATAATGACCCTTCTTGGATGATTATGGATGTGATTCCTGTCATTCCTCCGGAAATCCGTCCCATGGTTCAGTTGGACGGTGGCCGTTTTGCTACCAGTGACTTGAATGATTTATACCGCAGAATCATTAACCGCAACAATCGGTTGAGAAAACTGCTTGAATTGGGTGCGCCTGATATTATTGTCCGTAACGAAAAAAGAATGCTGCAGGAAGCAGTGGATGCGTTGATTGACAACGGCCGTCGCGGAAGACCCGTTACGGGTCCCGGAAATCGTGCATTGAAATCCCTGTCCGATATGTTAAAGGGAAAACAGGGTCGTTTCAGACAGAACTTGTTGGGTAAGCGTGTTGACTATTCCGGCCGTTCCGTTATCGTAGTCGGACCGGATCTTAAGTTATACCAGTGCGGTTTGCCTAAGGAAATGGCTTTGGAACTGTTCAAACCCTTTGTTATGAAGCGTTTGGTAAAGGAAGGCAAGGCACACAATATTAAGAGTGCAAAACGTATGGTGGAACGCGTAAGAGACGAAGTTTGGGATGTATTGGAGGATGTTATTAAAGAACATCCGGTACTGTTAAACCGTGCACCAACCCTGCACAGACTGGGAATTCAGGCATTTGAGCCTGTTCTGGTAAGCGGTAAGGCATTAAAGCTTCATCCCTTGGTTTGTACAGCGTACAATGCCGACTTTGATGGTGACCAGATGGCGGTTCACGTACCTTTGTCCGCAGAAGCACAGGCGGAAGCAAGATTCTTAATGCTGTCTGCCAACAATCTGTTAAAGCCTCAGGATGGACATCCGGTTACTGTTCCTACACAGGATATGGTATTGGGTAGCTATTATCTGACTCTGCAAAAGGATGAGGATAAGGGCGCAGGAAAGATGTTCTCTGATGTAAATGAAGCCATTATGGCATATGAAAACAAAATTGTAACGTTGCACGCACCCATTAAGGTTCGTGTTACAAAGGAAGTGCCCGGGGAAAACGGATTAGAGCTTCGTTCCGGCTTGATTGATGCAACCGTTGGTCGGTTGATTTTCAACGAATATATTCCTCAGGATTTGGGTTATGTCAAACGTGTGGATGAACAGGGAAATCCCACTGAGCAATATTTTGATTTGGAAATTACCCGTTTGGTTACCAAGGGTGAGCTGAGCAAGATTGTGGATAAATGCATTAAGGTACATGGAACCACTGAAACTGCAGAGGTGCTTGACCATATTAAGGCATTGGGCTTTAAGTTCTCCACCAGAGGTGCGATTACCATCAGTGTATCTGATATGGAAATTCCTGAAGCCAAGAAGGGATTGCTGGAAGAAGCGGATCAGAAGGTAGAAGTGATTACCAAGCAATTCCGCCGTGGTTTGATTTCCGATGATGAACGTCATAATCTGGTTATTGATACTTGGAATACAACAAGTAATAAAGTAACAGACGCTTTGATGAGTAATCTGGATGCTTTAAACCCCATTTACATGATGGCACATTCCGGTGCCCGTGGTAGCGTTAACCAGATTCGTCAGTTGGCTGCAATGCGTGGTCTGATGGCGGATACCACCGGTAAGACGGTGGAAATGCCCATTCGTGCAAACTTCCGCGAGGGTCTGACGGTACTGGAATATTTCATCTCTTCTCACGGTGCCAGAAAGGGTCTGGCAGATACCGCTCTTCGTACAGCGGACTCCGGTTATCTGACCCGTCGTCTGGTAGATGTTTCTCAGGATGTGATTATTCGTGAGGAAGATTGCGAAACCTATGAAGGAATTATGGTTCGCGATATCAAGGGGATTGAGTCTTTGGCAGAACGTCTGACCGGCCGTTATCCTGCAGAAGAAATTAAGCATCCCGAAACCGGCGAAGTTCTTGCCGGCCGTGATGATAAAATGACAGAAGAAAAGGCAAAAGAAATTGTAAGGATTTATGAAGAGGCAGGCATT
Organism: Clostridia bacterium; assembly: GCA_045586685.1. Lineage (GTDB taxonomy): Bacteria > Bacillota > Clostridia > HGM11514 > HGM11514 > SIG438. Next base: position 21,718 of record JAZNAU010000050.1, read on the forward strand.
GCCAATCCTGAATTCCGCATCCGTTCCGTACTGAACTGCCGTGCAAGAGTGGGAGTTTGTGCGAAGTGCTACGGTGAAAACCTGGCAACCCGTCTGGAAGTTAACATCGGTGAAGCGGTTGGTATTATTGCTGCTCAGTCTATTGGTGAACCGGGTACTCAGCTGACCATGAGAACCTTCCATACCGGTGGTGTTGCCGGAGACGATATTACACAGGGTTTGCCCCGTGTAGAAGAATTGTTTGAAGCAAGAAAGCCTAAGGGTTTGGCTGTTATTTCTGAAATCAGCGGTAAAGTAACGTTAAGTGAAAATAAAAAACGCCGTGAAGTTACTGTAACAAATGATGATATTGCAGAAGCAAAAACCTATACCATTCCTTTTGGTTCCCGTATGAAAGTGAACGAAGGAGATATGATTCAAGCCGGTGATTTGATTACGGAAGGTCCTGTCAATCCTCATGATATTTTACGAATCAAGGGTCTGGGTGCTGTTCAGGAATACCTGATTCAGGAAGTTCAGAAGGTTTACCGGATGCAGGGTGTTGATATTAACGATAAGCACGTTGAGGTCATTGCCCGTCAGATGATGAACAAGGTGAAGATTGAGGAATCCAATGATACGGATTTGTTAATCGGAAGTTTGGTTGACCGTTTTGTTTATGAGGATGCCAATAAAAAGGCAGAAGAAGCAGGCTTGCGTCCTGCGGTTGGGCACAGAGTACTGCTGGGTATTACCAAAGCATCCTTAGCAACGGATTCCTTCTTGTCTGCGGCTTCCTTCCAGGAAACTACAAGAGTCCTGACCGAAGCTGCCATTAAGGGTAAGGTTGACCCGCTGATTGGCTTGAAGGAAAATGTTATCTTAGGAAAACTGATTCCTGCCGGTACCGGAATTTCCCGCTATTCCAATGTGGAAATTGAAACGGAGTCACCTGAAGAGTAAGGCGAGAATGGGGCAAAATTTACGAAAATAAAAAAAACACTTGACAAAAACGGCTAATTATTATAAAATGTATAATGCGTCAGTCTGCGGCAGAGTACCTCTGTCGCAGGCATTGCCGTTTTAAAATCAAGAGCAGGAGCGAAAAGAAAATGCTGGAAGATTTAAAAACGGGCTCTAAACTGGTAGGGTTAAAACAGTCTACCAGAGCAGTCAGTGAAGAAAAAGCGGTTGCTGCTTTTATTGCCCGTGATGCTCAGGATGCAGTGAAAAAACCTTTTGTTGCTTTGTGCGAGGAAAAGGGTGTTCCTGTGGAATGGGTGGATACCATGGTACACTTAGGAAAAGTGTGCGGTATTGATTTGGGTGCCGCTGTGGCGGTGCTGTTACGTTAGGGAAAAAGCGTGAAAACGCTTTCCATATGATCTATTCTATATACAGGAGGTGAAACGATTGCCAACCTTTAATCAGTTAGTCAGAAAGGGCAGACAGACTTCTGTCAAGAAATCCACTGCTCCCGCACTGCTCAAGGGTTTTAACAGCTTGCATAAAAAACCCATTGATCAGAGCTCTCCTCAGAAAAGAGGTGTCTGCACAACGGTTAAAACCATGACTCCTAAAAAGCCGAACTCTGCATTGCGTAAAGTTGCCAGAGTAAGACTGACCAACGGTGTAGAAGTAACATCCTACATTCCCGGTATCGGTCACAACTTGCAGGAGCATAGCGTTGTTCTGATCCGCGGAGGAAGAGTAAAGGACTTGCCTGGTGTGCGTTATCACATCATCCGTGGTACATTAGATACCGCCGGTGTTGCAAACAGAAACCAGTCAAGATCAAAGTATGGTGCAAAGAAAGCGAAGAAAGCGTAATTCGTATGTTGTACCGAATGTAATGTTTAGTGCGATGTACGGAATTTTATTATATAGTTTAGTACTTTGCGCTGACGGCGGATGTGGCTTTTTGGCGTCACAACCGTTGAGTACCTGTGAACTTTAAAATTTTAAAAGGAGGGAAGTAAAGTGCCAAGAAGAGGACATGTACCCAAGAGAGAGGTTCTGCCCGATCCCCTTTACAACAGTGTTGTTGTAACCAAGCTGATCAACAATATCATGCTGGATGGTAAAAAGGGTGTTGCTCAGAGAATCGTATATGACGCATTCGAAATTCTGAAGGAAAAAACAGGAAAGAATCCTCTGGAAGTGTTTGAAGAAGGTTTGGGCAATGTAATGCCTGTACTGGAAGTAAAAGCCCGCAGAGTCGGCGGTGCTACTTACCAGGTGCCTATTGAAGTAAGACCCGAAAGACGTCAGACCTTAGGTTTGCGTTGGTTAACCATTTTCTCCAGAAACCGTGGTGAAAGAACCATGAGCGAACGTCTGGCGAACGAATTGCTGGATGCCTGCAATAATGTGGGCGGTGCAGTGAAGAGAAAAGACGAAATGCATCGTATGGCAGAAGCAAACAAAGCTTTTGCTCATTTCAGATGGTAGTCGTCAGTTAACTTCACCATGCGAAAGGAGGTTTCAGGCAATTGCCTAGAACACATACATTAGAAATGACTAGAAATATCGGTATCATGGCGCACATTGATGCCGGTAAAACTACCACCACCGAGCGTATTTTGTTCTATACCGGAAGAAATTACAAAATGGGTGAAACCCATGATGGTGGGGCTACTATGGACTGGATGGTGCAGGAACAGGAACGTGGTATTACCATTACTTCTGCTGCGACCACCTGTGAATGGAAAAAACACAGAATTAACATTATCGATACACCGGGACACGTTGACTTCACTGTTGAAGTAGAACGTTCTTTGCGTGTATTGGATGGTTCTGTTACTGTATTCTGTGCAAAGGGTGGCGTTGAGCCCCAGTCCGAAACCGTATGGCGTCAGGCTGATACTTACGGGGTTCCCCGTATGGCTTACGTCAATAAGATGGACATCTTAGGTGCGGATTTCTACAATGTTGTAGATATGATGAAGACCCGTCTGAAATGTAATGCAGTACCGATTCAGTTGCCTATCGGAGCTGAAGAATCCTTTAAGGGAATCATTGACTTGATTACCATGAAGGCGGAAGTGTATTATGATGATCTGGGAAAAGATGTCCGTGAGGAAGAAATTCCGGAAGATATGAGAGATCAGGCTGAAGAATACCGTGCAGCAATGCTGGAAGCTTTGGCTGATGTTGATGAAACCATTATGGAAAAGGTTCTGGAAGATCAGGAAGTGACAGAAGAAGAAATTAAAAAAGCTCTTCGTCAAGGAACGGTTACGGTTCAGATTATTCCTGTTCTGTGCGGAACTTCTTACCGTAATAAGGGCGTTCAGATGTTGTTGGATGCAATCGTAGAATATATGCCCTCTCCGCTGGATATTCCTGCAATTAAGGGTATTCATCCTACGACTGAAGAAGAAGGAGAAAGAAAGGCTTCCGATAGCGAACCCTTCTCTGCTCTGGCTTTCAAAATTGCAACCGACCCCTTTGTTGGAAAATTATGCTTCTTCCGTGTGTATTCCGGTTCTTTAGACGCCGGTTCCACAGTAATCAATACCACTAAGGGTAACAAGGAACGTGTTGGTCGTCTGGTGCAGATGCACGCAAACGACAGACAGGATATTGACACCGTTTATGCCGGTGACATTGCAGCAGCAATCGGTTTGAAAAATACCACCACAGGGGATACTCTGTGTGCGGAAAACGCACCGATTATTCTGGAATCTATGGAATTCCCGGATCCCGTTATCCGTGTTGCGATTGAACCAAAAACCAAAGCGGGTCAAGAAAAGATGGGTATTGCTCTGTCGAAGCTGGCAGAAGAAGACCCCACTTTCAAGACATATACAGACGATGAAACCGGACAAACTATTATTGCCGGTATGGGTGAGTTGCATCTGGAAATTATCGTAGACAGATTGTTGCGTGAATTTAAGGTGGAAGCAAATGTTGGTAAGCCTCAGGTATCTTACAAGGAAACCATCAGAAAGCCCGTCAAAATCGAACACAAATATGCAAGACAGTCCGGTGGTCGTGGTCAGTACGGTCACGTTTATCTGGAAATCGAACCTCAAGAACCCGGTGCAGGTTATGTATTTGAAAACCAAATTGTGGGTGGTGCTATTCCCAAGGAATATATCCCCGCTGTTGATGCCGGTGTTCAGGGTGCAATGGAAAGCGGTGTTTTGGCAGGATACAATGTGGTTGACATTAAAGTTACTTTGTTTGACGGTTCTTACCACGAAGTTGACTCCTCTGAAATGGCGTTTAAAATTGCCGGTTCTATGGCTTTCAAGGAAGGTTGTAAGAAGGCAGACCCTGTTCTGCTCGAACCTATCATGAAGGTTGATGTTATTGTTCCCGAAGAATACATGGGCGACGTTATGGGTGATTTAAACTCCCGCCGCGGCCAGATTCAGGGAATGGAAGCTCGTCAGGGTGCTCAGGCAATTTCTGCTATGGTTCCCCTGTCCGAAATGTTCGGTTATGCAACAGAATTGCGTTCCAGAACACAGGGTCGTGGTCAATATACCATGTTCCCCTCTCATTATTCCGAAGTGCCTAAGAGCATTCAGGAAGAAATTATGAAAAATCGTAATAAATCTGAAGAATAATTTTTCAGAAAACTATTGATTTTTCTCTTAATTTATAGTAAAATAAAAGTAATCAAATTTTAAAACCGAAAGGGAGGATTTTAAAAATGGCTAAAGAGAAATTTGAAAGAAGTAAGCCCCATGTAAATATTGGGACTATCGGTCACGTTGACCATGGTAAGACTACTTTGACTGCTGCTATTACTAAGGTTCTGGGTCTGTCCGGAAAAGCAGAATTCAAAGCATACGATCAGATTGACGGTGCACCTGAAGAAAGAGAAAGAGGTATTACTATCTCTACCGCTCACGTTGAGTATGAAACTGACAATCGTCACTATGCTCACGTTGACTGCCCTGGCCACGCCGACTATGTTAAGAACATGATTACCGGTGCTGCTCAGATGGACGGTGCTATTCTGGTTTGTTCTGCAGCTGATGGTCCTATGCCTCAGACTCGTGAACACATCCTGCTGTCCCGTCAGGTTGGCGTACCCTATATCGTAGTATTCATGAACAAGGCTGACCAGGTTGATGACCCTGAACTGCTTGAACTGGTTGAAATGGAAATCCGTGACCTGTTGAACGAATATGAGTTCCCTGGAGACGATATTCCGATTATCGTAGGTTCTGCTCTGGCTGCACTGGAATCTTCTGCAACTGATTCTTCTGCTCCTGAATATGAACCCATCATGAAGCTGATGGCTGCAGTTGACGAGTACATTCCTACTCCTGAACGTAAGACTGACCTGCCCTTCTTGATGCCTGTGGAAGACGTATTCTCCATCACCGGTCGTGGTACTGTTGCTACCGGTAGAGTTGAAAGAGGTACTCTGAAGGTTTCTGACGAAGTTGAAATCGTTGGTCTGGTTGACGAAGCTCGTAAGGTTGTTGTTACCGGTATCGAAATGTTCAGAAAACTGTTGGATCAGGCTGAAGCTGGTGATAACATCGGTGCACTGCTCCGTGGTGTTCAGAGAAATGAAATTGAAAGAGGTCAGGTTCTGGCTAAACCCGGATCCATCAATCCTCACACTGCTTTCTCCGGCGAAATCTACGTTCTGACCAAGGATGAAGGCGGACGTCATACTCCTTTCTTCAACAACTACAGACCTCAGTTCTATTTCAGAACAACTGACGTTACCGGCGTTATTTCTCTGCCTGACGGCGTTGAAATGTGTATGCCTGGCGATAACGTAACCATCAATGTTGAATTGATTACTCCTATCGCTATTGAAGAAGGTTTGAGATTCGCTATCCGCGAAGGCGGAAGAACCGTAGGATCCGGTGTTGTATCTTCTATCGCAAAATAATAAGGATTGAATCCTTGCAAAAGAGAGAGGTTTTCCTCTCTCTTTTTTTGTATAACGAAAACCGTGCGATAGTTCGCGTGGTGCAAAAAAGGTTAACCCATAAACAAAAATGAAACAGATAGATGTAAAGAATATAAGTAATATATCAAAATAAAAAGTTTACTATTGTTTTTCAGTGTGCAAAACAGGGAGGTGTTGTTCATACTTTTCGTTTTGTATGCCCTGTCGGGCGGGCCTGCTTTTGTGAGACAAAAGTAGCAATAAATATCCCCCCGTTATACGGGGGATATTTTGTATAAAAATTTCAATTTTACGTACAATAACAAAAAGCAATGTTAGGAAGTTGGCTATGAACACAATTGTTTTGGCAGATACGGATTCTGCGACAGAAATTTTTAATGCGGTTTGTGATTTTGTTGTCCCAATCAGACAAAATCGAGAACAAATTTTTTTGAAGGATGATCTGTTAGTTTCCACAAATTTTCGTGATATGGATCCACAATCTGTTTTATTGGTGAACGGGGATGTTCCTTTGGAAATTGATCCTCACCTGACTCAAAGCCATCCGGTTATTACGTACGGATGTAACCCTAAAGCCACTGTTACCGCCTCAAGTATTTGCGAGAATCAGTTAATGTGTTGTGTCCAGAGACCCTTGACCCTAAAAGGCTTTGGGGCAGTTCTGCCTCAGGAAATTGCAGTGACAACCGGAAATTATTCTGTTTCCTCTCTTTTAGCTGCAATTTGTATTTTATTGTTATCTTTTGGCGAATCCTTTTTTTCTTAAAATTGGAATAAATCTTGTCTCTCTTGCATATATAAAGTAAAGGAAATGGTAATATTTTACAAAGAGGTGGTTAAAAAATGGAACAAAGCATTCCAGAAAACAACGAAGTAAGAGTATTAGGAAAGATTGAAACACCATTGCAATTTAGTCATGAGGTGTACGGAGAAGGGTTTTATTCCTTCGTACTAAACGTGAAACGATTGAGTAATATTTCAGACTATATTCTGGTTACCATATCGGAACGGCTCCTCAGCGGTGTTTCTATGGAGATTGGGAATTTTGTGGAAATCAACGGTCAATTTCGTTCTTATAATAACTATAATAACAACGAACGAAAGCTAATTCTCACTGTATTTGCCAAGGATTTAATTCCTGTCGGTCAAGATGATGCATCAAAAAATCTAAATTACATTTTTCTCAACGGGTTTGTATGCAAGCCTCCTGCTTATCGGACAACGCCCTTTGGACGGGAGATTACAGATTTGCTGTTAGCAGTAAACCGGCAGTATAACAAGTCGGATTACATTCCTTGTATTGCCTGGGGGCGTAACGCGAGGTTTGCCTCAGAGTTGACGGTTGGCAGTAATATTAAAATCTGGGGACGGGTACAAAGCCGTGAATACCAAAAAAAAATTAGCGAAAATGAGTTAATTAACAAAACAGCCTATGAAATTTCAATTTCTAAAATGGAAGAGGGCGTAAAAGAAGAGGAACAGGCGAATTGACAAAAGGGAACAAGATGTTTTAAACTTAATTGTTTCGGTTAATAATTTTTTTGAAATGAAGAGAGGGAGAACCTCTCTTTTTTTAAGCTATCAATACAATAAAAAAATTGTTGACGAAAGGGGAAAAATGCGGTATAATGGTATTGATAACAAAATAAAATCAGATGAAATTTGCAGGAAATTAGGCGGATGCCTTTCCGAAGGAGTAACACTCTCAGGTTCCTTATGGTGGTAAGGAAGGACTGTGAATGGATGATGAATCTGGAGAATCCCGGCTTTGAACGGGTGCCGAAGGTGCAAGGCGGAATGCTAATCTCTCAGGCAAAAGGACAGAGGAAAACGATAGCCTTCGGGCTTATTTTGTCTTAGAGAGCATTGCGGAATCGCAATGCTTTTTTGCATTATGTTATCCAAAATTATATTTTTAGGAGGCGTTTTTATGTTGGACATGATTGCTAAAGTGAATGGGGCAATCAACGGAGTGGTGTGGGGGATTCCCATGCTGATTCTGATTATCGGAACAGGGATTATCATGACCTGTCTGACCAAATTTTTTCAGATTACCCGTGCAAAGCATGTGGTAAAAGAAACGGTAGGCGGAATTTTTACCAAAGAGGATGTGAGGAAAAATAAAGATATCAAATCTTTTTCTCAGTTTCAATCTTTGTGTACTGCTTTGGCGGCTACTATCGGAACGGGAAACATTGCCGGTGTTGCCACTGCCATTGCAGTAGGGGGACCGGGTGCGGTGTTCTGGATGTGGTTATCTGCCTTTTTCGGTATGATGACCAATTTTTCACAAAATGTATTGGGCATTTATTACAGACGAAAAAATAAAGACGGAGAATGGTCCGGCGGTGCCATGTACTATCTTCGTGACGGTCTTGGCAGTAAAAAGGGCGGTAAACACATTGGTAAAATTTTAGCGGTACTGTTTTGTGTTTTCTGCATAATGGCATCCTTCGGTATTGGAAATATGACTCAGGTGAATACCATTGCTTCTGCTATGAAGGTTAATTTTGCAATCCCTGTGGTTGTTACGGGTGTCATTTTGGCGGTGATTGCAGCCTTGGTACTGGTGGGCGGAAACAAAAGAATCGGTCAGACAACGGAACGATTGGTTCCCTTTATGGCACTGTTTTATATTGCGGGCGCTTTGATTATTTTCTTTATGAATATTGAGCAGGTACCCTACATTTTCACCAGTATCTTTAAAAACGCCTTTAATTTTACATCCATTGCAGGTGCAGGAAGCGGTCTGGTCATCAAAAAAGCAATGACCATGGGATTTAAGAGAGGCGTGTTCTCCAACGAAGCTGGGTTGGGTTCTTCTGTTATGGTTCACTCTGCATCTAATGTAAAGGAACCGGTTACCCAAGGTATATGGGGTATTTTCGAAGTGTTTATGGACACTATCATTGTTTGTACTTTGACGGCGTTTGTTCTGTTGTCATCTACCTGTACCTCTGTTCCTTTTGAGCAGGCATTGGCGGGACTGACAAAGGAAACCCAATATGTAAGTATTTATAATTTAGATGATTTTAAAACAGAGAAAAATATTCCTCTCATGGACGTGACTAGCAATCCCATTTTAGAATTGGCGAATGCGGGGGATGAAACAGACCGAACTTATAACGTTATTCCCAAGGAAGGAAAGCCCTTTACAGTCGCTTTGAAAAAGGATGACCCCTCGGACGATTCCAATTATGTTTATACCAACGTTATGGCAATCAGAGGAGTATCCTTAAATGATGCGGGCGAAGAAGTGAAGGACGGAGAAATCAATGCCGTTTCCATTGAACAGGTGGAGGGTGTTCCGCTGGTTACATATGCCTTTTCTCAACGGTTTGGCGGATGGGCAGGTATGGTGCTTGCTATCGCAATTTTATTGTTCGCTTTTTCTACGGTGCTGGGTTGGTCCTATTACGGAACAAAGGCTTGGGAATATCTATTTGGCATCAAATCTACAGTGTTCTATAAACTTGTGTTCGTTCTGTTTATCATTGTAGGGGCAACTATGAATCTTCAGCTTGCCTGGGATATTTCGGATACCTTTAATGCACTCATGGCAATTCCCAACTTAATCGGTCTGTTGGCGTTGTCTGGTACAGTTGCCAAGATTACCAAAAACTATGTAAACAGAAAGTTTAAAAACTCTGAAGAAGAACCCATTCTTTCTGCCTTCCCTGATATTCAGGCAATGCAGTTAGAAAAAATGAAAGAAGACGGGGAAATATAAAAAAGTCGGGCGACTTATTTGGTCGCCCGACTTTTTTATTGTTCTTTACAGAAATACTGGTCATACCACAGTAGGAAGGAAAAGACGGTCCATATTTTACGACTGTTGTCCTTTTTGCCTGCTTTGTGCTCATCAAGAAGCTTTACCAATTCCTCGGTATGGAAGAACTGTTGTGCATTTTCGTTTGTGAGCTGTTCCTTCATGTAAGAATAGTATTTTTCTTCCTTAAGCCATACACGAATGGGAACAGGGAAACCCAGCTTTTTCTTGTTGGCAGTTTCGGGAGGCATTGCCCGAAGTGCCGCCTTTCTCATTGCCACCTTGGAGTTTTCGGTAGTCACTCTGTAGCGGTAGGGAATTTTTCCGGCAAGATTCATAATTTCTTTATCTAAGAAAGGAACCCGAAGCTCTAATGAATGGGCCATGCTCATTTTGTCAGCTTTAAGAAGAATATCTCCTGCCATCCACATATGAATATCCAAGTACTGCATCTTGGTCACATCATCTTTATCTTTGACCTTATCGTAATAATGCTTGGTTAATTCCCTTGGGTTGGGAGCATCTGTTTTGATTTTCAACAGTTTTTTTCTGTCTTTTACGCTGAACATATTGGCATTTCCGATAAACCAACGTTCCACATCTCCCCCTCTGACAAAGAAGTTAATACCATGAACAGGGGGCAACAGAGAGGCGATTCGATTGATTGCGTTTCTGAACCATCTGGGCAGTTTGCGGAAAGAGGCGGTATGAGCGGGCACCTGATAAATGGTATATCCCCCAAACAATTCGTCTGCTCCCTCTCCTGATAATACAACCTTCACATGCTCCGATGCAATCTGACACACGAAATAAAGTGCCACTGCTGCGGGGTCAGCAAGGGGTTCATCCATCTGATACTGAACTTTTGGAAGCACTTCCCAATATTCTTCAGGCGTAATCACCTTGCTAATGTTTTCTACATCTATATATTTTGCTAAATTCTTTGCATAGCCAATTTCGTTATACTGCTCGTCTCCAAAGCCTACGGTAAAGGTTTTGTCCACATTGGCACGACATGCAACGTAGCTTGAATCCACACCGCTTGATAGAAAAGAACCAACCTCAACATCACTGATTTTATGGGCTTCTACCGAATCGTCAAACTCTTTGCTGATGCGGTCAACCCATTCTTCTTCTGTCACCGATTCTTCTGCTTCGAATACAGGCTCCCAGTACCGCTTGATTTCCATTTCCCCATTCTTGTAAAGGAAATAGTGGGCGGGCTGTAATTTATACACACCCTCAAAAAAGCTTTCAGGTCCGGGAGAATACTGGAAGGATAAATATTGCTCCAATGCTCTCGAATTTAATTTCTTTTTAAAAGAGGGGTGGGCTAAGAAGGACTTAATTTCTGAACCGAACAGCAAGCTATCCCCCATTTTTGCATAATACATGGGTTTGATTCCGAAAAAGTCACGAACGCCAAACAACTCTTTTTTCTCTTTATCCCAAATTATAAAGGCAAACATTCCACGAAGCTTTCCTAATAATTCTGTACCGTATTCTTCGTAACCGTGTAACAATACTTCCGAGTCGGTTTCTGTGGTAAAAGTATGCCCTTTTGCAATCAATTCCTCCCGCAAAGGCTTATAATTATAAATTTCACCATTAAAAATCAAAACCTTTGTATTGTCTTCATTATAAAGGGGTTGACTCCCGTGGTCCAAATCAATAATACTGAGTCTGCGAAAGCCTAAAGCAATATGCTCGTCCACATACTGCCCGTCTGCATCGGGACCGCGGTGAATAATTTTATTCATCATACATTCCAATACGTTGCCTTGATCTCCGATTTCATTCGTAAATCCTACAAAACCGCACATGTTTTTTCATCCTTCCGTGCAATATCATTCTTTATTATTATATCATGGAACAGGGGAAAAGGCAAGGAATTTTTCAAAACTACAGTCTTTACACCCTTGAATTTTTTCTTACTCCAACAAATTTTTAGGCGGGGAGGAGGAAGTCCGTTTGTAAACCGTTAGAGAATCCCCTTGGGTAATTGCCAAAAACACTTCCTTCGGACTTTTTATACCCTGCTTTCCTAATTGATCGTACAGCCACCGTTCATCCCGTCCAATTAATCGAAGATGAAGATCCATTACTTTTCCGTCTAAAATGACGTTGGCGGTCATGCGGGAGGGAGCCGGTTTTTGACCCATATCATGAGGGGTAAAGGGTGCAAATTGGGATTTTGGCAAAAAGGATAGCTTGCCGTTGGATTCAATCAGAGCATAGTCTAATTGGGATAAATCAAAATAACCATTAGAACGACACTCTGATAAAAATTCATTCAAATCCAGTTGAGTCTTTTTAAAATTTTCCACTATCAGTTCTCCCTTTTGCAGTAAAACCACGGGTGTACCTGAAAGAATTCTTCTGGCGGGAAGAAATTTACAGGTCAAGTGACTGATAAGCAACGCAATTGATGCGTAAACGGCAATTGCAACAACCCCGTTTAACCAATGCACATCTTCATTTAATACCATTTCTGCTGCAATGGAGCCGATGCTGATGCCAATGGTGTAGTCAAATAGGGTTAACTGCTGTGCCTGTTTTCTGCCCATGAGTTTGGTTAGCAAAAAAAGAACAATCAAAGATAAAATTCCGCGGATTACAACTGCTAAAATGCTCATAAAAATTCCCCTTTCTTTTGGGTTACTATAACCCAAAAAGGGGAATTTTATCCAATATCAATAAAGTGTGTAAAGCATTTGTGCCGCTTCGGCTCTCGTGACAGTATTGTTGGGACGGAGTGTTCCGTCCTCGTAGCCTGAAATCACCTTAAGTGCCACCATCTGACGAACTGCGTTCAAACCCCATTGGGGGATTTCGTCTGCGTCTTGGGCACTCAGGATTTCTTTGGGATATCCATCGGTTAAAGTGCGGGCCAGGACAGAACAACATTCCGTTCGTGTAATGGGAGCGGTAGGGTCAAATACCGTTTTGCCCCCTTCTGCACGACCGCTCATCAAACCTGCTTTGACTGCCGCTTTAATGGATGAAGAAGCCCAGTCTGGAAGGTCATCCTCATCTGACAGTCCCACAGATGCAGTAACGGGGGACAGATTTTTAAATCTTGCCAGTAATACGGCAAATTCAGCTCGGGTCATGCTTTGAGCTGGTTTATAAAACAAGCCGTTTGATTCGAAAAATCCGTTGATTAAACCTTGTTTGTACAGATAGTTCACTGCTTTTTTTGCCCAATGTTCCTTCATATCGCCAAACTGATTGGAAAGGGAGGAGGCATCTCCCACCTCTAAGGTGGTAAGCATTGCCGCTTCGTTTCCGTTTCCTGTTTTTAAGGTCAGCTTATGAAATGCATCGTCTGAAAGCTCATAAGTAAAGGAATCCTTATTTTCAGAAAGGGTAATGGAGACCTCTTTTCTGTCTATGGTCAACGAAATCCAATTCAATTCCAGATTTCGGGTAGGTGTCATGGTTCCTGTTACCGTTTTGTTGTCTTCTGTCAGAGTTAGCTCCATAAAGGGGGTTTCATCCTCAGGTCCTTTTACGGTAACGGGGATGGATACCGTTCGTTCTCCTGCAGTAACCGTAATGGTGCCCTTTCCTGAAAATTTTCCTGCGGTAAAGGTGCCATTTTGGTCGATGGTACCCAAGTGTTCGGATACAGACCATATAAAGCAACTGTCATCTGCAGTCACATCCTGATAATGATGACGTGCCCGTGCAGTGAGAGATGCGGTGCTTTCTGTGTTTACCGAAAGAGAAGTAATGTGATTGCCTGAAAACTCACCGTATACTTTGATTTCGTCCGGTGTCTGTACCGCACGATAAAACCGACGGTCGGAGGAAATGGCACCCGAATGTACGGTAATATATACATCCTTTGTTCCAAAGGTGACTTTGTGATTACCGTCAAAGATGGCATCTCCCTCAATTTCATAGGAAACATCAGCAGGTGCCGCTGTGGCATACCCTGCAGAATCCGTTGCCTTTACCGTAAAGGTTTGCGAGGCACCTGTCAGATAAATGCCTCCATAAGGGTATAAATGAAGCTTCGCCACATTGCCTTGGGGCTTTTGCTTATTGATTAAAGCAAAGAAGTTGGAAACAGGACGCAGAGCACCGTCTGACGGAGAATTTAAAATGGCAGATTGAGAATTGCCCGGATAAATGCCGTTTACAGAGGTAGAACCGCCTCCGTCCATGTTGATTGCATCCACACAACCTAACTCTAACATCCGTTTTGCAAGGGTGTTAAGACGGACACCATAGCTTCCGGACTGTCTTCCGTCAATGGTATAAAAAACCACACTTCCGTCTTTCTTGATGCCTACGGCGGTTCGGGGAGCGGCAGAGTCATCAAGACCGGTCAATTCACCGTCTTTAATCAACACACCGCCTACAGAGCCGGTGGCGTATTCTGCTGTTTCCCATAATCCTTCTGGACAGTTGACAGCACGATTGGTAATGGTTACCTTTTCTCCTACTTGCAAAGATTCTAACTGACGATACAGTTCTTCGTCTCCCTCGGCATGAAGGCTGATAACATATTTTCCTTTTGAAATGGGAACAGAGCCGTCATGATAATCTACATCTTCTACAATGCCCGTTACCGATTCACCAATAGCAAGCTTTCCTTCTATGGAGCCGATTACCACATCCACGCCCCAGCCGTTGGAACGGGTGTCGGCATAATAGTCGTCCGTCATCATATAAATCCGTGATGCAAGACGATATTTATTGATGTTATCAATGGGAATGGTCTGGGTTTCTGTTTGTAATTCTGTTTGAATTTCCAGCCAAGACATAAAAGCAGAGCCGTCTTTGCGAAAGGCAATGGCGTCCTGCCCGTCTACGCTTTTGGTCAAAATTTCACCCTCTGTAATGGTGTGCCCCATGGGAACGCCTGTCTGAAAGGAAAAAAAGTCCGCATTCATTCCCATAATGGGGGTCATGCCACGTGATTCCAGATACGAGGTCATTTGAGTCAAGGTTTTTCTACCGTAGACCGTTTCACCCCCCGTAATAATGGGAACAATCGCTTCGTTGGGGGTGTAGGTAAAATAATGCTCGTTCTGATAGCCTACTCCTGATTGGTTGCTGTAAAACAAATTGCTGTTATAGACTACTCCGTCACCAAACACAAGAGCATCTGTAAATAACTCTTCTCCTAAAATGGAGGCAAATACTGTGGTGCTAAGTAAAATCAGACAAAAAAGAGTGCAAAAAATTCTTTTTTTCATTATAACAAATCCTCATTATAAATGGCTCTGCTACCTCCCGTAAATTTCAAACGGGAACGGGCACAGTGAATCCGTGCTTCTCCAATATTTCGCATGCTGCATCGAACGGGAACGGCAACGGGAGCCATATGCATACCGATTAAGGTTTCTCCAATGTCTATTCCTGCTTTGGCTTTGACTTCCTCTACCAATACAGGGGAGGAAAAGGCATGATATGCAGTGGTGGCAAAGGAGCCTCCTGCCTTTTTCTGCGGAATGGCGTTAACTTGGCAAAGATTATATTTTTCTGCCCCTTCTTGTTCCATTACAAGGGCACGATTTAAATGTTCACAACACTGTGCCGCCAAATAAATTCCTTTTTCCTGTAAAACGGAATAAATACCCTCAAACACTTCCTTTGCGGCGTCAATATCCGAATTGGTTCCGATTTTATCCCCCATAATTTCACTGGAGGAACAGCCTACAACAAAAATTTCCCCTTCTTTGATTTTGGAAATCTCACAAAGCTCACGTGTGATGGCGATTGCCTGTTCTTTTATCGTCATGGTAAACCCCTCTTTTCTTTTTATTTTTATTATAGCATATTTTATTTTAAAATTCAAGTGCCGGCGAATGGGGAATGAATGGAAATTTAAAATAAAAAAGACAAGGTTCCATAGAATCTTGTCTTTTTAAAATAAAAAATCAAAGCAAAGAGAAACAATTACGTTTGAACAGTCCTTTTTATTTTCTATTTTTATAATGTACGAACTAAATCCTCCATGCTGTACAATCCTGGTTTTTGATTAACCAGAAAGAGTGCCGCACGGATAGAGCCGGTTGCAAACACTTCTTTGGATGCGGCAGAATGCTTTAATTCAATGACCTCATCCTTTCCGGCATAGACAACGGTGTGATCTCCTACAATGGTACCGCCTCTAACTGCATGGATTCCAATTTCAGAAGCATTCCGTTTTTGGCGTCTTGCATGACGGTCATAGGTATAATCATAATGTTTTTGTTCGTTTAGTGCATCTGCAATGGCAAGTGCTGTGCCGCTGGGAGCATCAATTTTTTGATTATGGTGCCGTTCAATAATTTCAATATCAAAATTTTCCAGTACCGCTTGGGCTTTTTTTGCCAAATCAATTAAAAGATTGATTCCTAAGGACATATTGGCAGAGAAGAATACGGGAATGGTTTCCGAGGCTGCTTTAATTTCTTGTTTTTGCTCATTGGTCAATCCCGTTGTTGCAATCACGGCAGGAATGTTTTGCTGTTTGGCAAATTCTAATACTCCCGTTAAAGCAGAGGGATGGGAAAAATCAATCAGCACATCCCCTTGTTCTTTAAAAAGTTTAAAGTTTTGATAAACCGGAAAGCTAAAATCCTCTGAGGTTCTGGGATCAAATCCGCAAACCACCTGACAGTCGTCCCGAAGACTTACCTCCCGTGCAATCGTGCGGCCCATGTGACCGCAAGCACCATTTAAAATCAGATTTATCATCTGTGTATTCCGCCTTTTCGTTTATTTCAGTCCTGCATTCTGCAAAGATTTTTCAAGCAATGAAATATGTTCAGGGCTCATTTCGCACAGAGGCAGTTTCAAAGGTCCAACCTCATAGCCCAAAAGATTCATTGCCGTTTTTACCGGAATGGGATTCACTTCGCAGAATAAGGTGTTAATTAAATCCAGATAACGGAGCTGTAATGCGGCAGATTCCTTTACCTTTCCGTCAAAATACAGCTGACACATGTCATGTATTTCATCCGGAATAATATTTGCTGCAACAGAGATGACACCGATTCCTCCGATGGACAACAAGGGAACTACAATATCATCATTTCCTGAGTAAATATCAATTCTGTCACCGCAAAGCTGCATCATTTTTGCAGCAATTCCTAAATCTCCGCTTGCTTCCTTGATTGCTACAATGTTGGGCACATCAGCAAGCACATTTAAAGTTTCAGGAGCAATGTTAACACCTGTTCTGGAGGGAACATTGTATAAAATAATAGGAAGATTCACACTATTTGCAATAGCGGTATAATGCTGAATTAAGCCCTTCTGTGTTGCCTTGTTATAGTAGGGCGTTACCAACAGTAAACCGTCCACTCCGATTGATTCGGCATATTGGCTAAGTTTGATGGCATAAGCCGTATCGTTACTGCCTGTACCTGCAATGACGGGGATTCTGCCCTTTGTCTGTTCTACAGAGAATTTCAAGACCTGCTCATGTTCTTCGTTGGAAAGCGTGGCAGCTTCTCCTGTAGTACCGCAGATAATCAGTGCATCGGTATGATGCTCAATATGATATTCAATCAATTCTGCCAGCTTTTCATAGTTGACGGAGTTATCTTGTGAAAAAGGTGTAACCAGTGCAACACCGGATCCAGTAAAAATTGTCTGTTTCATGATAGCCTCCTTATGATTCTTGATTTTTATATTCCATCAGACGCGCTGCAATCTGAACTGCATTGGCAGCAGCGCCCTTTCTGATATTGTCAGCCACAACCCACAGATTCACACCGGATTCGATACTTTCGTCACGGCGGATTCTGCCTACATAGGTTTCATTAGTACCTGTAGCAGTAATAGGCATGGGATAAATCTGATTTTCTAGATCGTCCTGCACCACAATACCGGGGGCATTTTCCAACACTGCTCTCAGTTCGTTTAAGTCAAATTGTTTTTCAAATTCCAAGTTGATAGATTCACTGTGTCCGTTAAAAACAGGAACACGTACAGTGGTTGCGGTAACACGGATAGAATCATCGTGGAGAATCTTCTGTGTTTCCTTAATCATTTTAATTTCTTCTTTTGTATAACCGTTTTCGGTAAATACGTCAATGTGAGGCAGACAGTTTCCTGCAATGGGATAAGGGAACTTTTTGGGTGCTTCACCCTTTAAACCGTTTTCAAGATCCGTATATCCTGCCATGCCGGCACCAGATACTGCCTGATAAGTAGAATAAATGACACGTTTGATTTTATATTTATCGTGCAAGGGTTTTAATGCAACCATTGCCTGAATGGTGGAGCAGTTGGGGTTTGCAATAATGCCTTTGTTCCAAAGAATATCCTCTGGATTTACTTCAGGAACCACCAAGGGAACTTCAGGGTCCATTCTCCATGCGCTGGAGTTGTCGATTACAACAACGCCATGCTCTGCTGCGATGGGAGCATATTTTTCGCTGGTGGAACCTCCTGCAGAGAAGAGGGCAATGTCGATATCCCCGTTATCAAAAGAATGCTCATTGAGCTCCTGTACCACATATTCCTTTCCCATAAATTCAAGTTTTGTTCCTGCTGAGCGGGCAGATGCGAACATGGTGTATTTGGAAATGGGCAGATTGCTTTCCTGCAATACCTTTAAAAAGGTTCTTCCTACCATTCCTGTTACACCGACTACTGCTACATGATACTGTTTCATGTTAATGAAGCCTCCAATCAAATTCCGTATGTATACTTATAATTATTATAATATTATCATTTTTTTGGAAAAATGTCAATGGTTTTTCACAACTATTTTGTAAAATCAAGTTATAGGTTGGTTTACCCTTGCTTGACAATCCTTTTTTTTTATAGTATAATTATTAAAATACATGAATTTTACAGAAAGAAGTTGGTAGAAGATGATCATTATTATGAAATCCCGTGCACCGAAGCAAGCTGTGGAAGCTATGATTTCATCTCTGGAAAACCAGGGAATGAAGGTGCAGATTAACACCGGTGTGGAATGTACGGTACTGGGTGTGTTGGGAAATACGCACGAGTTAAATAAAGCTCAGATTGAAATGAATCCTCAGGTAGAACGGGTTATGGCCGTTCAGGAGCCTTTTAAAAAGGCAAACAGAAAGTTTCATCCCGAGGATACGGTGATTACCATTGGAGATAAAACCATTGGCGGTGGAAATCTGGCGGTTATTGCAGGTCCTTGTTCAGTGGAAAGCGAAGAACAGATTGTGGAAGTTGCAACCCGCGTGAAAGCGGCAGGAGCGGGATTTTTACGTGGCGGCGCATTTAAGCCTCGTTCTTCTCCCTATGCATTTCAAGGCTTGGGAACAGATGGGTTAGAGTTGTTGGATGAAGCAAGAAACATGACAGGACTTCCTGTTGTTTCCGAATTAACTTCTTTGCGTCATCTGGATCGGTTTGTGGAAATGGTAGACGTGATTCAGATTGGTGCAAGAAACATGCAGAATTTTGAGTTGCTTCGTCAGGTTGGTAAAACAAGAAAGCCTATTTTATTAAAGCGGGGTATGTCCAGCACCATCGAAGAACTTCTTCTTTCTGCTGAATACATAATGTCTGAAGGAAATGAGCAGGTGATTCTTTGTGAACGAGGAATCAGAACCTTTGAAACAGTTACCAGAAATACGCTGGATTTATCTGCAGTACCTATTTTAAAACGATTAAGCCACTTGCCTGTTGTGGTCGACCCCTCTCATGCTACCGGTCTTGCATGGATGGTGGAGCCTATGTCTATTGCAGCAGCAGCAGTGGGGGCAGATGGTTTGATTGTGGAAGTACACAACAATCCTTCCTGTGCGTTGTGTGATGGAAAACAATCCATTACACCGGATGAATTTGATGTTTTGATGAAAAAGCTGAAAATTGCCAGCCGAATTCACGAGGAGGCCGAAAATGAGCAATGAACTGGAAGATCTGAGACGAGAGATTGACCAAATCGACCGTCAACTGATTGCTCTTTTTGAACAGCGTTTTGCAGTAACATCCCGTGTGGGAGAATTAAAAAGTAAAACTGGGAAACCTGTGTTTGATCCTAAACGGGAAAAGGCAGTTGTGAAGGACAGATTAGCACGTGTGCAAAATTCGGAAAATAAAGCAGCGATAAACAGCCTGTTTGAAATGATGATGGCAAACAGCCGTCAAGGACAACGAAAAACCTGTCGTGCAGGAATTGAAAATTTGATGCAGTCCTTGCCTGTATGCAATGAGGTCGCATTGTCCGAGGGAGCGGTTGTTGCCTATGGCGGTGTGGAAGGAAGCTTTGGAGAAGAGGCATTGCTTCATTTTTTCGGTGAAAACACAAATCGGACAGGATTTCCCTATTTTTCTCAGGTCATTGATGCAGTTCGTTGCGGAGAGGCAGAATACGGTGTTTTGCCCATTGAAAATTCTTCTACGGGTGCTGTCATAGAAGCCTATGATTTGCTCCGTGACAGTGGGTGTTATATTGTGGGGGAAGTAAAGCTCCCTATTCGTCATTGCCTGCTGGGTCTTCCTGAGGCGGATATGCAAACGATTCAAAAAGTATATTCTCATCCTCAGGGTTTAGCACAAAGCAGTCAATTTTTACAGAAGCATTCCAATTATCAGTGTGTGTCCTATTTAAATACGGCAATGAGTGCGAAATTGGTGCGGGACAGCGATGATTTGTCTTTGGCGGCAATCGGCAGTAAACGGTGTGCCCAGACTTATGGACTGAAGGTATTGGCAGAGGGAATCAACAATTCTTTGCATAATCATACTCGATTTGTGATTATTTCAGGAAAGAGTTTATTTTCAGAGCAAGCCAATAAAATCAGTATTTGCTTTGATTTGGCTCATACAACAGGTTCACTGTACCAGATTTTGACGTTTTTTTCCATTAACAAAATCAATTTATTAAAACTGGAATCCCGTCCTATACCCGAAAAAAATTGGGAATACAGCTTCTTTATTGATTTTGAAGGAAATTTAAAGGAACAGGCGATTCAGGATACCCTTTGTTCTGTGGTGGACGAAGTCAGCCGATTCCGCTATTTAGGAAATTACATTTGTGGATAACACCTTATTTAATTAAATCTCCCGAAAACGGGAGATTTTTGTTGTTTTAAAGGTCTTACTTGTAGCTTAAGTTTCGTTGCTCTGGGGCATAGGCTTTTGATGATAGTGCAAGTCATAGCAACTTTTTTATGTTATAATAAAACTATAGGGGCAAGAAAGGGATTCGTTTTTACGGGTTCCTTTTTTCGTTCTCTAAATTTATCAGAAAGGAGAGAGGCTATGTTTGACCAAATGCTCAGACGGATGCGGAAGGTAGCGGAGCTTGAACCTACGGAAAGCCAAATGGAAGAACAGATTGGCTTATGGGGAAGGATGTATCGCAATCGGGCTCCCTGGTGCAAGGGGGATGTGCACAGTCTGAATCTTCCTGCGGTCATTGCGGGGGAAATTGCTGCAATGACAACCATGGAGTTTTCCTCCAATGTAACAGGCAGCAACCGGGCAAAATTTTTATCCAAACAGTATGAGCCTGTCTTAAGAGACCTTCGAAAAATAACCGAATATGCTGTTGCCATGGGCGGAGTTGTGTTAAAGCCTTATGTGTCGGGTAAAACAATCGGGGTTGATTGTGTACAGGCAGATTCCTTTTTACCAATCAGCTTTGACACCACCGGTCGTCTGACGGGGGCGGTGTTTGCCGATTGTTATGTATCGGGAAAAGCAGAATACCTTCGGTTAGAACGCCATCTGCTGACAAAAGATGGGTATGAAATCTGTAACTTTGCTTATGAAAAGAGCGGAACAAGCTGGAAGGAAATTTCACTTTCTGCTGTTCCAAAATGGGCAGATTTGACCCGTAAAATGACAGTAGAAGGGATTGAGAAACCTCTATTTGCTTACTTAAAAATGCCCGGTGCCAATATGGTGGATACAAGCTCCCCCTTAGGGGTTTCTGTGTATCAGAGAGCGATCGATTTGATTGAGCAGGCTGACCGACAGTATTCCCGTCTGTTATGGGAATTTGAAGGGGGCGAGCTTGCTATTGACGCCAGTGCAGAAGCCTTGGGCTATGACCGTGACGGAAAAGCTGTTATGCCAAAGCTAAACCGCCGTTTGTTCCGTGGATTGGAAATTGATGCAGGCGGACAGGACTTATACAGTGTTTTCTCCCCTCAGTTGAGAGATGAATCTCTGATAAACGGCTTAAATGAAATCTTAAGCCGGATTGAGGATGCCTGCGGTCTGGCACGGGGAACGATATCTCACCCTGAAGGAGAAATCCGCACTGCTACAGAGCTCAAAATGATGCGTCAGCGGTCTTATACTACTGTCCGTGATATTCAAAAATCCATTGCGACGGCGTTACAGGATTTGCTGGACGCCATGGATGTATGGACCGATGTGTACGAGCTGGCAGCAAAGGGAAATTGGGAAGTGTCATTTCGGTTTGATGATTCGGTTCTTACAGACCGCAGTCAGGAATTTGCAGAGAAAAAACAGCTGGTAGAGGCGGGGATTATGTTTCCTTGGGAATTTCGGATGTGGTATCTGGGCGAGAGTGAGGAGCAGGCAAAGGAGGTATTCAAGTGAATCAGGAATTTTTATCCGGCTTAGGGCTGGAGGAAGAAACGGTAACACAGATTTTGGAAGAGTATGACAGAGAACGTCAGGAAACTGCGTTTCAAAACGAGCTTTACAAACAACTGGAGCTTGCGGGTGCAAAATCTGTAAAAGCGGCGGTTGCGTTGCTGGATTGTGAAGGAATGTCTTTGGAGGAGGGCAATATTTCGGGTCTTTCTGAACAACTGTCCGTTCTCAAAGAGGAGCATCCCTACTTATTTCAGACTCAGCTTCCCCGTGCAGTAGCAAGCACAATGGGCGGCGGAGAATCGGAAAAATCTCTTTTTTCGGTAATTCGTTCTGCTGCCGGACTTTAATTTAAAATCGAAAGGATATGATAGTTTATGGCAAATTCAATTACGTTAGCAGATAAATTTTTACCCATGGTGGACGAAATTTATAAGGAACAGTCTGTGACAGAATGTCTGGACACCACCTCACAGCCCGATGTAAGCGGTGCAGACGAGGTGCAAATTTTGAAAATTTCCACTACCGGTCTGGGAGATTATTCCCGTGAAACAGGGTATCCTCAGGGAGATGTTACTGCCTCCTGGGAAACCTTGCAACTGACTGAAGAACGAGGCAAGGAATTTTCTATTGACAGAATGGATGACGAGGAAATGCTGGGGGTTGCTTTTGGTACACTCACCGGTTCTTTTGTCAGAGAACAGGTTGTTCCAGAGCTGGATGCTTACCGTTTTGCAAAATATGCATCCACTGAAGGAATTTCCTCTGCATCAGAAGATCTGACCGCAGAAACCGTTTTGGCGGCCATTGATGAAGCAACCCGTCAGATGGATGAGGACGAGGTGCCTCAGACAGGAAGAATTCTGTTTGTCAGCAGTGAGTTGAAGCCTCTTCTGAACAGTGCACTGACTCGTACATGGACCAGTCAGGGAAATGTCAGCACGGTGCTGACCACTTATAACGATATGGTAGTAAAATATGTTCCGAAGGGTCGTTTTTACAGCAAAACCACTATTAACGACGGCTCGTCTGAATGGGGATATACAAAGGCAGAGGATGCCAAGGATATTAACTTTATGATAGTGTATCCCCCTTCTGTTGTTCAGGTAAAAAAAGTAATGATTCCTAAAATCTTTACCCCTGACCAGAATCAGGAGAAGGATGCCTGGAAGTTCCAGTTCCGTCTGTATCACGATGCTTTTGTTCTGGAAAATAAGAAAAAAGGCGTTTATCTCCATACTGTAGCGTAAAGGAGTGATGCCGTATGTACGCGGATTTTACTTATTATACAGACGTCTTTCACGGTAGAAAAATCCCGGACAGCGACAGTTTTCTTTCTGTAGCAGCGGGGGCGGGAGCAGCACTTGACCGTCTTACCTTTGGCAGGTTGACTCAATCCACTCCCGGTGCGGCAGATGCTCTTTGTGCGGTATGTGAAGTATTTTATACTCGATTACACCGAGAAGGAATTAAATCGGAAAGTGTGGACGGGTACAATGTGACTTACTCCGATGAAGGATTGAGCAGAAATTTACGGCAAACGGTACGTCTTTATCTGGAACCTGCTTTGCTGTATCGGGGATGTTAGGAGGGATTGGATGGTTTGGAACCAAACGGTCACCCTGTTTCACAAGGAGATTGAAAACCGTAAGGAAAGTTGGACTTCTCAGGTGTATCGGGGTGTATCCGCTGTGACGGTGCAAAAATCATCTCCTTATTCAATGGGTATGGAGCCGGACAATCAACTGATTGCCCAGATTCCCCATAAGGCGTTACTCAATATTGCACCGGGGGATCGTTTACTGTTGGGAGAACATACCGTACAGGTGGATTCTTCTGAATTTCAAAAGGCTTTTGTTGTGGTAAGTGTAACAGATAATCGCCGTGGACAAGGAGAACTTTGGCATTATAAGGTGGTGTGTCAATGATTGTTTGCAACCTTATTTTAAATAGTACAGCCAAAATATTAGAAAAAAGGGGACTGACCCCAAAAGGAGCTATTCAAAAAAGACTGGATCAGGAAGTTGAGCTGAAATGCCGTCCGTACGTTCCCCGTAAAGATGGATATCTGGAACAAAGCGGAACAGCTTCTTTTCCCTCTATTGGCTTTGTTCAATGGGATAGACCCTATGCGAAATATCAGTATTATGGCTATTTAATGTTGGGAAAGAAAACTAAAATTTTGACCGGAATCCCCTTAAAAAGCCGTGGCGGTGGATTGCGTGGCTCCCGATGGTTTGAGCGAATGAAAATAGACTGTATCGGGTCCATTGTACAGTCCCTTGCCAAACTGGCAGGAGGGAAAGAAAAATGAGTATCTTAGAACATATTAGAGATTTTATTGCCCAGTGTCCTTTGTTGACAGATGGCTGTATTCACATGGATTTTTTGGATGACAGAATGTATGGTTATATGTTAGAGGGTGTACCTGTAGCAGAGGTGGTACGGCGGTATGCAGACGGAGGAAGTGTTCGTCGCTATGAGTTTGTATTTGGTGCAAGGCTTCCTTACGGAAGCAGTCAGACCGCTGAAAATCATCACTTTTATCAGCAGTTTTCTCAATGGCTGGAGCAACAGTCAAATGCCGGAATATTTCCCGAGCTGGGAGAGGGAAAAGTGCCTCACAGTATAAAGGCATTGTCCCATGGTTATTTAATGGACGGTGATGGAAACTGCGCCAGATACCAGATTCAATGTGAACTGGAATATTATCAGGATTAGGAGGAAATCAAATGAAAGGAAATATTGTTCAACGTGCTAAAAAATTAGCATTTTACGGTGTTCCGGGGGAAGGCGAGGTTGTGTTTCACAGAATGAAGGGATTTACCAAACTGGAAACAGAAAAAAATCCCAGTGAATACAGCCGTCAATATGTGGATGAGATGTTTGAAGAAACAGATGTAACGGGCTACAGCCCTTCTGTTTTGTATGAATTTGACCGGTATGTGGATGATCCGGTACATCAGGATATGGTATTGCTGACGGACAGGGAAATGATTGGAGATGACGCAGTCAGAACACTGATTATGGCGGATTTGGCAGTACCCAATGAAAATGGTAGTTTCCCTGCTATTATGAGGGATTTTGCGGTTATTCCCGATAGCGAAGGTGATGGAACTGATGCATATATCTATACCGGCTCTTTTCGTGCAAAGGGAGAAAAGGTGATTGGGACCGTTCAGATTACCGGTGAAGTTGCGGTCTTTACCGAACAGTAAGCAGGTGAGAAAAATGCAGACCATGAAATTTCAATTTGGAGAACTGAAACAACAGATAGATTTATCAGATGTGGATTTTGTATTGAGATATGAACAGGCAATTACAGACTACGAAGAAGGAGTCAAGGGGTTGAACCGTGAGGTTGCTCCTTCTGCTCAACTAGAGCAAGTGTGTCAGTTGTTTTTCTCAATGTTTGACAAACTGTTTGGTGAAGAAAGTGCAAAGAAAATGTTTGGAGAAACCAAAAGCGTTGCCCTTTGTACAAAAGCATTTACCCAGTTGCTTCGCGCTATGAATCAATACGCCGGCGCTCTAAAGAAAGAGGACAAGATATGAATTTTTGGGTAACGCCTTTACCCACCACGGTGACAATCGGAGGAAAGGAGTATCCGATTTATACTGACTTTCGTGTATGGGTAAAGTGCGGGATGCTGTTAGAGCGAGAGAAAAATCCTATTTCACTGGCGGTGGAGTTGCTGACTCTTTGTTATCCGGCTCTGCCCCCCTCGTTTGAGGGGGCAATGGAAGGAATTTTTTCCTTTTATACCGGTCAAAATCAAACAAAAAGGGACGGAGCAAAAAGTAAACCTCTTTATAGTTTTGACTATGATGGAGATTTGATTTATGCCGCCTTTTACAGTCAATACGGAATTGATTTGGCACATGCCTCCCTGCATTGGTATCAATTTCGGGCATTATTTGCAGGCTTAGAAGAAAACAGCCGATTTGCTGAGGTGCTTGGTGCAAGAGAAATCAATCTTAGTAAAATTTCTGATCCGGCACAAAAGGCGTATTATAGAAAGTTAAAAGCAAACTATCATCTGCCGACGGAGGTTGATGCGGCAGATGGATTGGAGGCTCTGTTTTGATCAGCTCACGGCAAAAACAGAAAAAAATTTGTGAGCAGAAGGGTTGATGTTATGAGTGACGGTGCAATCGTTATATCCACAGAATTGAATACGGATGATTTTATCGCTGCCTTGGAAGGCTTGGCGGGTCTTGCAAGAAGTGCCATGGAAAAGGTGGTTGGTGTGTTTACAGAGCTTAAGGATCGGGTTGTTCAAGCTTTGTATAATGCCAAAGAAATGCTTTTAACGGCGGCCACAAGCTGGTTGGAAGGATTGGGATTGGCAGCAAGCTATGCAAAGGAATTTGTATTTACCACTTTGGGACAAATGATTACAAACGTGGTTAATAATTTGCTGGGGAATGCGAAATCGCTGTTATCAGCCGCAGCCAACTTTTTTCAAGGCTTGCCAACAGCGGCAACTCAGAAGGGGACTGCCTGCCTGCAAGCGTTAGGCAATTTAATCACTCAAATTTTAAATACGGTAATCAGTTCTTCGGAGCGTATGCTGGCGACGGCATTCTCCTTTTTTCAGGGGATTGTAACAGCAGTCAGCGGAATTACCAATAATGTATTGACAACACTGGGAAGTCTCATCAGTCTGGCAGTGACAAAGGTTAAGGAAGGATATACGCAAATGTTTGAAGCAGGAAAACAGTTAGCCTCCGGAATCTGGGACGGAATTACATCTATAGCATCCGGCTGGTATGAGAATATTTCCACTTTGGTTAGCGGCTTGGTTACTTCGGCAAAAAATGCAGTTACCGCAGGATTTGGCGGTGTGACATCTTTTATCGGAAAAAGTCTGTCCAATTCCGGTTTTTCAGTACCAAACAATTTTTTCAATAGTGGGTCAAGTAATGTATCAGGAATTTCCAATGCCAATTTATTGCCGACAATAAGCACATTTTCTTCTTCAAACGGAAATTCAGGTGGCATTACAAATGTAAATCATTATAATACCACGTATCAATTTGTTCCTGCTAACGGGTCTATTTCTGATCAGATTCGTACTGCAAGAGCACAGGATCAGATTAACCGATTGAGAGGAGGACTTTAATGACAGAGTTTAAGTTTCAAAACGAATACGGCACATTACAACTAAACAAAAAACCTTGTCGCGTTCTATCGGTTGTGGGCTTAGGGCTTCCAGATAGGGAATTTGAAACGGTACGATATGCCAATTCTCACGGACAGGAAACTCTGTCTGTCACCGATCAGCCGAGAATTATCAGTATGTCCGTAGATTTGTTAATGAAGGAAGGCTTGGGACGGGAGCTTGCAAAAATGACAAAAATCTTATACCGTCCCGGAACTCTTACTGTAAGAAGTCGAGGAAAAACAAGAGTTATTCCCTGTCGGTGTACTGCTTGGGAAGAGGATACTCGTACTCCTGTTCTTGCAAAGCTGGTATTACAATTTACTTGTGATAATCCCGCATTTTTAGAGGAGAGGGAACGAATTGAGGGGGTCTTTGAACGGACTGATTTAATTCATGATTCCTTTGTTCTTCCTATGGTATTTACAAAACGGACCACAGAAAAGGATGTAGTAAATAACGGAGATTTACCCGTTCAGCCTGTTTTATTGTTAAAATGCATTCAAACAGGGACGGAGGGAATAAAAATCACTAATTGCACTCCATCAGGAGAGGAACAGACTTTTGCACTAACAACCCCTATGCTGGTTGGAGAAGAAATTCAGGTGGATTTTCCAAACCGACGGATAGAATCTAACATGAGAGAGAATGTCATTCACTTTATTTCAGACGATACGTTTCTCCATTCCTTTGTGTTAGAGCAGGGATGTAATCGTATTAACGTATCATCAGGGGTCGGAGCGGATTTATCTATAGTTTGTAAATTTACTCCAAAATATTTAGAAGCTTTGTACTAGGAGGTGCCTATGGAGGATATACGTTTTTACAATTTTGAAGGACAGCTTCTTTCCATTGTTCATGATGTAGTGTCCGTAAATTGGCGAATTTGCTATAATGACGTGGGCACCTTTGAGGCTCATTTTAATTTACAGTCTTCTTTTGTTCCCGAGATTGCACTTACGCCGTGGTTAGTTGCGGTTCAAGGGAGATTGCAAGCCATCATTACAGGACGGCAAATGGGAGAAGAACTAATTTTATATGGAAAAACACCAAACTGGTTGTTATGCAAACGAGGGATTCCTCCTTTTGTTACAGGGGATATGACAGAAGGAGCGGGACTTACAGTCCCTCAGATTGTAAGCTGGGTGTTTTCTAAGGCTTTTGATAGTAACGATCCTGTTACGGAGGAAGCAGCAATGGGAGAATTTTTAAAAGAACCCATTTCCTTTTGGAGAAATACTACCAATCAGGCATTTGAAGTGATTCGTGACTGTGCAGACAGGGAGAATGCGGGGCATCGGATTTGGTTTGAGCCAAAAACAGGAACCTGGCATTTTCAATTATATAAGGGAAATGAGCTTCCTGTTATGTTAAGTGAGGATAACCGAAATGCGTATGAAACGGAATACACCGAGGATGTTTCAGAGCTGGCAACGGCAGGATGGTACGGCCGGGAGATTGTTTCCCGAGGAGATTACAATCCGGTCATAAATAAACCTAAATTAAAAAACGGATTGCCGGAAAATTTAGGAAAGTATTATCAGGTAACCCAAAACGGCTCCCGATTCGGTCTGACAATGAAGGAGGGAGAGTACCTTCTTTGTGATTCCGAGGAAGGAAGTTGGAGAATTGTGGATGGTGATGAAATTCAAAAGCTGGATTGTATCTGGCTGAAACTCAATGGAGATTCTTCTGCAACAGGAATTTATCGTTGGGATGAAATCCTTTCTGCTCAGACCGAAAGCGAGGCACAAGATGAGCTTACCAAGAAAAAACGAATTCAAAATATTTCTTTGGTTACTCGTGGCATGGAATATGGTAAAGATTATCATCTTGGAGATATCCTACGGGTGCAAAAAACAGCAGGCGGAGTACAATTTACCCAGAAAAAACGGGTTGTTGCAGTAAATATTTGGTACGAACAGGGCAATTCAGGTCAGCAACCTGAATTTTCTGAACAATAAAGGAGGTAGAATATGGGAATTATATTGGATTTTGCAGATAATGTAACTTATGGGGCGTCGGATTTGAACTCCTTGCGATCTGCCCTTGCCACAAAAGGAGTATTGCCTGAAATGTCCAGCTCTTGTAAGGCGATATTGGGCGAACAGGAAGGAACAGTAAAAATTTGTGCCGGACAGGCTCTTTTTTCAGACGGCTCCAGATGCAATGTTGACGAGGCGGGCGTTACAATTACCGTAAAGGATACTTGCTATATTTATTTTAAAAAGCTGGAAAACAGTGTGGAAGTCATGTCCTCAGGATCTCTTCCTACAGGGGGAGATACGGTCTTACTTGCTCAGGCAACGGTTGCAACCGCAGGAATTACTTTAACAGATATGCGGGAATACACGGTGCTTAAAATTCCTTCCTGTACTGTAAATACTTATGATGAGTTTATCCTAAAAAAAAACTTTAATGATGCCACTGTAAAAAGTTATGATCCCTCTGCTTCTCTAACCATTGCTACATGGCATAAAGTACATGAATTCGATGTAAGTAATCAAAATTATAAATATGTTTGTGTGTTTGATAATGCAGAAAAAGTAAATAACAAGGTTTTTCTTGCATGGGGAGATATCAACAAGGGAAAATACTGGACATCCTACACCGTGGACAATACAAGTACGTTAGAATATGGCATTGATGAGATGATACTGTATCATGATTATACCGGCACCAGACGTCTTCGTTTTGTAAAGAATGGTGCTAAGATTGAGATTTATTATTACTGTACCTTAGGGCAGTTGTCTTATTATTTTGATGCAAAAGTTCGTTTTGCGTAAAGGGGAGTGAAAATATGGCAAGATATGAAGCAAAGCTTGATATTGGCGGAGAATTTGAAGCAAGTTTTTCCCTGCCGTTATTTACCGGTGATTCGGGGAATAGTGTTGCTCTTGAATTTTATAATCGGGGAAAGGCTTACGATATGAGCGGTGCGATGATTTATGCCAGACGGGGAGATGGAACCGTTCTGGCAACTTCAGGAGTAACACAAGGGAACAAAGCGGAGTTTACTTTGTATAATAACATGTACTCTTATCCGGGAGAGCTGCAGGTGCAGGTATCTGTAGTTGATGTTTATGGGAATTTTTTGACCAGCGGTGTATTGTATTTTACGGTACAAGAAGGGTTTTCTGAGCAGTCGGAAGGGGAGGGAAGCAATGATTTTTGCAATCTGACTTCCTTGATTAGACAAGTAGGGGAAGGCTTGAGCCAAATTGAACGGGCGGAATCTGCTTCTAATAAGATTGAGTCCTTTTTACAGTCAATTGAAAATAGTAAGATTGAACAATTATCAGAATCCGAAGTAGATACATTTCTAGAAGGATATGCCATTGTTACAAGTGATATTTCGTCAGATTCGAATCTTGTTACCGGAAAACAAAAATGGTTGCTTTTTGCAAGTTTTACTAGTGAACTGGTAAATCGTTATGAAGTTTCGCAGTTAAGATATTATGAAAATAAGTGGCAAAAGCGAAGCGGACTATGTTTTGAAGGACTGACGGGAGATTGGAATTGTAGTTGGGATGATTGGTCTGACGTAATACCAGATAATCTCATAACCTACAAAGGTTCTAAACCCTACTATTCAAATTTACCTACTATAGATAATTCTGTTGGTGATGTGTGGAATGTTTTGTATCCAAGCGAAGTATCAATAAAGGCTATGCCGATTACCGTAACTGATGTTTCATATGAGGAACAAAAAGATGTTTTTGAAGCCATGGGAAGTACCAAGAACTATAAGGACTTTGAAGTAGTAGCGTTAGAACATGAAGGATTTATCTATAATTCTAATGGACAAAAGGTAGCAAATGGATTTTTTGTCTATTATGATGGTGGTTTTTGTATTTTGTATCTTTCGAATATTATAGAAAGAGGAGATTATTATTTTTACTTTATTGATGAATCACTTAGCCAATATCATACAGATTTCTTAAAGTTATACGAAACTGGTGAAGATTGTAAATTTATTTGGAATGGTAACGAATGGGAGACCTTTACAGGCAATATGTCAAAGTATGCTACTAAAGATGAAATTGGTGACATCGAAACCGCTCTAACCGAAATCGAAGCCCTTCAAAATTCTTACATAGGCGGTGATAGTGCATGAGTATTGCAGAGAAATTGACAACCATTGCAGAGAATGTCCAAAAGGTGTATGAAGCAGGGGAAAAGTCGGAATATGATAGATTTTGGGATAATTTCCAACGGAATGGAGAGAAAATACCTTATACTTATGCTTTTCAATCTTCGCGTTGGAATGATGATAATTATAACCCAAAATACCCTATCAATGCTTCTAACGCAACAAATATATTTGTGAACAATAAAAACATAACTGACACAAAAGTACCTATCATTCTAACAGGAACAACGATTAACAATACATTCGCTTGGAGCGGTCTTGTAACAATAAGAGAATTGATAGTTGATGAAACTACAAAGCAAGCATCAAATGCTGCTGGATTTATCGGTCTTTCTTCTTTGCAAAACTTAACAATTACAGGGACTATTGCGTTTGATTTAAATTTGATGTCAAGTCCTTTGACTACTGCAAGTGTGTTAAGTGTTTTAACGGCACTTACGAAAGATTCAACATTAGCAAGCGGAAGAACGGTGACATTTATGTCAGAATTGCAGGCAAGCATAGAAGCAGATATACAATGTGCTGAACAGATTGCATTAGCGGTTGCGTCAGGTTGGACGGTTGCTTATGCGTAGGAGGTGTAAAATATGATTATTGATACCATTAAAGTTTTAAAGGCAGAGGAAGGTATGAGATTGACAGATGGTGACGTCATTGCTAAAGTCGTTCTGCTTCCTGAAAACAGAACTGAAGATGAATTTACAGAGATTACCCAAGCAGAAGCAGAAGAGAAAATGAAAGAGGTTGAGACAGATGGACTTGCATGAAAGAGTACAAGCATTAGAACATGATATTCCGAAAATGAGGGAACGTCTCTCTGCTTTGGAACAGGACGAAAAATCAGTACACAGAAGATTAGGAAATCTGGAACAGCTGACGGAAAGTGTTCATGTTATCGCAACAGAAATCAAAGCAATGCGGGAAGACGTGAACCAAATCAGGGAGGAGCTGAATACATTAAGAGGTAAGCCGGCAAAACGGATGGAGTTGGTGATTACCGCCTTGATTTCATCTGTTGTAACCGGTTTGGTGAGCATGGCATTAAGGGGGTTTTGACATGACACAAACAATCATTCGAACCATTGTGTTGGTGCTGGCAATTGGGAATCAACTATTGACCTCGTGGGGGAAAAACCCCTTGCCTTGGTCGGAAGAGGAATTGTACGAGGGCGTAAGTGCGGGGATTACGGCACTCTCCGCTCTGATTTCCTGGTGGAAAAATAATTCTTTTACTAAGGAGGCACGGCTTGCTGACCAATATTTAAAAGCATTAAAGGCAGGTGAAAAAAATGGAAGTTGTAAAACAACTGGTGCCTGAATCAAAATGGCCGATAAAATGTCCCTACGAAATGGTTCCAGAATTTGTGGTGGTGCATAATACTGCCAATGATGCCTCTGCAAGAAACGAAATTGCTTATATGAACAGTAACGGAGAGTCTACCTCGTTTCATTATGCAGTGGATGATAAAGAGGCGGTTCAGGGAATTTTGGAATCCAGAACCGCATGGCATGCGGGGGACGGTGCGGGAGAGGGCAATCTCAAAGGAATCGGCATTGAAATCTGTTACAGCTTAACGGGGGGCGAACGGTTTTTAAAGGCGGAGGACTTGGCGGCAGAATTGATTGCCGATATTTTAAACCGTTACGGTTGGGACATTTCCCATGTGACCAAGCATCAGGATTATTCCGGAAAATATTGCCCCCACAGAACGTTAGATTTGGGTTGGGAACGATTTTTAAATAAAGTGAAAGACAGAATGGGAGGACTTAGTATGACCCAATACGAAGAATTAAAAGCATTGTTGCAGGGGATTGAGACAAGGCTCTCTGCCATAGAAGGCAAAATGATTTACAATTATATTGATAGCAATATGCCCGATTGGGCAAGACCCACCATTCAAAAGTTGGTGGATAAAAAATTGTTGGTTGGCAACGAAAAGGGAGAGCTTGGTTTGACCGAGGAAATGCTCAAACTGTATGTTGTCAATGACAGAGCGGGATTATACAACGAATAAACAAAGGGGATTGTAGCAAATTTAGTTTGCTACAATCCCCTATATTATTTTTTACTCACCTTTGAAATATCATAAGGCGTAATCTGATAAACGTAGTAATTGAGCCAGTTGGAGTAAAGGAGATTTGCATGAGAACGCCAAGTAACTTGCGGTTTCTTTTTAGGGTTATCATCGGGAAAGTAGTTTTTGGGCACAGCTATTTCCAATCCTTTATCCAC
>JAZNAU010000051.1:0-4944 GCA_045586685.1 Clostridia bacterium
TATAAAAAAAACCAAGTCTCCGAGGACTTGGTTCTTTCTTATTTTTACTTACTCTTGGCCTTTCTACAGAGCAAAAAAGTAGTTAGGCGGACATATCCTTACTTTAAGCCATTGCTTTCCAAAAACTTGGCAATTTTACCATCGGTATCATTATGAATAGCAACCTTTACGATAGGTTTCTTACCGGTCTCGCTATGAGAAGTAATGGTATAGCCAGAGGCACCCTCATTAAATGAAGAGGTTACAAGATCCATAACACTAGCTACCATATCTTCGGTAATGTGGTCAAAATTATCGGGGAAAATAGTGTCAAAGAAACTATTGAATGCAGTAGTAAGATCGGCAATCGCAAGCTTGCGTTCAGCCTTACGTACGGCAGCCTCTTCTTCGGCCTTTTTCTTTGCGGCTACTTCTGCCTCATAATTCTCAACAGCCTTATTAAGGATATCAGCATATTCATTAGCGATATCAATTGCGTTTTCTCCGCTACGGAGACGCTTCATAATAGAATCATACATAAGTAATCATTCTCCTTCATTATTCTTTATATTTATATTATATCAAATTTTTTTTAAAAAAGCAAGCATATGCGGCAAGAGGTGCATCCGGCCGGCAAAAATATCTTTTTTTACTATTATAACATATTATTATATAATTGTCAAGCATATGCGGCGTGCAGTACTTTCGGGAAAATCCACTTTACATCAACCGATCGGCCATATGCAGAAAAAAGATCGGTGAGGTGCATCCGGCCGGGACTCGGGGCTTGCCCGCGTCATCGGCTTGGCAAAGTTTTAAGGTCCATATGGGGGTGCGGCCGGTCATCCGGAATCTGCCTCCACTTCAACACATTAAATCGTTAGCGTGGTAGTGTGGTAGTGCATTAGTGTGATATCGCTTTAAATCGCTAAAGCATTAGCGTATTAGCACACTACCAATTTAGGGAATTAGCGAATTAGCACTTTAAATCGTGAAAGTGAAAATTTTTTTTCTAAAACACTTGACAAAGTCAAAATTCGGGCTTTTAGACCCATGGTCGGCCCGCCAAATTATACCACATCTGGCCGCATTTGTCAATACTTTTTTGAAAAAAATTTTTCGTCATTTTGCACAAAAAAAAATCGCTCCCAGATTTTGGGAGCGATTGGAATTTAATGGCAGAGAGCACAAAAGCTGTCGCAGATTTCATCAAAAACGCAAGGGTCAATGTCAACACCGAAAAAGCGGTCATTTTTGCGGAAAGCTGTGGGGTAATCAGCAATTAGTTTTGCTCGGAGCTGGCTTTCGTATCCCTCAGCAGGAACACCAAAGCAGGAACGCACACGATGAATTTCAACTCTTGTGATGTGGAAATTTTTGGAATAATCTCCAATTTCATCACGCAGGCGGGAAATAGCATCAACTTTGCTTGTGCCGATTTTGTTAAAAAGGATTTCGGCATCATTGAAGAACTTGAAGAAATAAACCATTTCTTCATTCTTGAGTCGTTCGCCCCATTCCGGCATAAACTCCATAGCAACGGCAGGGCGTCCATTTTTGAATTTGCGGTATTTAACCGCCACAGGCTTGCACTTGCTCATAATAAATAACCTCTTTTCCTTGCGGGAGTACCATCGTTTCACCGCAAAATGTTGTATTTTTATTGATTTTTGGGGAAAAAGGGGCATTTTTTGCCCCTTTTTGTTAGGATTTCGGCTTTCTCTTCTGAATTAGGGTGATTTCAAAAGAGTTTTCACCAATTTTGAAAGCGATTTGCCGTTCTTTATTGGTGATTTCAAGATTTTCTACGGCAAACTGGCTGTTTTCCGTGAGAAACTGGGCGATTTCTGCGATTATTCCGCCCTTTGTGGGGTTTGCTTTGCGTTCCCTTGGCTTGTTGTCAAGGATAATCGGCTTTTTGCGGTCGGTGCATCGTGCAAAAGACTTTGCAACTTTTTCCGCATCATCGGAAAGGTCGAAAGGCTGCTTAATGCCTTTGTCTATTTCCTTATCAGTTTTTAGAATTTCGTCAGCTTCTTTTGCACTGACTCCGCACACACGCATAATGCGTTCTTTCTGCGTTTCTGCCATTATGTCAACTCCTTTGCGATTTGGTGGGCGAGAGGGTTTAATCTCTCGCCCTTGGGGTTAATTACAAGCTCAAGCAAGCTTGTAATAAACCTTACGCTTGTCGTTGACCTTGACAATCTTATTGTCATCAACGAGAGGACGGACAACCGCAGACACCTTGGGAACGGAGAACTCAGCACACGCAGGCACGAGCTTGATAAGGTCGGCAGGTGCATAGAGCTTGTTAATCTCCATGTAGGAAAGAATTTCCTCTGCAACAGACGCATTGGCAAGCTGGGTCTTGGTCAGCTTCTTAGCACCATCGGGAGTGGTGTTCTTACGGGCGAGCAGGTCAAGCTCATGCTCAATGAACTCAACAAGCTCAGGGTCATTGGCAACCGCAGGGATAGCGAGCAGGGCATTGAAGCGGTCACGCTTGGTGGGCTTGCGAACGGAAGTGGAAGTGGAATTAGTCATAGTATCAGACTCCTTTAATAAAAATTTTTTATCTGCAAGAGGTTTTCCGTTCCTCTTTACATTCTTATTGTAGCACACTTTGTGCCGTTTGTCAAGACTTTTTTTGAAGTTTTTCAACTTTTTTTTCAAGGTGGTGGGGACGAGGGGCAGGCTCCTTTGAAGCATCGCCCTTTCGGGTGCCCTCTCTCCCTCTGTGAGTATATATTACCACAACGGAACGCAAATTGCAATAGGCAAAATACACAAATTGCGGGAAAAATATTTTTTTATTTTTGTGCAAAAAATCTATTGACAAAAATGCTGGCGGTGTGGTATAATGGAATTTCCGGCCGCCACGTTCCACTGCGGCCGGCCAATTTTACCATACTTTTTGGATTTTGTCAATAGGCAAAATAAACAAAAAAAAAGATGACTTTTTAGTCATCTTTTTCAATTCGGTTAAAAATGTAAATTGCACGGAATGTCTTATTGCAATCATAGCAAACTTCTAATTCATGCACTTCGTGTCCGTCTCCACCCTGGACATCATAAGTATCATACTTATCAGAACCGCAATAAGGACAAACAATCTTCATTTTTATTCCCTCCATTTAAGTTATGCTTTATTATAACATGGGGTTGACAATTTGTCAACCCCTTTTTTTAGATTTCTTCAATGCTGTGGGCAATGTGTCCACGTTCCCAATCAAAGTCATAACTCAGCATTTCATGGTCGCCAAGCCAGTTTAGCAGGTTATACTGGTCAGGAGTAATACGGACAAGAAAACTTTCATCATTTCCAGTATTTGTGAAAGTGAAATCTTCACGATTGCCGCCCTTTTTGGGTAGTTCCATTTCAATGAGTTCACCACCGATGTGTGCAGGATTGCTGCGGACGTGCTTAATGAGGCTTTCATTTGCTCCGAGCATCTTCATAATTTCACCGGGTTTTGCGATTGCGGTGCGGTCACTGTCAGGCATTATTACAACGCCACGCCCGCAAGATACAACCTTAAAATATCTCTGGTCGTCATGCATTCCGCTGGCTTTCATTGCCTTGTCAATTGCATCATTGAGAGTGGTAGAGCCGTAAGAGGCGAATTTGTCAGTGTGCCAAGTTGTCATTTGTATCAATTCCTTTCTTAATTTTTGTGGGGTGTTCCCTTTGATGATTTAATTATAGCACACCAAAGGGAATTTGTCAAGCATTATTTTTCATTAACTTTTGCATTGACAATTTTGCATAATTCGCTGAATGGATTAGAAATCAATTCTTCCCAAACTTCTTTAGCGGGTCTATTATCAAATGCCATAGGAGAAAGAATTTTTTGTGCAACATAACATAGAATTTCATCTGCATCAGTTTTAGTCATTATTCTCACCTCTTGGCATTATTATAGCATAGGCTGAAGGATTTGTCAACACTTTTTTCAAAGATTTTTGCTTTCGCTAACAAAATATTTTGCATTATACTGATTAAGTATGTTACGCACTTTTGCACTATCTGCCTGCGTAGCACAGTAACAATTTATAATAATGTATTTATTTACATCAATGTAATTCATCGGAATACCGCTGTTTTTAAGGTCAATTATACAATCATCACAAGAGGGGTCAATACCGTCATTCGAAATAGTTGCTTCAACTTTCCACAGCTTATCTTTGCGGCTCTTTTCTTCTACCCACTTTACAACAAATACACCGATTACATTACACACGAAAGTAATTACGCATTTCTGCCACATCGGAAAATCTGCAACTGTGTAAATCAGCATTACATTATAAAATGCATAGTAAGCACCGCTAACAAGACTTGCGGTAGTCTTGCCACCGTTGATAGTAAGCAACGACCGCACAGTTGAGAAAATTACATTGAACAGAGACAATCCAATGAATACAAGCAAAAATTTCCAATCAAACATTTTCGCTTCCCTCCTCGTTCATGCTATTGTCACCAGTCCAATACTCAAAACAAGCACCAGCAAGAGCACAGCATTCAAAACATTCTTCTGCGGAGGCATTAGGGTCAATAGGGCAATTCATAGTGATTGCCTTTACAACTTCATTTGTAAGCTCAATTCTCATTTTATTTCATTCCTTTCTTAATTTCTATAATAATTATAATACTTTTAATTAAAAATGTCAAGTATTATTTTTTAATAATCGTGTAATTTTTCCAAGACCCACCACAAAGGCCAAGTAATGACACGAACAAAAGTGAGCAGGAAATAAGCAATTATCACTACAAGGCTAACTGCCATTGCTTTTATGCTGTGCTTAACTCGCTTAAATGTAAGTTCACTCCGATGATGTCGCAGACAATGGAAGAAAATCCAAAAGTTGGCGAAAGCTTCAAGGACTTCTACATAAATCCAATTAGAGCAAAACTGTTTGCGGTGACCGCAAAATTTACAAGACATAGAATATTCAGAACGCATT
>JAZNAU010000052.1:0-7671 GCA_045586685.1 Clostridia bacterium
ATGGTCCGCTTTTTGGGGATTTGACTGAAACCGTATTGAATGAGATTTTTATTAAAGAGAGGTAATTTGTAGTGATAACCTTTTTAGGAGATATAGCACTAATTTCTAATCATATGGAAAGTGCGTACAAACCAGTGTCTCCCTATGTTTTCAATCTCGAATATGTAACTTCTGAGGAAAAAGGGGAGCTAATGCCTGCAAAAGGCAAAATCAATCTTTTTTCAACGAATAATCAATTTGAGAATATTTTTGGTGCTAATCCTATAGCCGTGAATGTCGT
Organism: Clostridia bacterium; assembly: GCA_045586685.1. Taxonomy (GTDB): domain Bacteria; phylum Bacillota; class Clostridia; order HGM11514; family HGM11514; genus SIG438. The sequence goes on from JAZNAU010000052.1 coordinate 281, forward strand.
TAACAATCATATTTATGATTTTGGTGAAAAAGGGTTTGAAAATACCATATCGACGATAACCGGTAAAGGGATTTTATGTATTACTGATAAACCGGTGTTTTTAAATGAAAATCTGTGTTTATTGTCCTTTATGGATTTGTCTAATAATAGATATTTTCAATTCGATTATGATGCTGTTCAGAAAACTCTCCTTGCAATAAAAAGCAAAAATACAAAAGCAAGAATTGTGGTTCAACTGCATTGGGGAATAGAGAATCATCCTTGTGAAACAAAAGAACAACAAACAATAGCCCATTGGTTGATTGATAATGGCGTGGATTTAATCATAGGACATCACCCACATTGTTTACAGCCTGTTGAGGAATATAAGGGGAAGATGATTTTTTATAGTTTAGGGAATGCCCTCTTTGGTGATATCAATACACCAAGTCATTACAATGAGAATCAAACGGCTTCACGAATTTACCGATTCAGATGGCAAAAATGGAATAGAGAATCTCTTGCTGTTGTGTATGATGAAGAAACAAATCGTGTTGTTCGCATAGATTCTTTATATCAAAAAGGCAATAAATTGATTTGTAAAAAAGAAAATATAGAAAACAAAATGTTAGGCTGTAAAAACAAAAGGATTGGCAATCTGCTTTATCAATTCAGAAAATATTATTTGTTTGTTATAAGCAATATGTTTGTTGATGGAAAAATATTTGATTTTACTGCTCTAAAACATGAACTGCGGAGGTAAATATGAGTAAAATACTATATATTACTAATTTAGGCGGTAAAAGAATGGCCTATGGCTTTTCGGGTACTGCAATAGAAGCAGCTCATTCTTTGGGACATGAGTTTTACAGTGCAGCGAATCGTTCAAAATCAACCGCTGAGGAAATAAAAGAAGATAGCGAGAAGTACGGAGTAAAACTTTTACATATTGATTCAGCACGAAGTCCATTTTCACTCCAAAATGTAAAAGCTTATAAGCAACTTGTAAAAATTATCCGTGATGAAAAAATTGATTATATCCATTGTAACACCCCTGTTGGAGGTATTCTGGGACGACTTGCAGGAAAAAAGTGTAAAGTAAAAAAGGTAATATACCAGGCACACGGGTTTCACTTTTATAAAGGAGCACCAAGGAAAAATTGGTTGTTGTATTATTCCGCGGAAAAATGGTTGGCTCGTTATACTGATGCACTTATCACTATCAATCAAGAAGATTATGAACTTGCAAAAACCAAATTGAAACTACGCAAGGGCGGAAATGTTTACTATGTACCTGGTGTAGGTATTGATACATCGCAATATAATATTGAAGTGAAATCTCGTGAGAAAAAACGAATTGAATTGGGTTTGAAAGACGGCGATATAGCGTTGATTTCAATGGGCGATCTTATCGAGCGTAAAAATTATGATGTTGCAATTCGTGCAGTTGCCGAAGCGAAAAAGGATAAGTTATATTATTTTATCTGCGGTAATGGACCTGAAGAAGAAAAGTTAAAAAGTCTTGCACAAAGTCTTAACGTAGCCCATCAAGTTCATTTTCTTGGATTCCGATCTGACATAAAAGAATTGCTTAAAGCATCGGATATTTTCCTATTTACCACAAAACAGGAAGGTTTACCTCGTTCAATGATGGAAGCTATGGCAAGCGGACTTCCGTGTATTGCAAGTAAAATCAGAGGAAACACCGATCTTTTGGAAAACACCGATGGGGGTTATCTTTGTGACACGGATGATATATCTGCGTATGCTGAAAAGCTGAACATACTTGCGACAAATGCTGAGCTGCGAGAGAAAATGGGCAAAAACAATTTGATCACCATCCAAAAGTTCAGCACAGAAACGGTAACCGATGATATCCGCAATATATATGATACAGAATTCGGGAGAATATGAAATGAGCGTGAAAATTAGTTTTATTGTTCCGGTTTATAAGGTGGAAGAATATCTCAAAGAGTGTATTGACAGTTTGGTTGATCAAGATTATGAAAATAAAGAAATTATTTTGGTAGATGACGGATCTCCTGACGGATCTCCGGCAATTTGTGATGCTTATTCGGAGCAATATGATTTTATTAAAACCATTCACAAGGAAAATGGGGGATTATCCGATGCCAGAAATACAGGACTTACTCAGGCAACAGGTGATTATGTTTTGTTTGTGGATTCCGATGATTTTATAGAAAAAAATTCCCTTTCTAAAATTGTCGAAACGGTAACAGAAAGCCAAGCTGATGTGGTTTTCCTGGAGGCAAAAAAATATTTTTCTGACGGTACAACCATTCCTCTTGGTGACGGAATTACCAAGGAAGGGTTACAAAACAAATCATTGGAAGATGCATTACGTTTTATTTCGTCATGTCCGAAATATCCGGCTTCATCCTGTACAAAATTATTGAAAAAAAGTCTTTTTGATTGCAACGGAGATCTGGATTTTGAAAAGGGATTGCTTTCTGAGGATTTAGACTGGTGCTTGAAACTGTTTCTCAAAGCAAGATCCTTTGATTATTACGGCGGTGATTATTATTATTACCGTCAGGGAAGAGGCGGATCGATTTCAAACAGCGGAGGACTGAAACATTTTCAGGATATTCTTTTTATACTTAAAAAATGGCTTGTTGTAGCTGAGGAGGTTGCTGACTGCAAAAGGCATTTGATTTTAAGTGAGCTTGCTTATGAGTATCCCATAGTCATTGGAATGTTCAGCAAGCTGTCGAAAGCGGATAAAAAGAAATACAAAAATGAAATGAAGACCATGAGCTGGCTTCTTCGCTATCGTAAGGGATTAAAATACAGAATAATGAATCTGATTTTTAAAATATTTGGAATTGATTTTTTAGGATTTTTGTTAAAAACCTATTTGAAGGTGAGATAAAAAATGAAAAAGATTTCAGTGATCACATTACATCGGGTCTTTAATTACGGCTCGGTTCTTCAGGCCTATGCAACCCAAAAATTTTTTCAAGATAACGGGTATGATACCGAAATAATAGATTATATTCCATCGGATTGGCAAAGCAAAAATCTGTTGTTGAAAATCAATCATAGCAGAGGTTTTTTGCGAGACAACTGTTACCGTCTGATGAGGATGTTTTCGGTAATCTTGAAACAATGTACTTTCTGGAAATTTTTAAAAAGAAATCTTACTATGACAAAAACGTATAAATCATTTGAAGAATTGTGTGAAAATCCGCCAAAGGCCGATGTTTACTGTACAGGAAGCGATCAGGTCTGGAACAGCAGTTATTGTCAGATGGACCCATCCTTTTATTTACAGTTTGGAAATAAAAAAACAAAGCGGATTGCTTATGTTGCCAGTTTTGGAAATGAAGAGCTTGAAGAAAAAGAAAAGGCGATAATAAAACCATATCTTGATGATTATTCTGCCATTTCTGTCAGAGAGAGTTCCGCTGTGCCGATTCTTGAGGATATGGGTTTAAGTGGAGTAACACTGATTGACCCTACCCTTCAAATTCCCAAAGAGCATTGGATTTCTATGGCATCAAAGCGTCTTATAAAAGAGAAATACTTAATTTTAATGCTCTTATATAGTGAAGATAATAACGCCACTGAAATAGCGAGAGAAATCGCAGATCGGAAAGGTTTGAAATTAGTGAAAATTTCATGGGAAATGGTCAAACCGAAAAAGGTAGACCGGTTAATGACCCATAGACCACCTCAAGACTTTTTATCTCTTTTTTATTATGCGGACTATGTTGTTACCAATTCATTTCATGGGTTAGCATTTTCAATTAACTTAAATAAACAGTTTATTGTAGTCAAAAGAAATAATTTTAATTCAAGAATAGAAAGCCTGCTTGCGTTGACAGGGCTTGAAAATCGCATGGTTGATGGCGAGTGTAAGGAAGAAACGGCAGAGTCTTTGATTGATTATACCCCTGTCAACAAGATTCTTGATGCAGAGCGGGAAAAGGCGAAAGAATATTTGGAGGAAAGTTTACATGACAAATAAGCCATATTTCAATTCACAGGACAAGCAATTTTGTTGCGGTTGCCGTGCCTGTGAAAACATTTGCAGTTTCGAAGCAATTAAAATGGAATATGATAGCGAAGGCTTTTTATATCCTGTGATTGAAAAGTCAAAATGTCATGACTGCGGACTTTGTATCAAAACATGTCCAGTGATAAACAAACCAAACTCACATACTCCCGAAAGTGTTTATGCATTGCAATATCAAGAGGCTTGCAGTTTGAAAAACAGTTCTTCCGGAGGAGTTTTTATTGGCATTGCAAAATACATTCAAAGTATTGGCGGAAGCGTCTTCGGTTGTATTTTTGATGAAAACAACAAAGCGATTATTGTTGAGGCAGACAGCGAAGAAATGCTTTATAAAATGCAAGGATCTAAGTATGTGTCAAGTGATACCGGTAATTCCTATTCTCAAGTAAAAAGGTTACTTGATGACGGAACAATGGTGTTTTATAGCGGTGCTCCTTGTCAAGTTGCCGGTCTGCGGAATTTTCTAAAAAAAGATTACGAAAATCTGTTAACGATGGATTTTTTGTGCCATGGTATGCCGTCTGACAAGATGTTTCAGAGCAATATTCAATATTTAGAGAAGAAATACAGAGGAAGGGTTTCGGATTATCAATTCAGGGATAAATCCTTGAAAGGTTGGGGTCTTGTCAGTAGTTTTTTGGTGAAAGGAAAAAGGCGTTTTGAATCGGGGCAGTTGAACGGCTATTTTACCGGTTTTATTAAGGGATATATGAATCGTTACAGCTGTTATTCCTGTGCTTTTCGAGGTTTGGAGCGTATATCGGATATTACAGTAGGTGATTTTTGGGGTTATTCCGGTGAAAAAATCAATTCAGAACAGGGTGTTTCCTTTCTTACCGTGAATACGGAAGCAGGTCGAAAAATTTACAATGACGCTATTATCGGTCATTATCTAATACAAGAAACCTCAACGACAGATGTTGGAAAAGCGAATTCTTCCTTAATTTCAAACGAAACGGAGAATGTGCCGGAAATTAGAAAAAAGATTTATTCAGAACTCGATCATAACGGATATGAAATGATACGAAAAAAGTATTTTATACCAAAAAAATATTGGTTGATCAAATTAAGTAATAGAACTCCTGTTGTATTAAAAAAAGGTTTGATGGACTTGTATCGGAGGATAAAATGAAGCTGTTGTTTTTCAATACAAATATAGGTTATGGCGGAGCAAGTAAAATGATGGTTGCTGTTGCAAATCATTTAGCAGAAAAGAACGATGTCACCTTTTTGACATTTAGAAATGCGGATGTTTTGCAACCTCTTTCTGATAAAGCAAAGCATGTTCACAATCCGTTGTATCAAAACAAAAATAAAATTTTAGAGCTTGCTGGGCAAATTCTTGCCTTGCGAAAATACATCAAACAAGAAAAATTTGACCTTGCTTTTGCGTTTTTGCATCCAGCTCATTATATGCTGACTCTTGCAGCAAAGGGAACGGATACGAAGGTGCTGCTTTCTGAACGGGGGGACCCTTCCCGTTCCGCAGCAAAAGGAATGATAAAATATTCTTTGAACATGATGTTTCGGATCTTGCAGACTGCTGATGCCTATGTGTTTCAGACAAAGCAGGCAAGCGAATATTACTCGGACAAAGCAAGAAGAAAAAGCTGTGTGATTCCCAATCCGATTTCAGACACAAAGATTCCTGACCCATATATAGGCCAACGAAAAAAAATTATTGTGAACGTTGCAAGACTTGACATACCACAAAAAAGACAAGATGTATTGATTGATGCATTTGCAAAAATGGATGATCAATTTAATGAATATTTCCTATATTTTTACGGCGATGGGCCTGATGAGAAGAAAATCAAACAGTATGCGGAAGACTCCGGAGTTGGACATAGAATAAAATTTATGGGAGTTTCCGAAAATGTGCTTGAGGATATTTCAGATTATTCCTTATTTGCTTTTTCTTCTGATTTTGAGGGGATTCCCAATGCACTTTTGGAAGCAATGGCAGTTGGTCTCCCTTGCGTTTCCACAGATTGCAGCCCGGGAGGAGCACGGCTTCTGATTCAAGACAATGAAAACGGTTTTCTTGTGCCTCGCAATGATTCGCAAGCCTTATCAAAGGCAATGGAAAGAATTCTTGGCAATAGAGAACTTGCAGAAAAATTAGGAAAGAATGCGGTTTCTGTAAAAGAAACGTTTGCCAGAGATCGAATTTTTGGTATGTGGGAAGATTTTGTAACAAAAATTGTTGGAGACGAAAACTATGAAAAAAATTAAGGTACTGCATATTATTCCCAGTTTTGCCTCGGGAGGTGCTGAACGGGTTCTTCTGGGCTATATGAAGGATTTTGCCGAAGATCAGGATGTGGAGTTGCACACTTTAGCATTAGGATTGAATTCAGGCAGTATATTTGATGATGAAATTGCAAAATTAAATCTCGATATCAGATATGCGGGGATAGATGCAAAGAAAAAGTTTTCTTCCTTGCTTCGTATGAAGGCAATTTATCAAAGAGTCAAAGAATTAAAACCGGATATCATTCATTCTCATTTGAGATTATTACCCTATGTTACTCTTGCTACCTTGTTTGAAAGAAATTTAAAGCGGATTCATACCATTCATACCGTTCCGCAAATTGCTTCTTCCGGGAAAATGAGGAAAGTTGATCAATTCTGTTTTCAGAGAATGAATGTATTACCCATTTGTTTGAATCAAGAATTGGCAGAAGAGGCAAAGAAATTGTATCAAATCCCGTTTTGTGAATTTTTATATAATGGGATTGAAATCGAACGATATACAGGGTTTCATGAGAAAGAAGCATTGCGGAATGAACTTGGGATTCCAAAAGATGCTTATGTAGTGGGACATGTGGGACGTTTTGTTCCTATTAAGAACCATGATTTTTTAATTGATGTATTTTATGAAATAAAAAAGAAAAAGCCAAACAGTTATCTTCTTCTTGTTGGAGAAGGCCCTAAAATGACATCAATTCAAGAAAAGTGTAAAAAATTAAAATTAGAAGACAGTGTCATTTTTGGGGGAACACGCACAAATGTGAATGAAATCCTCCAGATTATGGACGGATATATTTTTCCTTCAAAAAAAGAGGGGCTTGGAATTTCATTGATTGAAGCACAAGCAGCAGGACTTCGTTGTATTACCTCGAATACTGTCCCGCAGGAAACCTATGTTAGCCCTCGTCTCATTGTATTATCTTTGGAAGCTTCTCCAAAGCAATGGTGTGATGCCTTGTTAGAAAACACTGAATCTGATAAAAAAAGAAACCAAATAGAAAATTTTTCGATTCAAGCTGTCAATGAAAAATTAAAAAAACTATATATTGCTATTTACAAGAAAGGGTGTAATTTATGCAAAATATATTTAAGCCACGAAGCAAAAAGTCAGTAAATTTGT
>JAZNAU010000053.1:0-32807 GCA_045586685.1 Clostridia bacterium
TGATAAAGTCCAACCTGAAGATGTAAAAAGTATTTATGAAGGTCATGAAGTGGCAGTGCATACACTGAACCACCCAAATCTGACCGCTATTGAAGACGATAAAGAAATCATCCGTCAGGTAGAGGAGGACAGAATGAATCTGTCCCGTTTGGTAGGCTATGAAGTTGTGGGAATGGCATATCCTTGCGGTGGCGTGAATAATGATGACAGGGTTTCGAAATTGATTCGGGAAAATACAGGAGTCAAATATGCCAGAACCATTACCTCTACCTTGACCTTTGACCCTCAATTTAATCTCTATCTGTTTAATCCCACATGCGGGCATGGCGATTGGACACAGATGTATGAGCTGGCAGAAAAGTTTTTATCAATGAAAGCAGAAACTCCTCAGATTTTTTATCTTTGGGGACACAGCTATGAATTTGATATTTACGACAGTTGGGATGAATTAGAAGAATTTTATCAATTTATCAGCGGAAAGGCTGATGTGTTCTACGGAACAAACAAGGAAATTTTATTGCAGAAATGAAGAGACTGTATCAAAATGCAAATGTTGCTGACCTTTACTTTGTCAGCCAAACAAAAATAACCGTCGGAAAAACAGAAAGTTTTTCCGACGGTTTTGTGTAAGCACTTATGAAAGCTCCTCTCCTTGCTCCGAGGGATAGGCTTTTAAATTATAGCCCAATAATATCATCCACAGGCATTGAAAGGACAATGGCACGGCATTCGGTTTCAATCCCTGCCTCTTTTGTAATGGCCTCCATGATTCCTTTACACTGTGACCGTTCTGCTAAAATTGCAATCACATCCTTTTCAGGCTGAATGGTAAAGCCAAAGAAATTTTCTCCGTCTTCAAAGCCTGCCCGCCTTGCATGGAACAGAGTTCCGCCCCGTGCACCGGCTCCTTTTGCAGCCTTCATCACAGTATCATAGTTATCACGAGTGCAAATGGCTAAAATCAGTTTGTATTGGGTTTTGTTATCCAAAGTAATCGCCTCAATTTCTTTCATATTTTCCGGTTTGCAAAGTACCTGAGGAATTCGTGCGCTGACGGAGGAAAGGGGAATGGTAAACATAATTCCATGTCCCGGTTTTTCCAACTGGAACTGCTGGGAAGCTTTGGTCAGCAACATGGGAATTTTGGAAACAGGTGCCATAGAAATAACAACATCCTTTTCGTTGTTTTCCAAACCCAGATAATCCAGCACCTCTGAGGATGCAGTTCCCCGACCCAAAGTAATATAATCATAATACAAATTCTGAGAACGGAACAGATTGACCAATTTACTGCCTTCGTCACGCTTCAAAATACTGATAATCAGCTTGATCCGATCCAAAGGATAGTTTATCATAACAGTTCCTCCTCATCATAATCAATAATTTCATCTGTAATAATAGACATTTCTGCAGGGGTAATGTCGGTTGCGGTTTTTAATTTACGGTTATACAAAAGCCCTAAAAACTGAATAGTAATCAGTGGTGTCATGGCAACCATTGCAATGATACCGAATGCATCGGTCAGCACATTGCCCCCCGGAATGCTTTCGCAAGCACCCATGGCAAAGGGAAGTAAAAAGGTTGCCGTCATAGGTCCGCTGGCTACACCGCCTGAGTCAAAGGCGATGGCAGTAAAAACCTTGGGAACAAAAAAGCTCAAACCCAAGGCCAAAGCATATCCGGGAATTAAAAACCAGTAAATAGAAATGCCGTAAACAACACGAATCATGGCAAGTCCCAAAGAAAAGCCCACGCCTAAAGATAAACTGGTCATCATTGCTTTTTGGGGAATTGCACCGGCGGTCAGTTCTTCAACCTGCTTGTTCAGCACATGAACTGCCGGTTCTGCCACAACGATAAAGTATCCCATAATAATGCCTAAAGGAATCAAAAACCAACGCTGTTCCATGGCACCGATTTGTCCACCCAAAGCATGACCTGCGGGCATAAATCCTACGTTTACTCCGGTTAAAAACAGCACTAATCCAAAATATGTATAAACCGTTCCAATTAACACCTTAATTTTACTGCGACGGCTCATGTGTTCTTTTGACATTAGCCGAATAAGTGCAAAAAAGACCATAATGGGAAGAAGTCCCATAGCCACATCCTTAATATATTCAGGAAATCCTTCTAAAAACTGATGTCCTGCTTCTCTGGAATCAAACACAACAGGAATAGAAAAGGGTTCGTATACAATTTCAGTGGTACTCATCATCAACCCTAAAATCATAATGGCAAGAATAGGACCGATACTGCATAATGCAATCAAACCGAAATTGTTTTCTTCCGAACTGTCTTTTTTAGTAGAGGCAATACCGATTCCCAGTGCCATAATAAAGGGAACGGTAATGGGACCTGTGGTGACACCGCCTGAATCAAAGGCAACAGCCAAAAATTCTTTTGGGACAAAAAAGGAGAGCAGAAATACCAAGGGGTAACAAATGAAAAGAAGTTTTTGCAACGAAAATCCGAACATTTCCCGAAGCATAGAAATGACCAGAAACAATCCTACTCCTGCCGCAACTGTAAAAATAATCATTTGATCCGGCACTGCGGGGACCTGCTTGGCAAGAACCTGTAAATCCGGCTCAGCAATGGTAATGGCAGCGCCGATACAAAAGCAGAGAAACAACATAAATGCCGAATTTTTCAGGGCTGACAGGCTTCTGCCGGCTTCGTTTCCCATGGGCATCATTGCAAGATCTGCTCCCAGAGAAAACAGTCCCATCCCCACAATCAACAGGATAGCACCCAGCAAAAATAATACCATAGTACCGCTGGATAGGGGGGTAACGGTAAAACTTAGTAACAATACAATAACAGTAATGGGCAGCACGGAGGATAAGGATTCTTTAATTTTTTCTTTTAGCTGAGATTTCAAAACAAAACTCCTCCTTGCTTTTTATAAAGACAGGGTCGATGTGGGAATCGACCCTGTTACAGGTTATGAAACAAATTATGGATTCATGACCCAATCTACCTTTTCCCAAGGCAAATCAAGGTCTGCACGGCCAAAATGACCGTATGCTGCTGTTTGCTTATAAATAGGACGACGAAGACCGAATCGTTCGATGATAGCAGAGGGACGGAAGTCCATATTTTCTTCTATGGCACGGTAAATGGTTTCCATAGGAACCTGATTGGTACCGAAGGTTTCTACCAGAACAGACACAGGCTTTGCCACACCGATGGCGTAAGCAAGCTGAATTTCACATTTTTTTGCCAATCCCGCCGCAACAATGTTTTTTGCCGTATAACGGGCAGCATAGCAAGCAGAACGGTCAACCTTTGTGGGGTCCTTTCCGGAGAAGGCGCCGCCACCGTGACGGGCATATCCGCCATAGGTGTCAACAATAATTTTTCTGCCTGTAAGCCCCGAATCTCCTTGGGGACCGCCCACAACAAAGCTACCTGTGGGGTTGACATATAATTTTGTTTCCTCATCCATCAAACTTTTCGGAACAATGGGATCGATTACGTGCTTTTTAATGTCTTCACGAATTTGCTCCTGAGTGACATCAGGGTTGTGTTGAGTGGAAACAACAATGGTGTCCACTCTTGCAGGAATGCCATCGTGATATTCAATGGTAACCTGTGTTTTTCCGTCCGGTCTCAGATAGGAAACAGTGTTGTTTTTTCGAACATTGGTAAGCTGTAGCGCAAGCTTGTGAGCCAGAGAAATGGGCAGAGGCATAAGCTCCGGTGTTTCGTCACAGGCAAATCCAAACATCATACCCTGATCTCCAGCACCCAACTGCTGGGTACCGTCTTCTTTAGATTCCAATGATTTGTTTACACCCAGTGCTATATCAGGAGACTGGGCGTCAATGGTGGTAAGCACTGCACAGGTATTTCCGTCAAACCCGAAAGAAGGGTTGTTGTATCCAATTTCGTTAATGGTATTTCTTGCAATCTGGGCAATATCAGCATAACAGGAAGTGGAAATTTCGCCCATAACCAGTACCATACCGGTGGTGGCAGTGGTTTCACAGGCAACACGTGCCTGAGGATCTTGTTCTAAAATTGCGTCCAGAACAGCATCAGAAATCTGGTCGCACACTTTATCTGGATGACCTTCGGTCACTGATTCAGAAGTAAAAAAAGTTTTTGTCATTGGTCTTTCATCCTTTCTCTTTCCTTTCGGAAATTCTTCTTATTTATTATATCGATTTTTTTGCCATTTGTCAAGACGACAGCACATTTTTTCGAGATTCTTTTCATACAGATAGAAAAAAGGGGGATTTGAAATGACCTATCTTGTAAAGACAATGAGCGAAACTCTTGAATTTTTCTATGATGAAAAGAGGGGGATTTGTTATCGGAATGAATATTCGGATACGGTGCATCTTTTGACGGATGAGGCAGAGGGAGAAATGGATGTATGTTGCGAAGAGAATTTGCATCTTGTTTGCCAGAGCAAAAAGGGAGAATTGCTTTATTTTTGTTATCGAATGGGACAGTGGCACAGACGGGTGTTGTTAAACAGCAAACGGGAAGAACCCTGTTTTTTCAACCTAAGACTGTGGGGAGAGAAAAAGGGGATTCGTCTTTTTTATGGATTGGAGCATCAAGGAGAAAATCTGCTTGTGTGCCAGCCCTTGGACGGGACTCCGCAACCTCTTGCCAAAATCAGTGAAAAAAGATTTTTACTGCGAAAGGACAGTGCAGGGTGTCTGTATCTGATTTACCGCCAAGGGGAGGAAAGCTTTTTTCAGTGCTATCGGTACGGGAATTGGACTAATGCCAAATCCTTAGGAAGGGGGCGGATTTCCGACGCTTTGTTTACCCGTCCTCAAACGGCACATCTGGCAATTACGGAACATGGGAATCTGTTTTACGCTTCTTTGGTGGAAGGAGAAATCAAAGAAAAAATTCCTGTTACAAGGGGGGAGTTTGAGCCTGTTCTTTTGTATTATGAAAACAGTCTTTGGATGCTGTACGAAAATCGGGGACGGGTGTTTTACTGGAAAAAAGGAGAAAAAAGTCCGGTTGCCATGATAACAGGGAGCAGTCCGGAGCTATTTCATCTGCGGGTGGCAGAAGGCAGAGAGCTTGCCCGCCGTGCTTATGGATGCCGTCGTCAAAATCAAATCAATCTGTTTTTGTGCTCAAAAATTCCGGAAGAAACCGAACAAAACAGCTTTTCTGATGATTGCATAATTGAACTGACAAAGCTGAAGTTACGGCTGGATTCTTTGGAGGATACGGTAAGAAAAATGCAAAATAAACTAATAATTCCGCCTGAAAAATGAGAGGCTTTATCCGTTGGTATTGAATTTTATATTCTGCATATATTACTAAATGAATAAAAATTTTTATGAAAATAAAAAAAGAGGTTTGAAAATCCAAAAAAGTATGATATAATAGAAAAAGGATTGATAAGCAATGAATCTGAAGGGAAACAAGAACAAGACTGTTTTGGAGTATTGTTTCATTACCGCCGGCGTTTTTATTATGGCGTTGGGACTGAACCTGTTTTTGATTCCCCGTAAAATTTCAACGGGCGGGGTCAGCGGTTTGGCAATGGTACTTCATCATCTGACGGGGTTGGGAACGGGCTGGTTTGTACTGTTGCTGAATATTCCCTTGTTTTTATACGGATATGGACGGTTGGGAAGGAACTTTGTGCTTCGTTCCGGATTGGCAACGGCCTTGTTGTCCTTGTTTTTAGAATTAACCGCAACCCTTGCTCCTGCCACGGAGGACGGTCTCCTTTCCGCTCTTTACGGAGGGCTGTTGGCAGGAGGTGGTATGGGATTGGTGTTTCGCTGTGATGCATCAACAGGAGGAACCGATTTAATTGCTATGGGACTTCGCCGAAAAAGTGCGTTTAGCATAGGTACCTTGGTCATGTTGCTTGATGCTTGTATTGTACTGCTGTCAGTTGTGGTTTTTTGGGATATTTCTCTGGGGCTTTATGCTCTTGTGGCACTGGCAGTAGGAGGCAAGGTGGTGGATTATCTGGAGGAAGGACCCAAACTTGCCCGTGCGGTGTTTATTATTTCGGACAAGCAAAAAGAGATTGCTCAAAAATTATTATATGAAATGAAGCGCGGTGTGACGGCGCTTGACGGGGCCGGAATGTTTTCCGGGAACCAAAAACAGGTTTTGCTTTGCGTGATTCCCAAACGGGAGGTTATGCATATGAAACATATTGTACAACAAACCGATCCAAAAGCCTTTGTGATTATTACCGATGCAAAGGAGGTTTTGGGAGAAGGGTTTCAAGAATAAGGAGGTATTGTTATGGATTGCAGTAAGATTGCAACCAAAATCCGCAAGCACATAGTAGAAGGGGTTTATCAGGCAGCATCCGGTCATCCGGGTGGTTCCCTGTCTATTGCTGATATTCTTACGGTGCTGTATTTTGAAGAAATGAAGGTAGATCCAAAAAATCCAAAATGGGAAGGTCGGGACCGTTTCGTTTTGTCCAAGGGGCATTGTGCACCCGCCCTTTACGGTGCATTGGCAGAGCGGGGATTTTTTCCTGCAGAAGATGTGAAAACGCTTCGTAAGACGGGCAGTTACTTACAGGGCCATCCTGATATGAAGGGTGTGCCCGGTGTGGATATGTCCACAGGGTCTTTAGGACAAGGAATCTGTGCTGCTAACGGCATGGCATTGGCGGCAAAGCTGGACAATAAAAGCTACCGTGTGTACAGCATTTTAGGGGACGGCGAGCTGGAAGAAGGTCAGGTATGGGAGGCGGCCATGTTTGCTTCTCACTACAAGCTTGACAATCTTTGTGCGTTTGTAGATTTGAATGGTCTGCAGATTGACGGAAAAACAGAAGATGTGATGTCGCCCAACCCCGTTGATGAAAAGTTCAAGGCATTTGGTTGGAATGTCATTTGCATTGATGCTCACGATTTTGACCAGATTCGGTCTGCTCTGGCAGAGGCGAGAGAGGTCAAGGGAAAACCTACCATGATTGTTGCAAAGAGCATCAAGGGAAAAGGTGTTTCCTTTATGGAAAATCAAGTAGGCTGGCATGGTACTGCACCCAAGAAGGAAGAATACGAACAGGCGATGAAGGAATTGAATGCCGCCTTGGAAGGAGGAAATTAAGATGTCCGAAAAAATTGCAACCAGACAAGCATATGGAAATGCTTTGGCAGAATTCGGTGCTGACCCGAACATTATCGTAATGGATGCGGATCTTTCCAAATCCACCAATACGGCAACCTTCAAAAAACAGTATCCCGAACGATTTATCAATGCAGGAATTGCAGAAGCAAGTATGATGACGACAGCTGCCGGCTTGGCAGCCAGCGGGAAAACGGTGTTTGCAAGCTCTTTTGCCATGTTTGCTGCAGGGAGAGCCTTTGAACAGGTGAGAAATTCCATTGCCTATCCGCAGTTAAATGTAAAAATTGGAGCAACTCATGCGGGAATTACGATAGGGGAAGACGGCGCAAGCCATCAGTGTTTAGAGGATATCGCTCTTATGCGTGCCCTTCCCGGAATGGTGATTTTAAATCCTGCGGATGCCACGGAAACCAGAGCGGCAGTCAAAGCAGCAATCGAGCATCAAGGACCTGTTTACTTAAGATTAGGACGTTTGGCCCTTCCCCAACTGTTTGATCAGGACCCCAACTACAAATTTGAATTGGGCAAGGGAATTACACTATCCGACGGTTCTGACGTTACCATCATTGCCACCGGTCTTATGGTATTTGAAGCACTACAGGCTGCGGAATTGTTGAAGGAACAGGGTGTCAGTGCAAGAGTGATTAACATTCATACCATTAAGCCTTTGGATACCGAATTGATTGTAAAAGCGGCAAAGGAAACAGGCTGTATTGTGACAGCTGAAGAACATAATGTCATTGGCGGATTGGGCAGTGCGGTTGCGGAAGCTTTGTCGGAAAACTTTCCTGTTCCCATGAAACGGATTGGAGTTCAGGATGAGTTTGGCTGTTCGGGAAAAGCTACGGAACTGTTGGAACTGTATCATATGACAGCCAAGGATATTGCGGCAGCTGCTTTGGATGTGAAAGCAAAAAAATGAGAATATTAGGAATTGATTATGGTGATGCGAGGGTGGGATTGGCTCTTTCCGATCCCTTTGGTTGGACAGCAAAGCCACTTCCTCACCTGAAGGGCGGTAATCCCGTAAAGCTTGTAAAGGAACTGCAAGGACTGATTGGGGAGAATGGTGTGGAAAAAATCGTGTTGGGATTCCCTAAAAACATGAACGGCACCATCGGCCCCAGAGGAGAGATGACCAGGGAGTTAGCCACACTTTTGGAAGAAAAAACTCAGTTGCCTGTGGTGTTGTGGGATGAACGGTTGACCACGGTCTCTGCCACACAGATTATGAATCAAACCAATGTCCGGGGGAAGAAGAGAAAGGAGCAGATTGACTCTCTTTCTGCGGTTTTGATTCTGGAAACATATCTGAGGACACAGGCATAAAAACGGAACCTTTTTGGGAAGAAATTTCTATTGACTATTTTGCAGATTTGGGGTACAATATTATAGGAGGTGCAAACCATGGATGAAGAATTGATTGTATTGTATGATGAAGAAGGCACGGAGCAATCCTTTGCCTACTTGGATACCATTGAAATGAACGGATTTACCTATCTGGCGCTGACTCCTGTTTATGAAGAAGAGGATGAAAGCGAGGATACAGAGGTGGTCTTTATGAAGTTGACACAGGACGAGGAAAATCCCAACGAGGATTTGCTTCTGATTGTGGATGACGACGAGGAACTGGATACTGTATTTGCGGAATTTACCCGCAGAATTGAAGAAGAGGAAGAATAAAAATCTTCTGACAAAATACATAGTAGCTGACCTGCTGTGTGCGTAAAACATCGGTGTAAAATTTAACCAACAAAAATGATAAGGGAATCTTGACTCCGTCTGCGGCGTAAATGCCCCCCATTATTGGCCAGGGGACTTATAATGCAGACGGGCGGATACCCACCTGCGAAAGCAGGTTAAATTTTTCCGATATAAAACGGCACGGCGGGTTTTGTTATTTTTAGGAGGAATTTCATGAAAGTTTATGATTTTTCAAACAGAGGCGGTATATCTGATGTTTTTACCATGACATGTAATTTCGGTGTTTATGATGGCTATGAGTGTAAAACAGAACAGAACGGGAATGGGTTTGTTGCAAATTGGGAATCTTTTTGTGTGGAGGCTCACGGTTCCTGTTCAGAAGAGGTGTTTTCCAGATATGACACTGTAAAGAACTGTTCTGAAACGGAAATGGTGATTTCTGATTATCAGTATCGTTTTTGTTTACAGGGGGAAGAATATGAAATTTATACCCAACAAAACAACTGGCAAAACGAAAGTGCCGGTTGCTGGCAACCCCTGGTTACTTCTGTCAGAACAGGGTGTAGCGAAATTCGTGACAATGAAAGTGCAACGCCTTTTCTTGCTGTCTGGAACAAGCAGACAAACAAAGGAATTGCTTTTCATGTTTTGCCCAAATACGGCTGGCATATTACCGTTTCCAAACGAAGCAGTGCTAAATATCTTTATACCGTAATTGAAATTGGTACCAACGGTCATGGATTGAATTGGAAACTTCAGCCCGGGGAGCAGAAGGAATTGTGTGAAGTTTGGTATTATGAATTTGTAAATAAACTGAATTTCGACTCTCATAAGCTTCACCGACGTTTTTGTAAAGAGTATCCAAGAAGAACAATGCCTGTTCTTTATAATACATGGTTTACCTTTTTTGACTGTGTAAATTTTGACAGTATCCGCGAGCAAATAAAAGAAGCGGCAGAATTGGGCTGCGAATATTTTTTGCTGGATGCAGGTTGGTTTGGCCACGGAACCTGGTGTGATTATATTGGCGATTGGGAAGAGAATTTGGAAGGCGGTTATCGGGGCCATATGAAAGATGTCTCTGATTGGATTCATGAGGCAGGTATGAAATTCGGTCTTTGGTTGGAGCCTGAACGTGCTTTGAAACATGTTCCCATTGTGGCAGAGCATCCGGAATACTTCTTTGATAACGGACATGCTTACTTTTTGAATTTTGCAGACGAGAAGGCAAGAAACTACATCATTGACCTGACCCTTTATTTAATCGAAAAATATAAGATCGATATGATTAAGTTTGATTTTAACGAATCCATTTCCTATGATAAAACAGGACAAGCGTTTTATGATTATCACCAAGGGCATCTTCAGTATATCAAAGCTTTGAAAGAGGCATATCCGGATATGTATCTGGAAAACTGTGCCTCCGGCGGATATCGGATGAATCTGGAACAAATGAAGTATTTTGACAGCTTCTGGTTTACAGATAATCAAAGCCTGTATGACGGGCTTCGTATTTATAAGGATACCTTGCATCGTCTGCCTCCCTGCGGAGTGGAAAAATGGGCGGCATTGGTCAGCGCAGACGGATTTGTTGCCGAATACGGTACTGAGGATAAAACTGTTCGTACTTTAGCAACCAATAACGCAACCTGGACTTCTGTCATCAGTGTTACCCCTGAGTATTTGAGAGGGTTTTTGACAGGAGGAATCCCGGGATTGACCTGTGACCTTACCAAAATTGACCCGAACTATAAAGCGCAGTTAAAGGATTTGATTTCAGATTATAAAAAAGAACGGGAATTCTGGAAAAATGCAGTTGGAAGAGTTATTTCAGATACTGAACAGCTTTTGGTGATTCAGTATGAAACAGAAGAGCAGATTAAACTTGTAGTCTATACTTATTTGGTAAAACAACTGACTCTGACTGTATTTCCTCAAATTACTGACGGAGAGTATGAACTGAACGGCGAAATATACAATCCTATTCAAGGAATTGAACTGAATGACCCGAAGGATTTTTGCGCTTATTTTATCAATCTCAAGAAAAAAGATTGACTTATTAAAAATAAAGTGATATAATATAGCTACTTATATAACAAAGAGGGAACGACTATGAGAGAGAAGAAAAGCAAGCGAAAACGGTGGACGATTTTTCTCCTTGTTGTTTTTGCTTTGATAATCATTGGTGTAGTCTGTGCATTGCTTTCCGGCGGGTTGGTAAAGTTGGGCAGGGTCGCAATGGACAAAATGAATGTTGTTGAAAAGGTAAACAAAAAAATAGAATCCGGTGAATTACCGGAAAAAATTGAGTTGCCCAAAGAAGTGATAGAGGAGTTAACCTCTCTTGAACAGGAATCTGACTCTGAACCAAAATTTGATTTTAAACCCCAGCCCAAAGCAACCAAGGAACCAACCACCCAAAGCGATGGTGTAATTGATTACAGTCAGGGGATTGATTTGTCTTATGCTTCGGCGATTGCTTCGGTTGCGAGCGGTGCAGATATAGCATTGGCGTACAATACAGTGCTGGGGTGTTTGTCCGTGGCGGACAAAGTGCAGATTGCAGCCTACCTAAAAAACGGTCAGGAAGGCTCAGCCTATAATTTAGTTGCATCCCGCCTTACAGGGAGCGCTTACGCTACATTGGCTGGACTTTACTATAAATATTTACCAATGGTACAATAAAATAAAGGAGTCGATATTATGAACAAAAAAATTTTATGCCTATGGTTAGCGGTAGTTATGGTGTTCCAGCTTGGAACAGCAGCATTTGCAGCAGATTTTTTTGAAAGTGTGGACACAACTGCGAAAATGCAAATTGCAACAACCGAGGAAGGAATTAAAGAGTCCACAGGAAGCTCTGTCACTGTTACAAAAAAGGATTCTGATCCATTCCCTAAATTTGATTATCTTTGTACATTGAATATGGAGAATGTACGGAATAAATTTACAGAGTATTATACCAACTGGCAGAGCTTGTTAGGATATACAAATAACGATCCTGTGAAACTGGCAGAACTGAATGAAAGATTGGAAAATCTGCAGATTACAGGGGAATTTACCATTGAAATTACATATCCTAAATCCTTTGCTGTTCCAGCAGAATTTTTAGAAAACGGTAATATGGCTGGATTTGATGACAATGCCAAGTTGATTTTTGGTAATGATGTCCGTGTTCTTGCGGAAGGAGAAACCGAAAATACCATTACCATTACCGTTGATGTGGTTGGTAAGGAAAACGAAGGCACTCGCCCCGGATATGTTGTAGCAAAGGATTTGAATGATAATTTGAGCACCTACTTAAGTGACTTGACTTTAACCTGTATCGGTGCTCAGAGTTCAGAATACGGTACGTTTATGGTAACCGGTAAAATGACAGGATTTACTCTTGTGGAAAGCGGTTCTGTTGCGCTGAAGGTGGATTATCAGACAAACCCCGAAAAAGCAGTTGCTTATTGTACCATACTCAGAAAAGGAACTAGTACCGGTAGCGCAGATAAAGATTACACCATTACATTTGATGTAGACGGCAATAAAGAAGTGATTGAACCTATTGATAAGGAAGCCAATGGAATCCTTAAAGTGGAAGAGTTGAAGATTCCCTATAAAGACGGACACACCTTTGAAGGATGGTATACCGATAAGGAACTGACAAAAAAAGTAACGGATGATATAAAGATTACAAAGGATATTACCTTATATGCAAAATGGAAAAAAGCAGACAGTGCTGATAAACTGGATGCTGAGAACCACTATGCTTATATTGTAGGGTATCCGGAAGGTGATGTAAGACCGGAAAATCATATTGACCGTGAAGAAATTACAACCGTATTCTTCCGTCTCCTTCTTGATGAAGAAAGAGATCCGATCTACTGTAAAGAAAACAGCTTTACCGATGTTGAAGCAGGCCGTTGGTCCAATAATGCTATTTCTACCATGCAAAACGGTGGATTTGTATCTGGATATGAGGATGGCACCTTCCGTCCTGATGAATACATCACAAGAGCAGAGTTTGCTACCATCGCATCTCATATGGATGCCATGAACGAAAATGCAACCCATAACTTTAGTGATGTTGCAGGTCACTGGGCAGAAAAATATATTGCCGATGCAGTATCCAAGGGCTGGATTGCGGGCTACGAAGATGGTACCTTCCGTCCTGATGACTATATTACAAGAGCAGAAGCGATGACTATTATTAACAGAATGTTGCTCCGTTTTGTTAATGCAGAAGGCTTACATGCAGATGCAATTAAATGGCCTGATAACTCTGTGAACGAGTGGTATTACTACGCCGTTGAAGAAGCTACCAACTCTCATAATTACGAAAGACAGGCAGACGGTGTGTACGAAACATGGACTGAACTGACTCCCAACAGAAATTGGTTGGAGTTGGAACGGTAAGGAATCCATATCGAAATACAAACAGGAAATAGTAGCAACCGCAAGGAAAACAAAATTGTTTCCTTGCGGTTACTTGCTTTTATATTGAAGAAAAGGGAGTCGACCTCCATGAATCAAGCATTATTGGATTTGTTGCAGGAATCTGCAGAATTTTGCTCCGGTAAGACAATCAGCAGTTGCTTAAGTATGAGCCAAATGGCAGTGTGGAAGGAAATTAGAAAACTAAAGAACACGGGCTATGACATTCAGGTCCGCCCCCGCATGGGATACCGTCTGAAAAAAGGATATCTAAATCCTTCTGTCATTTCCGTTCTTTTAAAGACGAAAAAGAAGATTTTTGCCACCGCCTGTATCTCTTCTACCAATGATTGGGCGGCAAGTATGAGCGGGAAAACGGAGGAGGGAAGCCTTTTTTTGGCAGAGCGACAAACCAAAGGGCGTGGCAGACAGGGGAGACAATGGGAATCTCCCTTTGGAGAAGGATTGTTTTTGTCTGTTTTGGAATATCCTGATTTACCTCCTTGTCAGGTGATGAAGCTTACCTTATGTGCGGGAATGGCGGTCTGTAAAGGGATTGAGGATGTGACGGGACTGTCTCCTCAAATCAAGTGGCCCAATGATATTGTGCTGGAAGGAAAGAAAGTGAGCGGGATTTTAGCGGAAATGAGGACGGATGCAGAACGGATGGTTCATGTGGTGATTGGTATTGGAGTGAATGTAAATCAGACCAAATTTTCAAAAGAATTAAATGAAATTGCCACTTCGTTAAAACTTATAACAGGAAAAGAATGGGACAAAAATTATCTTGTTGCTGCGATTTGTAATCGAATAGCGGAATATGAAGAAATGTTACGGAACAACTGTTTTCCTATGGAGGAGTATAGGAAACGTTGCGTGACCTTAGGTTGTGAAGTTCGTGTTATAAGGGTAGATTCGGAATACTCCGCAAAAGCCTTGACGGTTACGGAAGACGGAGGATTGGTGGTGCTATTGCCTGATGGAACACAGAAAAAGGTTACCTCGGGAGAGGTGTCTGTTCGGGGGTTGTTTGGATATGTATGATTCATTTAGGGTCAGACGTTTTTTGTCTTGACAGATGGAAGAAAAAGGAGTATAATAAAGGTAAGTCTTAAAAAAGGAGTGGTTTTTTTGAGCAGACCGGTAAGAGAAATCAGCCCTACGGGAATGTATCATATTGTGGTTCGTGGATTGGACGGATTACAATTATTTGGTGAGCCCATAGAGTTTGATTATTTCCTGAAACAGTTAGAGCAGGTGTCAGAGGGATTTCGGGTGTATGCCTATTGCTTGCTTTCCAATGAAATTCAGTTGTTTGTTCGGGAATCGGAAGAAGGAATGGTGCCTGAAATGATGCGTCGTTTGTTGACCCGTTATGCGGGCTGGTATAACAGAAAGCATCAACGTCGCGGAAGTGTGACGGAGGGACGTTACCAATGTGCTCCTGTTGCGGTTGGGGATGAGTCCAGTCTGATTCGATCCATTCATCAACTGTCTGGAGATTGCTTTGGCTATGCTTACAGTAGTTTTCATTCTTATCAAGAGGGACAACAACGGTATCTTTCAACTTGGTTTGAAGGGGATGTGATTGCCTTTCACCGTCAGTCAGAAAATCGTGATTTTACCATCCGTCCCAGTGGAAAACTGACAGACCATCAGGTGAAGGAACAGGTGGAGCTGTTTTGTAATGAACGGGGGATTTCGGATTGGAACCGTCTTTCCAAAGAGGACAGAGATTTGGCTTTGCGTGATTTAAGAGAACGGTTTTCTATCGGTCAGTTGCAGACTGCTACGGGAATATCGAGAGGAATTATTGCCAGATGTACCCGACAAAAGCAGGAGCAGATACGAAACAATCCTCGTCAGATGGAATCCTTCTTGCTGTAGTTTAATCGGTAAAGGAGGAACGGTTTTTTCACAGCCGACAGAAGGGATGATAACATGAAGGGGCTGATTTTAGAAGGCGGTGCCATGCGAGGCATGTTTACCGCAGGGGTCATTGATGTTATGCTGGAGCATGAAATTGAATATGACGGTGTGGTTGGAGTTTCTGCGGGTGCGGCATTTGGCTGTAACTATAAATCCAAGCAGATTGGCAGAGCGATTCGCTACAATAAGCGGTTTTGCAAAGACCCTCGGTATTGCAGTATTCGTTCTTTGATTCGTACGGGAGATTTATATGGTGCAGATTTTTGTTACCGTGAGCTTCCCGAAAGCTTAGATGTGTTTGACAACGAAACCTTCAATGCCAACCCCTTAAAATTCTATGCCGTATCCACCAATGTGGACACGGGGAAACCGTTTTATTATTTATGCGAGGATGGGCAAAAATGCTTACCTTATCTTCGGGGGTCCGCATCTATGCCTTTGGTATCCCGAGTGGTGGAGATTGATGGTTTGAGACTGTTGGACGGAGGTATTGCAGATCCTGTTCCTTTGACGTTTTTTGAAAGACAGGGATATGAAAAAAATGTCATTGTCCTGACTCAGCCAAAGGAATACAGAAAAAGAAAAGAAACATTACTTCCGTTGATGAAAGTAACCATGAAACGGTATCCTAAAATAGTAGAGGTTATGGGAAAACGGCATGAGGAATATAATAAAGTCGTTGAAGAGATTAACCGCAAAGAAGAAGGGGGCGAGGTTTTTGTGATTCGACCCTTGCAAAAACTGAATGTAGGACGGATTGAACACAATCCCCATAAACTCCAGAAGGCGTATGACATGGGCAGAAGCACCATGCTATCACGTATGGAGGAGTTAAAGAGCTATTTGAATTGAAAAAAAGGCTCCCGATTGAGGGAAGCCTTTTTCTGTTTAGTTTCCAGCTAAATAATTGTTGATTTTTGTAATCAACTGGTTAACGTCTGCTCCGTGAATGGCACAAGCATCCTCGATGCTTTCCCCGCTGGCGGAAGGACAGCCTAAGCAGTGCATTCCGATTTCTAAGAAAAATTCAGCGGTGCCGGGATCCAATGCCAGAACATCAGCAATAATCATATCTTTTGTTACAGTTGTCATAATAAATACCTCTTTCTGCCCTGAAAGTAAATTGTTTTCCGACAAGGGCAAGCCGGAATTTGTACAACATTATTATACACTATTTTTTTCTCTTTTGCAAGAAAAATTTATCATTCTAAAAATCCCCGTAGTTTTTCTACCGTTCTGATGGGTGCGTCCTTGGAGTTTCCCCAGGGAAGGGATTCGTTTTTGTAATCAAATTTTTGAGTAAACCAGTGAATTTCTTCTTTTATTCTTGCCATCTCTCTTTTTTCTATGGTAATTATCTGATTGCAAAATTCATTTGCTTCTTTTTTTGATAAGAATTTTGCGGATTCTTTCAATAATCGATTGAAGTGAGGCAGACAAAAGCCTTTGCAGTTGTTAAATTTCTTGGAAAATTCAGGGTTTTTCTTCCACATATAGAAAATGACATCCATATATTTGTTCATCACAAATTTTATTTTGTCACAAGCAACACAGGTTTTTTCTGTCTGTTCCAGTTCTTTTTTGATTGTCTCTGTTTGGGGTGATTTGGAAAGTAGGGTGGTTTTGTTTAAAATTTCGTTTAGAGTATCTATGTGTGTGTCCAAAACCAATGCCAAAGGCAATTTGTTTTGTGCATCAAAAAGCAGTCGGTAATGATGGGCACAAAATCCTTTTTTGTTGGTCTTAATCCGAAAATCAGGTTCCATCATGGCGGGACCCAACACAAATTCTACGGTGTTTTTTTCCAAATTCCGTTCCAACACACAGACAGGACATTCGCAATCCCGGTCAAAGGCTTCGTTGACGGGAATTTCATAAATTTTTTCCTTCATGAATTCAGTTCCTTTCTGCCTTTTTCTTGGCGGGAGGGGTAATTTTATTATATCAGAATTCTCTAAAAAAAACAATAGATTTCCCTATATTTGCAAATAAAGAAAGGATTTTAGTGAAAAAAGGAGAAATTTTAACACGGGAGTGAATAATCATGACTGAAGTCACTATAGCAAATTGCAGTTGTTTTACTAATCAGGAATTATTTTTTAAGGGCATGGAAGTAGTTTCTCATGACCGACAAAAGAAAGTGAACCAAGCCAAGAGTTTGCAAGGGAAGATTCAACGTCTTGGGGCGGGAGTGTTATTAAATCATGTCCTGAAAAAACAGAATCTTTCTGAACGGGACATGGAATATAGCGTAGATTCCTTTGGAAAACCGGTTTTTTCCAACTGTTCTGATTTGCATTTTAACCTGTCCCATTCGGGGGATTGGGTGATTTGTGCATTGAGTGACAGGCAGGTGGGTGCAGATGTGCAAGTGATTTCGGAGTATCAAAAAAGAATTGCGGAACGTTGCTTTTCCCAGCAAGATGTAGCATATTTAATGAAATTGTCAGGGGAGGTACAGAATAGAGAATTTACAAGACTGTGGGCACGAAAAGAAGCCCGAGTGAAATATTTTGGTACATGGAAGGGGGAGGATCCTTCCCCCCCTGTTGTTGATTATTTGAAACTTGATGAGGTGAGAATCAGTGTTTGTACTTATGATACTCCCATTTTCCGTTACATTAAGGATATTTCCAATGGTCTTTTTTAAATGGTGAGGGGTTGTGGCAAAATGGTTTTATTTTGCTACAGCTCTTTTTTATCGGAAATTGTTGACCACGTTGCTTGAAAAAATGAAAAATTTTCAAGAAATTCTTAAAAAACCCTTGACAAAATGATAAAATCGTGGTATTTTTAAATTAGCACTCAAAACAAGAGAGTGCTAATTTGAGAAAAAGCGGTGAGAATCATGAATCCGGCAGAACGAAAAAAACAGATTCTGCGGGCTGTGGTGGAAGAGTATATCCGAACAGCAGAGCCGGTTGGCTCAGCCGCCATTGTAAAACAGTACTTCAGCGATGTTTCCTCCGCTACCATCCGTAACGATATGGCGGAGCTGGAACGGGCGGAATACTTATTTCAGCCCCATACCTCTGCTGGAAGAGTGCCTACCCAAAGCGGTTACCGAGCTTACTTAGATTGGTTAATGGAACGGCGTCGTCCAAAAGCGGAGGATATGATAGCACTGCAAAATGCAATTCAGCGGGGAATGCCCCATTGGGAGAAAACCATCCGTGAGGTAACAGAATGTCTGGCTCATTTGACGGGCTATGCTGCCATTTCTGCTTCCCCCCGTCTTTCCAAAAGTAAGATAAAGCAGATTCAGCTGATTCGGTTGGACGGATTGAATCTGGTGCTGATTGTGTTTGCAGACCATGATGTGGTAAAGCATCACCATATTCGTTTGGAATTTCCTATTGATAAGGAGTTAGCAGATCAAGTTTCTCAGATGTTGAACCGTGAATTTGCCAATATGAGAATGGAGCATATTGATGAGCAAAGTTTTATTCGGATGATGTGTCTGTTTGAATCCAATCCTGAGTTGATTGCCAAGGTGCTCAGGCTAATCGTGGGAGCGATTGAGGAAATGACGGATGTGACCGTTTATTTATACGGTGTGTCTAATCTGTTTACCTGTCCTGAGTTTGGGGACATTGAACGGGCGAAGGCGCTGTATGATTTTCTGGATGATTCGGCAAAGGTACAGCAGTTGTTTTTGACAGCTGGGGAACAAGCAGGAACCCAGATGATAATCGGTTCTGAAATCGGAATCCCTGAAATGAGCGATTGCGGACTGGTGCTGGCACGGTATTTGCCTCAGAGAACAGTATCGGGGATGATTGGGTTGATCGGTCCCAGTCGTATGGATTATAGCAGGTCGGCAGGCCTGATGGATTATTTGATAAAGCATTTGGACAGAATGATTTGCAAAACCGTTAATGCAGAGGATAATCAGTTGATTCTGCGTTCGGGAGGCTCGTTTTTCCGTCCCTTTGTAAGGAGTGATGAATAAATGGCGAAAAAAAAGGAAACTGTTGAGCAACAGGAAGTAAAAGAGGAAGTAAAAGAGGAAGTAAAGGAAGAGGTTTTAGAAGAAAAAACCGAGGAGCGGGATGAACTGGCAGAGTGCAAGGATCAACTACTCCGTACTCTTGCTGAGTATGATAACTACCGGAAACGTACTGTCAAGGAAAAGGAAGCACTGCGGAAGGAATGTATTGCAGATTCAGTGGAAAGCTTCTTGCCCGTGATTGACAATCTTCACAGAGCAAAGGAAAGTCTGGCGTCTCAAGAAGGGGTTGACACTCAAGGAGTTGAACTGGTGTTAAAGCAGTTTGAGGAAATTATGGCATCCTTAGGTGTAGAAGAAATTATTGCAGAGGGTCAGGAATTTGACCCCAATCTTCACAATGCGGTGATGCATGTGGAGGATGAAAATTTAGGTGAAAACATGGTAGCCGAGGTGTTTTCCAAAGGCTATCGTATTGGTGAACGGGTCATCCGTCACTGTGTTGTAAAAGTTGCAAATTAAGTTAGGAGGAAATAAGAATGGCAAAAATTATTGGAATTGATTTAGGAACAACAAACTCTTGTGAAGCAGTAATCGAAGGCGGTGAGCCTACTGTTATTGCAAATCCGGAAGGAGCCAGAACCACCCCTTCTGTTGTAGCATTTTCTAAAGGAGGAGAACGTCTGGAAGGTCAGGTGGCAAAGCGTCAGGCAATTACCAATCCTGACAGAACCATTATGTCTATCAAACGTGAAATGGGAACTGATTATACTGTTGCAATCGATGATAAGAAATACACTCCTCAGGAAATTTCCGCAATGGTTCTACAAAAGCTGAAGGCAGATGCAGAAAGCTACTTAGGAGAAACGGTTTCTCAGGCGGTTATCACTGTTCCTGCTTATTTTAGTGACGCACAGCGTCAGGCAACCAAGGACGCAGGAAAAATTGCGGGTTTGGAAGTGCTTCGTATTATCAACGAGCCAACTGCTGCAGCTCTTGCTTATGGCTTGGATAAGGACGAAGATCAGAAGATTATGGTGTATGATTTAGGCGGAGGTACCTTCGACGTTTCTATTCTGGAAATTGCAGATGATGTATTTGAAGTGCTGGCAACCAGCGGTAATAACCGTCTGGGCGGTGACGATTTTGATGATAAGATTATCGATTTCTTAGCGGCTGAATTTAAAAAGGAAAACGGCATTGACTTAAAGCAGGATAAAATGGCATATCAGCGGTTGAAGGAAGCGGCAGAAAAGGCAAAGATTGAACTGTCCGGTGTAACTTCCACCAACATTAACTTGCCCTTCATTTCTGCAGATGCAACAGGTCCCAAGCATTTGGATGTGACCTTAACCCGTGCCAAATTTGATGAAATGACCGCAGATTTGGTAGCAGCTACCATTGACCCTGCAAAACGGGCACTTTCCGATGCCGGTTTAACTGCGGATCAGGTGGATAAGGTTATCTTGGTAGGGGGTTCTACAAGAATTCCCGCTGTTGTGGAAGCAGTCAAGAAATTAACAGGAAAAGAACCTCATAAGGGCATCAATCCTGATGAATGTGTTGCAGTAGGTGCTGCATTGCAGGCAGGTGTATTGGTGGGTGATGTAACAGGGCTTTTACTGTTGGACGTTGCACCTCTTTCTTTGGGAATTGAAACCTACGGCGGTGTGTTTACCAAACTGATTGAAAGAAATACTACTATTCCTACCAAGAAGAGTCAGGTGTTCTCTACGGCGGCTGATAATCAGACTAATGTAGAAGTTCATGTGCTCCAAGGGGAACGTGAACTGGCAGCTTACAATAAGACTTTAGGACGTTTCACTCTGTCCGATATTCCCATGGCACCCAGAGGAGTACCCCAGATTGAAGTTACCTTTGATATTGATGCAAACGGTATCGTTCATGTATCTGCAAAGGATTTGGGCACAGGAAATGAACAAAACATTACCATTACCGCAAGCTCCAATTTGAGCGATGAAGAAATCGATAAGGCTGTAAAAGAAGCAGAAAAGTTTGCGGAAGAGGACAGAAAGAAGAAGGAAGAAGTAGAAATTAAGAATAACGCTGAATCTTTGTGCGGTCAGGTAGAACGGACCATCAAGGATTTAGGCGATAAGATTTCCGATAGTGAAAAATCTGAGCTGGAAGCAATGGTAAAGGATTTGAAGGAAAAGACTGCAGGAACTGACATTGAAGCAATCAAGGCGGGCAGCGAAGCACTGACCAATAAATTTAGTGAAATTTCTACCAAGCTGTATCAGGAAGCAGCAGCACAGCAACAGGCAGCACAGGGTCAGCAGTCCGCAGACGATAATGTGGTGGATGCTGATTATGAGGTTGTGGACGAGGACGGAAACAAGCAATAAAAAGGATTGAGGATTTATGGCGGATAAAAGGGACTACTATGAGGTCTTAGGGATTGAGAAGGGTGCCGGTGAGGACCAGATTAAAAAGGCTTACCGTAAAAAAGCAAAGCAGTATCATCCCGACATCAATAAGGATAACCCCCAAGCGGAAGAAAAGTTTAAAGAAGTCAACGAGGCGTATGAAGTACTAAGCGACCCCCAGAAAAAACAGGCGTATGACCAATTCGGCCATGCAGGGGTTGACCCCAATGCAGGCTTTGGCGGCGGAGGTGCCGGTGGTTTTGGCGGATTTGATATGGGAGATATCTTTGAAAGCTTTTTCGGCGGTGGTTTTGGAGGCGGCTTTGGCGGCGGTGCAAGACGAAACGGCCCCCGAAAGGGCGGGGATATTCACCAGAGCGTGGAACTGACCTTTACCGAAGCGGCATTTGGTATAACCAAAGAAATTGTGATTTTAAGGGTGGAGGATTGCGAAACCTGTCAGGGAACGGGAGCGAAAAGCGGTACTTCTCCTGAAGTTTGTCCTACTTGTAAAGGAACGGGTCAGGTAAAAACTACCCAGAGAACACCTTTGGGGAATTTTGTCAGCACAAGCACTTGTTCTGCTTGTCGAGGAGAAGGAAAAATTGTCAAGGACCCATGTACCGTTTGTAACGGTCAGGGGAAGGTGAAACGACGCAGAACCATCTCTGTAAAAATTCCCGCAGGAATTGACAACGGTCAGACCGTTTCTATGCGTGGAGAAGGGGATATGGGCTATAAAGGCGGACCCTCCGGTGATTTGCTCATTACCGTCCGAATAAAGAGGCACGACCTGTTTACCCGTGAAGGATATCATGTCCATTGTGAAGTGCCCATCACCTTTGTACAGGCAACCTTAGGTTGTGATATTGAGGTTCCCACCATTGACGGAAAAATTCGGTATCATATTCCCGAAGGAACCCAGACAGATACGGTATTCCGTCTGAAAAATAAGGGTATTCCCTCACTTCGTGGGGGAGGACGGGGCGACCAGTTGGTGAAGGTTGTGGTGGAAATCCCCAAAAACCTGTCCCAAAAGCAAAAGGAACTACTGATGGAATTTGACAAGGAAACAGGTGGCAGCTATAAGAGAAGCAAAACCTTCTTTGAAAAACTAAAAGATTTTTTGGATATTGATAAATAAAAAGAAAAGCCCGGGGGTGTTTCGTAAAACATTCTAACAGGTGAGTAAGTTGGGTGAACAGCTTAGGCTGTTCACCCTTTTCCTTTGCCTTAAGAAAGATATGCGGATAACAAAAAAGGAAGCTTGGAGATACATCCAAACTTCCTTTTTGTATATTAACTATATTAGCCCTCGTTGTAACAGGTGAAGATTTCTTCAACTCTTTCGTTATCTTTGTTTTGGGTAAATGCACTAACTAACGGAACAATAACCATAGAAACTGCCATTGCCGCAACACCCATTTCAGGAGATTTTGCAGCCGCTGCTGCGAAACCACTATTAATAGAAATTACAAGTGTTGAAATTCCTACAACCAAAAGTCCCGAAAGGATACCTGAGTATGCACCAATCTTTGTAATCTTCTTTGAGAAAAGTCCCCAAATGTAAGGTCCGATAAAGCAACCGGAAACAATTCCCCAAGAGAAAGACATTACGCTTACAATAATCGGAATGTTCTGTGTTGCAAAGATAAAGGAACAAGCAACAAACACAAGGCAAAGAATTCTTGTAAGAAGCATCTGTGTTTCAGGTTTTGTTTCCTTCTTTCTAACTGAAGGGATGAGGTCTACTGCAACTGCTGACGCTGATATCAAAACAACTGCCTCGAGAGTTGACATTGATGCTGAAAGAAGAAGGATCATAATAACTGCGAGAAGGATAATTCCTGCTGTTCCGCCACCTAGAACCTCCATCAAAACTGTAGGTATAACAGAGTCAACACCGCCTGCAGGTAATACATTTCCTAAAATAAGTCTTGATGTTGAACCAATAAGGTAAGCACCGCATCCGATTACGATACAGAAAATTGTTGAAATAATGGTTCCTCTCTTAATTGCTGCTGTATCTTTGATAGCATAGAACTTACCAATCATCTGAGGAAGTCCCCAGGTACCAAAGGATGTAAGCATAATATTGAAGCAAAGGAACTTAAAGGATGAACCACCCCATATATTTGTGAGTTGTGCACCATCTTCCGGAATTGCCGAGAGATTCTGAATAAGTCCTGAAATTCCGCCAACTGCATCGTTATTTAAAACCGCAACTGCAAGGCAGACAACACCCGCTATCATGATAATACCCTGAATGAGGTCTGTGTAAGCTGTCGCAACATATCCGCCGACAACAAGATATACTGCTGTAAGACAAGCTATAATCAGCATCCATACCCATGTTTCAACACCAGGGAATACTACATTAAAGAGTGAACCAAGTCCTTTGTAAACTGCTGCGGAATATGGAACAAGGAACACGAAAATAATAACTGCGGATAAAACTTTCATACCTTTTGAAGCATATCTTTTTTCAAAGTAATCAGGCATTGTTCTTGCGTTAAGCTTTTTCGTCATTTTTCTTGTTCTGTTTGCAAACAAGAGCCAAGAAAGCAAGCAACCTAAAACTGCGTTGCCAATACCAATCCATATGCTGCCAACACCAATATTCCAACCGAAGTTTCCGGCATATCCGACGAAAACTACTGCCGAAAAGTATGTAGTACCGTAAGCAAAGGCAGTTACCCATGCACCTATATTTCTGCCTCCGATAAGGAAACCGTCAAGTGTTTTTGATTTGCCGTAACTGATACAGCCAATCAATGCCATTGCAATTGCATATACGCAAAGAGCAATGATTATGTAAGTTTGTGCGTTTGTCATTTGTTTTTCCTCCAAGTCTTGATTTTTTCTATAACATAGTATATAATATATTTCGTCATTAGTCAAACGAATAGTTTCAATCTTTGCTATCGAAAATTTAGATGTTGGAGGATGTATAATGGAATTACGCAATTTAATCACGTTTATTCATGTTGCTGAGCTTGGGAGTTTTACGAAAGCTGCCGAACAACTTGGTTATTCACAATCTACTGTATCATTTCAGATAAAACAGCTTGAAGATGAGCTTGGCTGTCTTTTGTTTGAAAGAATAAATCATACAATTACACTTACCGAGAGAGGTTGTGAGCTTGTTGAATATGCTCACAAGGTTCGTTCTCTTACAGATGAGTTCAAAGATAATCTAGAGGAAGAAAAGAAATGCTCAGGACATATTCATATTGTAACACCGGATTCAGTTTGTGATGATATGATAAACAACCGTTACATAGATTTTCATAATAAATATCCTGATATATCTATAAAATTCACCAATGCCGATACTGCGATTATGTTTGATATGCTTGATCACAACGAAGCTGATATTGTTATGACACTTGATGCCCATTCATACCGAAAAGACTATGTAATTGCAAAAGAGGAATTACTTTCTATGCATTTTGTTGCAAGTAGTCAATCTAAATTTGCAGGAATAAAAAATTTATCCATAAAAGACATTGACAACGAACCTTTTATTTTAACTGAGTACGGACAAGGTTACAGAAAAGTTTTTGACAAGGAGCTTGCAAAAATGTCCCTTGAAATAACCCCTATTCTTGAAATAGGAAGGACAGATATTATTACTTCTATATTAGCAGACGGTGATATGATTTCGTATCTGCCGGATTTCGTTACAAAAGATATGGTGGATGAAGGAAAGCTTTGCTATCTTGATGTTTGTGATATGAATATTGAAATTTGGAAACAGCTTATCTATCACAAAAACAAGTGGATGTCTAAGGCACTGAAAACATTTATTAAATATGTTAAAGAAAATGAATTTGCAAAGTAAAATGTTAAGGAAGAAACCAAGTAACATAAACGAAAAGTCCTTGCCTTGTTAAACCATTTCGGGGTGAAGATATTCTTTTAGGAGACACACGGCAAGCATGAAAAGAAACAAGACAGCCCTCTCAGGGTTCGACTCCCAGTTATTTTATTTACCAATAAAAAAACACCTCTGGCGAGGTGCTGTTTTATTGGTGGAAGCGAGGGGAGACAGTCGCTTTGCGCCTTGCTTGCTTGGCGACCCAAAAGCAATGCTTTTCGGTACCCGCCTTCGCACCTGCTCGTTAAAAACGATTATCAATCGTTTTCTTAACACTTCGCAGCCCTCTCAGGGTTCGACTCCCAGTTATTTTATTTACCAATAAAAAAACACCTCTGGCGAGGTGCTGTTTTATTGGTGGAAGCGGGGGGAGTCGTACCCCTGTCCGAAAATAAATCCACGCAACTTTCTCCGGGTGCAGCAGAACATTAACGTTCCCTTACCAATTACCGGTTCTGCACGCTGATTGGTTTGGTAGCTTCATTGTTCATGCCGGGGGCAAAGCTTACCCCGGTCACGTTGACCGCTTCATGACATTCTATCCCAAGTCGCGGTAGTCAAGGGTAGAACGTCCGCCTGTAATGAGGCGGAATGCAGCGTTACGCTGCTACTAATTCTCTATTAGCGTTTAAATTTAAAAATTCCGGATTGTAAAGTGGCTCCGGACCACTACCCGCTTATCACGCTTCACTATCCCCGTCGAAACCCTTACGCCCCCAGGGATTACTTTTATTATACCATAAACCAAGGGAAATGACAAGTGGTAAATTATCTATTTTTCAAAGCACGCTCCATTTGCCGTTGTGCATCATGCTTTGCTTGAGTATCTCGTTTGTCATATAACTTTTTCCCCTTAGCAACGGCTAATTCCACCTTGATACGGGCACCGCTGAAATAGAGGCTTAAAGGGACTAAGGTGTAGCCCTCCTGTTTCACAAGACCGAACAACTTGTTGATTTCCCGTTTGTGAAGAAGAAGTTTTCTGGGACGCAACGGGTCACGGTTAAAAATATTTCCTTTTTCATAAGGACTGATGTGCATTCCCAGAATAAACGCTTCGCCGTTTTTAATTTCCACATAGGAATCCTTCAGGTTACCGTGAGCGGCGCGAAGGGATTTTACCTCTGTTCCGCACAGCTCGATTCCTGCTTCCATGGTTTCCATGATGAAATAATCGTGTCTTGCTTTCTTGTTCTGCAGTATTATTTTTCCACTCATTGTTTTCCTCTTCCTCTATTACAAAATCAATTTGCCGAAGGGCAGGTTTTGCATCAACGAGCCGTACCTGAACCGAATCACCAATACGGTAGGTTTTTCCTGTACGACAGCCCAACAGCATCATTTGTTCTTCTACATATTGAAATTCGTCTTCCTCCAGAGAAACAAGACGAACCAAGCCTTCTACTGTGTTGTCCAATTCTACAAACATTCCAAAGGAAGTAATGCCGGAAATGGTTCCTTCAAAGGAATCACCGATAAATTGTTCCATAAATTCGGCTTTTTTCATATCATCAATATCCCGCTCAATTTCTTCTGCATTCCGTTCGGTAGAACTGCAAATACCAGAGGCTTCGTCAATCAATTTCTTCCAGTATTCTTTTCTCTTTTCACTCATACCGCCCCTTAACAATTCCTTTAATACCCGATGAACAATCAAATCGGGGTAACGGCGGATGGGGGAGGTGAAATGACAGTAAAATTTAGCGGCAAGACCAAAATGACCTAAATTTTCTCCTTTGTATTCTGCTTTCATTAAGGAACGGAGCATCATAGTAGATAAAATGCGTTCCTCCCGTTTTCCCTTGCACTCATTTAAAATTTCCTGCAGTGCTCTTGGATGAGGCTCGGCAGAACCCTTTAAGGAGTAACCGAAATGCTTTGCAAGTTTGGAAAACAACTCCATTTTATCTGTGTTCGGTGCTTCGTGTACCCGATACATCAAAGGAACACCAAGCCAGAAAACATGTTCTGCCACCGTTTCGTTTGCCAGTAACATAAATTCTTCAATCATATGGTTAGAGACGGTAATTTCATATTTCTCTATGGAAATGGGTTTTCCCTTTTTATCCAGTAAAATTTTTGCTTCAGGAAAGTCAAAATCCAAACTTCCCCGATTCACTCTTTTTTGATGAAGAATTTCTGCCAGCTCTTTCATTAACTCGAAATGCTCCCGTAAATGATCATATTCATGGAAGGTAGGGTCTAGGAGTGTTTTTGTTACGTTTTGGTAAGTCATTCGGTAATTGGAATGAATCACACCTGGAACAATATTGTACTCCTTGACCTTCCCCTTGCTGTCAATGGTCATTTCAATGGATAAGGTCAGACGATCAACATCGGGGCGTAAACTGCATATGCCATTGGAGAGACTTTCTGGAAGCATGGGAATCACCCTGTCTACCAGATATACACTGGTTCCGCGGTTGTATGCTTCCTTATCCAAAGGACTGCCCGGAGTTACATAATGGCTCACATCCGCTATATGCACGCCTAACACATAGGTGCCGTTTTCTGATTTTTCCAAAGAAATGGCATCATCAAAGTCCTTTGCATCATCTCCGTCAATGGTAATCACCAGTTTGTCCCGAAAATCTTTTCTGGCTTTCAAATCCTCATCTGAAACACAGTTGGGAACCGAGGAGGATAACACTTCTTCCGGAAAGACATCTCGGATTCCGAATCGACGTAATGCTGAACGTATGAGAGTATCGTGTTCTGCAGGATACCCTAAAACTTCTACAATTTTTCCTTCCGGATTTCTTCTTGAATCAGGAAATTCTGTAATTTCCACAACAACCTTCTGACCGTCCTTTGCATCCTGCCATTCGGATTTTGGGAGATAGATATCCTTAGAGATCCGTTTGTCATCCGGAATGAGAAAACCGTGATTTCTGGATTGCTCAAAGGTGCCGATAACAGTATGATTAGCACGTTCTAAGATTTTTACAATTTCGCCTTCTTGTTTTTTTCCGCCCTTGGTTATTTTTGCAAGAACCAAATCCCCGTGGAGGGCTCCTATCTGAGCATCAGCGGGGATGAATAAATCGGAGGGATCGTTTAAGACAAAACCAAAGCCTCGCTCGTGTCCTTGAAAACGGCCTGTAATCAACCCTAAGCTTTCGGCAGGAGCAAAACGTTTCTTTTTTGTTTGAACAATTTTTCCTTCCTGGGTCAATTCGTTTAAAATGCCTTCCAGAAGGGGGATATCGGAAACAGGAACATCTAATACTGCAGCCAGTTCCTCTAATCTCAGAGGGAGATATTCCTTCTGTTTCATAAATTCATAAATTCTTTCTTTTCTTGTCATAAAATTTCCTCTTTATGATTATGATTGATTCAGTGGACATAATAAAAAAATACCACGCACTTAGTATGCGTGGCATCCTCATAAATCATACTTACAGAACAAAATGAAGCACAATCGCCAGAATGACAAACAGCACAGCACAAACGCTGGTCAACTTTCCTAACATCGCATCCATTGTTCTTGCCTTTGTTTTACCGAAAAAGGTTTCAGCACCGCCGGCAATGCTTCCGGACAAACCTGCTTGTTTGCTGGACTGCATCAAAACCACAAAAATCAGTGCAACGCATATTACCAAATATACAATATTTAACGCGATACTCATTTACCGCACCCTCCTATCAAAAAAATATCTGCATTTTTTACCATGCTTTAATCATTATAGCACACCAAACAGAAAATTGCAAGCGTTTTTTCCAATTTTCTGAAAATTCTTTTCTGTAGCATAAATTTTCCAGAAAAAGAAATACTATGAGAGACGGAAATTTGAAAAAAAGATTGACATTTTTTTGTAAATTTGCTATAATAATAAAAGATGATGCGCCGATTGGTGGGTTTTGATGAAAAAATTCATCGTCGGGAACGGAAACAAAAACAGAATAATCGGGTGGCACATAGATTGTCAGCTCCCTTTCCTTTTCAAGAGGGAGCGTTTCTTATTGTGCTTTTGTTTCGATGCGTGAATCTGATATTCAAAATTGTAATGATCGAAAAAATTACAGTTTTAATTGATAAAAAAATTTTGAAGAAAACGGAGGTTTCTTTGTGGCAAAAAAATCAAAATTAAAAATGATTCCCTTAGGCGGATTGCATGAAATCGGGAAGAACATGACAGTATTTGAATACGGAAATAACATTATTTTAGTCGATTGCGGTTCCGCCTTTCCGGATGAGGAAATGCCCGGAATTGATTTGGTCATTCCGGATATTACCTATCTGCGGAAAAACAGGGAGAAAATCCGCGGTATTGTACTGACCCACGGGCATGAGGATCACATTGGTGCCCTTCCTTATGTATTACAGGAAATCAATGTTCCTATTTATGGTACAAGACTGACATTGGGAATTGTAGAACATAAGCTGAAGGAATTTCACTTGCAGGACAGTGCACAGCTTCGTGTGGTTTCTCCAGGGGACAGAGTGCATCTGGAGTGCTTTGAAATCGAGTTTATCCGTTCCAATCACTCTATTGCAGACGCGGTTGCTTTGGCGATTCACACACCTGTAGGGGTGGTGATTCACACAGGTGACTTTAAAATTGATTCTACCCCCATTCAAGGCGAAATGATTGATTTGACTCGATTTGGCGAGCTTGGCAGGGAAGGGGTTCTTGCTCTTTGTATGGATAGCACAAATGTAGAACGTGCAGGATTTACCATGAGTGAACGGACTGTAGGAATGTCTTTTCGTGATATCTTTAAAGATTGTCAGAAACGAATTATCATTGCTACCTTTGCATCCAATATCCACCGTGTTCAGCAGATTATTGATGCAGCAGCCCAGAATAACAGAAAGGTTGCCATTTCCGGCCGTAGCATGATAAATGTTATTTCGGTTGCCAACGAGCTGGGATATATTACAATTCCTTCCAATGTATTGATTGACTTGGAGGAGATCAATCGGTATCCCGCCAATAGAGTGGTACTGATTACAACAGGTAGTCAAGGGGAAGAAATGTCAGCTCTGACCCGTATGGCATTTTCCGACCATAAAAAAGTGGAAATTACGTCCAATGATTTGGTTGTTATTTCCGCAAATCCCATTCCCGGTAATGAAAAGCTTATATCCAGAGTAGTGAACGAGCTGTTCAAAAAGGGAGCAGAGGTTATTTATGAATCTTCGTTAGCTGAGGTTCATGTTTCGGGGCACGCCTGTCAGGAAGAACTGAAATTGATTATGGCATTAACAAAGCCTAAATTTTTCATTCCTGTTCATGGTGAGTACCGTCATCTTTGTATCCATAAAGAATTGTCAGGGCTAATGGGGATTCCTTCCCAAAACAGCTTTATTATGGATATCGGAAAGGTGTTGGAGTTTACGTCAGATTCTGCCAAGATAAATGGTACTGTTCCCGCAGGAAAAGTTTTGGTAGACGGTTTGGGGGTAGGAGATGTAGGAAATATTGTGTTGCGTGACAGAAAGCACCTTGCTCAGGACGGGTTGATTGTTGCGGTTATCTCCCTTTCCGGTGACAATGGCGAATTGATTCAGGAACCGGATATTATTACCCGTGGTTTTGTTTATGTAAGAGAATCGGAAGATTTAATGGAACAAATGCGGGATGTGGTTCGCGAAAGTGTTTTGAGTTCCTCTAATAAGCGGGCGAGAGATTGGAACTCGTTAAAATCCTCGGTAAAAAATCAGTTGGGGCAGTTTATTTATGATTCAACCAAACGCAGTCCCATGATATTACCAGTAATAGTAGAAATATAATCACTCATTTCCCTCGGATTTTTCCGAGGGAAAATTTTTAAAAATTTTTTTAAAAAAGTATTGACAAATAAAAAAACTATGATATAATATAATTAAAAATGATAATGATTACCATTATCGAGAAAAGAGGGGTGACAGTGAAAGAAAAGTATAGTGCAAGAAGAGAATTGATTTATGAATATTTGGCAGGAACAAAAAATCATCCCGATGCAGAGGAAATTTATTTTGCACTGAAAAAGGAAAATCCGTCTCTCAGTCTGGCGACTGTGTATCGGAATTTGTCAAGATTTGTGGCGGATGGAAAAGCGATTGAAATTGCGGGCGGGAATCATGTGGTTCATTTTGATGCTTGTGTTTCTCCTCATTATCATTTTTCCTGTGAGCAATGCAACCGAATCTATGATGTAGAAATGCCTGCAATGGAGCTGGAATCTGATGCACTCAAAGGAGTGGGGAAGGTTCAACGGCATGAATTGGTCTTTTATGGCATTTGTAACCAATGCCAACAATAATAAATAATTTTATTTTACGGAGGAATTTGTTATGAAAAAATTTGTATGTTCAGTATGTGGTTATGTGCATGAGGGGGATTCTGCTCCCGAAAAGTGTCCTGTATGTAAGGTTCCCGCTGATAAGTTTAGAGAAATGGAAGAGGGAGCAGCCTTGGCAGCAGAGCACGAATACGGTGTATATGGGAAAACCGTAAAAAACAACCCTGATATCAGTGAAGAAGATAAGAAATATATCTTTGAACAGCTGATGGCAAACTTCAACGGTGAATGTGCAGAAGTGGGAATGTATCTGTGCATGGCAAGGATTGCTCATAGAGAAGGATATCCTGAAGTAGCTCTTTACTGGGAACAAGCAGCATTTGAAGAAGCAGAGCATGCTGCAAAATTTGCAGAGCTTTTGGGCGAAGATCTGGAACCCAATATGAAAGCAACCACCAAGGATAATTTGAAATGGAGAGTGGACTGCGAATACGGGGCTACTCAGGGAAAATTTGATTTGGCAAGCTGTGCTAAGAAAAACGGTTTGGACGCCATCCATGATACGGTCCATGAAATGGCAAAGGACGAAGCTCGTCACGGAAAGGCTTTTGAAGGCATGCTCCAGCGTTTCTTCAAATAATCGGTAAAATGGCTTAAAATGGCGGTTTTTATTCAAATATTAATTTATTAAAAATTGAAAAAAGAACATCTTTCGGGATGTTCTTTTTGTTTTGTGGTTGTGTTAAATACTGTGTTAATTTTTCAATAAAAGGATTATAAAATAAAAATACTGTGTAATCACACAGTATTTTTAGCCATTATCGTTTCTCGCCTCTCTAATTCTTTCCCTTGTTCTTTACTTTGACAAATTGAGTGAAAGATTTATTCAAGGTGTAGTCTATGACTACATTATATATTACTATATACTCTATACATTTATTCCAAGTAAGAGTTTAAATTAATATTTATTTCATTGCTTAGAGATAAAGCCTCATTCCAATCTTTAATAGTATATTTGTTTTTAATAGTTAATTCTTTTAATATAGGTCTTAAATCGCAAGTTTTTGTAATTAACATTTTTTCAAAAATTTCCGTTGATTTTATGCCAGAAAAATCGTTATCTAAACAAAGAAAAGTGTTTTTAATTGTTGGAAACTGATTAATTACCTTATAAACATAATTCCTATTATTTGCTCCGTTTAATGATATACAA
>JAZNAU010000054.1:0-9211 GCA_045586685.1 Clostridia bacterium
GTTGAAGAAGGCATTGTTGCCGGCGGTGGTACTGCATTTATCAATGCAATGGATGCAGTCGAAGAAATGATTGAAAAAGCTGAAGGTGATGAACGCACCGGTATGAAGATTATTCTTCGTTCATTGGAAGAACCTGTTAGACAGATTGCTGCCAATGCAGGTTTGGAAGGTTCCGTTATTGTTAATAAAATCAGAAATTCCGAAAAGGGTATTGGCTTTAATGCTCTGAAAGAAGAATATGTTGATATGATTAAGAGCGGTATTGTTGACCCTGCAAAGGTAACCCGTTCTGCATTGGAAAATGCAGCAAGCGTTGCTTCTATGTTGTTGACTACCGAAAGCATCGTAGCTGATAAGCCTGAACCTGAAGCTGCAGTTCCTAATCCCGCTGCAATGGGCGGCATGGGCGGAATGTACTAATCATAAGGTTTACGAACAGACTTCTGAAATACAGAAGTCTCAGACCGTCGAAAAAGTCGGTCTACCGCAAGCATAGAAAAAATAAGAAAACAAAAACAATTAGATTTATTTTTAAGAGCATTAAAAACCGCTTGGGAAATATCGAATTTTCCAAGCGGTTGCTTGCTTTTTGCCAAAATGAACACTTGCCGTACCCACGTACTGTCTGCAATTCATTTTAACAAAATATCCCTTCCTTTTTCCCAGTCTGCCAGCGTGTCGATAGGTTTATCGACACGCTGAGACTTCTGAAATACAGAAGTCTGTTTTTTGTTGTGTTTAAATGATAATTTTAAAAAATAGGGTTGCCTTTTTTATATTGTTGTGGTATAATGTGCTTGCAAAATAAAACCTGTGAAATATGGCATAGAATTGTCTTGATTGATACGGATTTTTTCAATAATAAACAAAGTCATCTTGTTAATCTGGCAGGAGAAATAGTAAGACCAATGGAAAGAGTCATTGCATCGAATCATATCAATTTTATGTTAAATACGGATTTTGGTATTACGCAATAAAAAAGATATGTGGGCTGACAGTCTTTTTAATGATGATAATCGCATGGAAATTGTCTGTTGAATTTTAAATTGATGAACAGGAAGGAGATAATTATGACTTTGATATGGATTTTATTGGCGCTGT
Source organism: Clostridia bacterium (assembly GCA_045586685.1). Taxonomy (GTDB): domain Bacteria; phylum Bacillota; class Clostridia; order HGM11514; family HGM11514; genus SIG438. The sequence goes on from JAZNAU010000054.1 coordinate 1,102, forward strand.
TTTTGGTGTGGTGGCTGAGACGTTCTTTTCATACCACTGTGGCAAAAATGAATGGTGCCAATCAGGATTACAAAAGTGCATTAACCCACTGGGAGGCGGCATATCGGAAAAAGCCCGACCAGAATAAAGGAATTCAATATGGCTATTTGTTGTTAAGAAACGGTGAATTTGAACAGGCAGAAATAATTTTTAACGAAGTGCTTCAAATGGAGAAATTATCCGAGCAAAATAAACTTCAAACAGAAATGATGCTGGGGCTTGTGGCATGGAAAAAAGGGGATTTGGATGGAGCCATTCAACGTTATGAAGAACTTCATCAGCAGGGAGAAAATACCGTTATTTATGCAAATTTAGGGTTTCTGTATTTACTTCGCGATCAGGCTGAGGAGGTTTTTCCGTTTTTACGTAAAGCTTATGAATACAATGATACAAACCCTGTGATTATGGATAATCTTGCAGAGTGCTATATCAGAACAGAACGCTGGGAAAAGGCAGAAGAATTGCTTGAAAAGGCAGTCAAACAACCTCGTCCCATTGCGGAAAATTATTATCATTATGCGGTTGTGTTAGAGCATAAGGAAGAATTTAAGGATGCACTTTCTTATTATCAGAAGGCGGAAAAAATGGATTTGAATGTTTTATCCGGACTGAACCGTGAGGAAATTCAGAAACGAATTGATCGTCTGGAACAACTTGTACAAAATGGGGATGAATTATGAGTACCAAATTATTAACAAAAATTGCGGAAGAGTATAAAAATCTCAGTAAAGGGCAAAAGCGGATAGCGGATTATATTTTAGAGCATTATGATAAAGCATCCTTTATGACAGCTGCAAAACTGGGAAATTTTGTAGGTGTCAGCGAATCTACGGTTGTTCGTTTTGCCGCTGAGTTAGGATATGAAGGATATCCCGAACTGCAAAAAGCATTGCAGGAAATGATTCGCGTCCATTTGACGGCGGTACAACGTCTGGAGGTTGCTTCAAACCGTGTAGATGAGGAAAATGTTTTAGAAACAGTTCTTATGTCTGACATGGAAAAAATTAAGATAACATTAGAACAAATTGATCGTACAGCGTTTCAGAAAACGGTAGAAACTATTTTGTCTGCAAAACATATTTATATTTTAGGCGTTCGCAGTTCGGCGACATTGGCTTCTTTTTTAGGGTTTTATTTTAACCTGATGTTTCAGAATGTCCGTCTGGTTCATACAAACAGCGTCAGCGAAATGTTTGAACAGATTTTGAATTTAGAACGGGAAGATGTGGTAATTGGCATTAGCTTTCCCAGATATTCCAAGAGAACCATTCAGGCTTTGCAGTATGCCAAAGACAGCGGTGCAACAGTAATTAGCCTGACTGACAGTGAAAATTCACCTCTTATCCCATTATCTGACATTGCATTGACATCAAGAAGTGACATGGTTTCATTTGCAGATTCCCTTGTGGCACCTCTTTCTCTGATCAATGCATTGATTGTTGCCATCAGTATGCAGAAAAAAGATGAGGTTACCCGAAATTTTGAAAAACTGGAAGAAATTTGGGAGGAATACCATGTCTATGAAAAACCTACGGAGGAATAGGGGATGATTGATACCGTAATTGTAGGTGGAGGACCTGCAGGCATGCTTGCAGCTTTTGCCGCTCTTCAAAAAGGTGAAAGGGTTCTTCTATTGGAACAAAACAATCGACTGGGAAAAAAATTACTGATTACGGGAAAAGGAAGATGTAACATCACAAACGATGCAGATATCAGTGATTTTATTGGTCAGGTCCCTGTTAATTCTCAATTTTTATACAGTGCATTTTATAGTTTTACCAATGAGCAACTCCTTGACTTGCTCCATGAATACGGATTGGAAACAAAGGTAGAACGGGGAGGACGGGTCTTTCCTGTGTCTGACCGTTCTTCTGATGTATTAAAAACATTAGAAAAGCTAATCAGCGGAGCAGAAATCAGGCTGAACACCCGTGTTCGCTCTGTTCTGACCGAGAATGATAATGTAACGGCTGTTTTGCTGTGGGATAAGACAGAAATTAAATGCAACAAAGTGATTCTTGCCACAGGCGGGATTTCTTATCCTGTTACAGGTTCCCGTGGGGACGGATATAAAATGGCGGAACAGGTCGGGCATACGGTTGTAACTCCGAAAGCCTCTCTGGTTCCTTTGGAAGCGGCGGAAATCTGGTGTAAAGAACTGCAAGGCTTGTCTTTGCGAAATGTTTCTATTTGTGTAACGGATAAACGGGGGAAAGAGGTGTACTCTGATTTTGGCGAAATGGTATTTACCCATTTTGGCGTTTCTGGTCCCGTGATTTTATCCGCCAGCTCTCATATCCGAAAACTTGACGGACATAAGCTCAAGATTGATTTAAAGCCCGCATTGTCGGAAGAACAGTTGGACGCAAGATTGCTTCGTGATTTTGCCAACTACTCGAATCGCGATTTGTGCAACGGGCTGGATGATTTGTTGCCAAAAAAAATGATTCCTGTGATAATCGCTTTATCGGGAATCCCCGAACACTGCAAAATTCATCAGATTACAAAAGAACAACGGCAAACCCTTGTCTCTCTTTGTAAAAATCTGACCCTTTCCTTAACAGACACAAGACCGATAGAGGAAGCAATTATTACCTCTGGCGGCATCAATGTAAAAGAAATCAATCCGTCCACTATGGAATCGAAAAAGATAAGCGGCTTATTTTTTGCAGGTGAATTGATTGATGTAGATGCTTACACAGGCGGATTTAATTTACAGATTGCATTTTCTACCGGTTTTCTTGCGGGACAGTCGTAGGAATTATGTAGGAGTTTGACTTTTTAATAAAAAATGATATTATTACTTTTCTCCTTTGACGGATTTGTTTTTTCAGGAAACATAACATTGCGTTTAGCAAAGTCTGATAAAAGAATTTTTGAGTATTTGCTTGAAACTTTTGATATAAAGGAAGAGTTAAGTTGAGAGAAGGATCTAAAGCTATAAGATTAGTAAAACAGAAAAATTGTCAACATTTTTTAAAAAATGTTGACAATTTTTGCAATGTAATGTATAATTAAAATAAGGAGTTGTGGAATATGCAAGAGACAATGAAAAGAAGCAGTACCGTACAAGCTGTTTTACAGGAATTAAGACGGGATATTGTAATGGGAAATTTAACTAATGATACTCCTGTCACTGAGGTGCAATTTGCAGAAAACTATGGCTGTAGCCGAGCGGCATTAAGAGGTGCACTGACTGTTCTTGAACAGGAGGGGTTGATCCGTGTGATGTCGAACGGAACTAAGCGGATTTGCAGTTTGACCACGGAGGATATCAATCATTTGTATGAGTTAAGGACCTATGTGGAATGTACTGCTGCAAAACAAATTTTGCAAAAGAAAGTGATGGATATTTCTCGTTTGTTGAAGGTTTTGGAAGAAGCGAAGGTAAACATGGATTTTCTTGATTCTGATGCATTGTTTCATGAAACCTTAGTTTCTATGAGCGGAAACAAAGCACTGATGCAAACCTGGAAAACCTTTGTTCCTGTTACCCGTGAGTTGTTTGTTTTAAATTTCTCTCTTTCCCAAGGCATGAAAGAATCTCTGGAAGAACGGCACATGCTGATTGCAAAGCTGTTGCTTGAGCGAGATGAAAAAGCGGTACAGGTGCTACACTCTCATATCGAGGAAGCCAGACGGCTTTCAGTTGGTAAAAATGAAACAAATTTATTGAGGAAAGGTGAATAAAATGAAAATTACAGATGTACAAGCAATTATTGTCAAACAACCGGAGATCAGCATGATAGGTGACGGAAGTCAGGATACTGTTGTTATTAAGGTAATGACCGATGAAGGAATCACCGGTATCGGTGAAGTTGATTCCTCTCCCTATGTTGTAAAAGCAATCGTGGAATCTCCCGCATCCCACATGGTTTGTATGGGACTTCGTGACATTGTTGTGGGCGAAGACCCCTTTGATGTTGAAAAAATCTGGTATAAAATGTATAATCTTGCCAATTATTACGGAAGACGAAGTGCCGCAATTCATGCTATGAGCGGTATTGACATGGCAATTTGGGATATTCTGGGCAAAAAGCTTGGTGTTCCGGTTCATAAATTACTTGGTGGTGCATTCAGAGATAAAATTCCTGCATACTGCTCTGTTTTAATGCCCGATAACGAAGACGAAATCAAGAGAATTGCTGACACTTATTTGCCCCAAGGATACACCGGTATTAAATTTGGTTGGGGTGCGCTGGGGCAAAGTGACAAGAGAGACCTTGAGCTGGTAAAAATGTGCCGTAAGGCAATGGGTGATGACCCGCAGCTCATGATTGATATTGGAATGGTGTGGAGAGATGTAAAAACAGCAATTCGTCTTTGTAAAGAATTTGAACAGGAAAATGTTTACTGGGTAGAAGAACCCTTTACTCCCGATGATTTGGAAGCGTATAAAAGACTGACTCACAGTGTAGATATGAGAATTTCTGCCGGTGAGCAGGTTGGTACAATGTTTGAATTTAATGAATTGATTGCCGGATGCGGTATTGATATTATTCAGCCTGATATCAGTCGTTGCGGTGGTATTACCATCGCCAAAAAGGTAATTGATATGGCATATTTACATAAGATTCCTGTGATTCCTCATGCCTTTAAGACAGGTATTTTGATGAGTGCGTCCTTGCAGGTAATTGCTGCAACACCCAACGCATTGTGGTTGGAATACTGCTGTCAGGAAACGGTTCTTTCTAAGAATTTGGTGAAAAAGCATTTCTCCATTGACGATCAGGGATATGTAAACATTCCTCAAAAGCCGGGTCTTGGTGTTGAAATTGACGAAGAAGTTCTGAAACATTACGAGGTGAAATAATGTCTGTATGGGAGCTTCAGAAACGGATTCACCATGTAGTAAAACAACATCTTCATGCAGGTATGACAGAGAAAGAACTGGCTCAGGTGATTTCTGCTGTCTGCCCTGATTGGCAGGGGGATTTGATTACAGGAGAACGGACTGTGGAGATTGAAGGTGCTCCGACGGAACGGGTGATTCAGACGGGAGACGTGGTTTTACTGGATTTACAGGTAAATTCAGACAATCAATGGTCTGATTTGACTCGTGTGTATTTTGTGGGTGAACCTACAGAAAAACATAAAAAGGCTTATGCACAAGTCAAAGCGGCATTGAAAGCAGGAGAAGAACAGCTTCGTTCCGGAACAAAAGGGAAAGAGCTGTGGGAACTGATGCGAAAAACCATTGACTCTCCCTTTGCCTTTACTCATCACGGAGGTCATAGAATCGGTATAGAAGAAATCGTAATTGAGCCTCGTTTTGTACCGGAATGTGACGAAGAATTACAAGCGGGAATGATTGTCACATTAGAGCCTGGGTTGTATTACCCCGAGAAATTTGGAATTCGGTTAGAAAATAATTATCGGATTACAGAAACGGGATATGAGCGTTTGGATGATTTGTCCTTGGATGAATCAGAATACATTGTGAAAGGATAATGGATATGTTAAAAGGTGCATTTGGTGTGTTGCTGACTCCCTTTACCGAAGATGGTCAGGTTGATTATAACGCCTTGGAGCAAGAGTTGGAGTTTGTTTCAAAAACAGACATTACAGGATTTTTCGTTTGTGGAACTACCGGAGAATTTATTAGCCTTTCTCCGGAACAGAATATGGAAATGCTTTCCTTTGTGGCTGACCGCTTACGGGGAAAGAAAAAATTGCTGGCTGGGGCGTCCGACCCCAATCCGGCAACAACAATCAGCTATATGCGTGCCGCAGAACGGCTAGGATATGATGCAGCTATGGTTTGTCCTCCTTATTATTTTACAATGAAGCAGGAGGATGTGGTGCGGTATTATAAGTATCTGGGCGATCAAAATATCTGTGACCTGATTCTTTATAAAATCCCCATGTTTACCAATACCATTGAACTTCCTTCCTTTGAACAGCTTCTTCAGGAAAGAAGAATTGTGGGAATGAAGGATTCTTCTGCTAATATGAAGCAGATTACTCATGAAGCGGATTTGGTTAGACGGAACCGTCCCGATTTTTCTTTACTGTGTGGTACGGATGATTGTCTGGTACCGGGATTGTTGGCAGGATGCGTGGGGTCTGTTACGGCATTTTCCGTTATTGTTCCGGAAGTGAACTCGAAAATATATGAGTTGTTTTACCAAGGACGGATTATGGAAGCGATGGAATTAAACCGGAAAGCCTTACGGCTTCTTAGAATGGCGGATTCTGTCATGTTCCCCAGTGGATATAAACTGGTTTATGAACAGCGTGATTTCCCCATGGGACACTGTCAGGTGGTTGACGAACCTGCAATTCGTGCATTGCGGCTTGCTATCCGTGCTGAATTGAACACTTTGTTAAAAGGACTTTAAACGTAAAGGTAGGGAAAAATATGAAAGCAGCAGTTTGGGATGCAATCGGTCATGTAACTATTTGTGATAAACCAAAACCTGAGGCGGATGAGGGGCATGTGGTTGTGAAGATAAAAGCGGTTGGGGTTTGTGCAACTGATATTCATATGATTACCGGAAAGGTCTCATTGGCAACACCTCCTCACGTTCTGGGTCATGAGATTGCAGGAGAAATAGAAGAAGTCGGAGAAGGTGTTTCAGGCTGGAAGGTAGGGGACAGGGTGGTCATTGATACCATTATTTCCTGCGGGCGTTGTACGGCTTGTAAAAGCGGTCGGAAGGAGCTTTGCTCAGAAAGAATGGAAATCGGGTACACTCCTTATGATGGCGGATATGCCGAGTTTGTCCGTGTACCTGCTCAATGCTTGGTGGCTCTTCCTGATGAAATTCCTTTCCGTGATGCGGCAATTATGGAAAGCGTGGCTTGTCCTTTTGGTGCAGTTTTAAGAATCGGTGTAACTCCGGGCAGCACTGTGCTTGTTCAAGGAGGAGGACCGGCAGGACTTGCTTTTTTACAGGCTGCAAAATTAAGCGGAGCAAAAAAGGTAATTATGTCTGCCAGAGGAAAGCAACGGCTGGAATTTGCCAAGCAGCTTGGTGCAGATGAAGTGATTGATGCACAGCAAGAAAACGTATTGGAACGGGTCATGGAGCTGACAAATGGTCAGGGTTGTGATTATGTGATGGATGCTGCAGGCAGTGTGGATAGCATTCTTTTGTGCTTTGATGCATGTAAAATCGGCGGCGATGTGCTGTATTACGGAATTCCTGATGAAAAGACACAGATTCCATTCCCATTTATGAAAATGATGATGAAACAGTTAAGGCTTCACGGTGTATTGGAATACTGCGCAGGATGGGATACCCTTGTCGCCTTGGTTGCAAGCGGGAAAATAAACTTGCATGATATGGTAACACATACCTTTACCTTGGAACAGCTACCCGATGCCATTCGGCTTTATGAGTCAAAGGACAGAAACTTGATAAAAGCAGTCATTGAAAATAATTGATGTTAAACAGGATGGGTTACCGTCCTGTTTTCTTTTGCAAAGGTCTTGTATTTTTTGCTTTATTATGATATAATGAAGTCGAGTTAATTTTCCTTTACGGACAAGTGAAGTTATCTTCGAAAGTGAATTTTCTTCTTGTAGCGAAGTGGCGAACTTTACTCCAAAGAAAGGGAGATAGGAGTATTGACAGTAGTGCATTTATTGTAATAAACGATGCAAGAGAAGTGTTGGGAGAAGACTTTAAGCTTAATACTATATATGATGATGTTTCAGCGGCCTTAAGTGAGTAGTTTATTGTTTTTGAAATTTGTTCCTGACTTGACACGTGTCTAGTAAGGTTGTCGAATAATGTCGAAAGGAGATGGAATATTATGAAAATTCTTAAACGAGTATTAATTGGTATCGTGATTGGTATAGCGATCATAATATTGGTTGGAAGATTGTTTTCGATGATAGATTTATTCTCTTTGCTTTTTGGAGGACAAAAATATCCTGAAACTAAATATGGTGAATTTCCATTTGTTGTTGAATTTGAAATGAATGGAGAAAATTATATAATAGAAGATACAGTTGTATGCGAATTTTCAGGGTTTGATGGTATGTTCCAAAATATGAGGACATGGTCAGAACATTTAAAAAGCGGAGACGAGGACAAGTGTGTTATTATAAACGAAGAGAACA
>JAZNAU010000055.1:0-3240 GCA_045586685.1 Clostridia bacterium
AGCGCACATTCTGTTCGCACAATGTCATTAGTCTGTTCGTATCAGTTGTCGATAATTCAAGATTTATGATGGCCATTTTGGTAATAAAAAAACCGCTGTTTTGCGGTTTCGTATATTGGTTTCCCAATTATATCCAAAATCATGCATTTTTTTTGATTTCGTGTAAAGGGGTATTTTTTTATCAATTTTTGCTGTGGCCGCTTTTAAGTATTGTTTAACCCTTTTTAGGCTAGTTTTTTTTACTCTTCTTTGCTCTTTTACTATGTATTACTACTAAGTATGTTTAAGGCTGATACAAGTCGTTCTACCGCCTTATTATACCGTTTTGATACTGTTATTCTTGAAAATTTCACAATCTTTGCAATTCTCTTGTAATCTATGCCAGTAGAATACAACCAGACAATTTTTTTATCGTTACCATCCCCTATCAATGGGAACCAACATAAAATTACTTCTTCCCACATTGATATCTGGTGACTTGTTGGTTGCCATCTTGGGTGCCGCTTTTTGATATCATCTGTATCCCACAATAACTCAGTTAATGTTCTTTGTATTTCTATGCGTTGTTTTGTTGCCCCCTTATGATAAACGGGTGGGAGACTTTGATCAACAAGTGCTGCGGTTTGTAGCCATTCCTCAACAAGTTCTCTGTTCCATTCCTTTCTTGTTATTTTCATTATTTTTCCTCCGTTGATCTTTTGTAAAATGTGTTTTCTTTTTCAAGCCAATCCAATATATGCTGCATGTTTGCCCATTGGTTCTTTCTCTTTTTTTTGAATGTTTGTTCTGCTTTGGTAACAACGCTTATAGGAAACAGTTCCAAGTATCCTTGAAATTTTGAAACCTTTTTCGCTATAGCCTCAAAGCTAAAAAAATCATCGACAAAAAACTCCAACGGCTTTTCAACATGGTTTTCAACATTTTCAGATGCATTTCTTCTTTCACTTCTTTTTATTTCTTTTTCTTTATTTTTATTTTCTATTTCTTCTTTCGTTACCGTTGATATCATTCTTGATTTCATCTCTGATTTCATTGTTCTGCTTATCGCTATCCTTTCACATTTTGCCCTGTATTTTTCCTCGTCTTGTTGGATCTGGTCTTTCATGTATTTCCACAATCCTAACTTGCAATCTCTATTGGGATACTCAAATATGCATCTGAGCAATTCTGCGCATTGGGCATCCGTCATATCTTTCACAAACACCGCTAATTTTGGGTCTATCAAAATTTTCAACTTAGCCTCCATTAGTCAAACAAACCAGGTTGTTTTGCCTGAGCTTGCCATTCTATTTTGTATTGCACACAGTCTTTAACCTGGGTAATGAATATCAGCTCTGGACTTGTCCTTATGACCGTTGCATTTCTTGTTATTACATATCTTGGGATCTGCACACGACCTTGCAAGAACCACACCCCCTCGTTGGTGATTTGCCATTCACAATTATCATGTGTTGGTATTGCCAGCCTGAAATACTGCAGTTTCTGAAAATTATTGAATACGGTGTTATCCAACCCAAGACTGTCCAATCTTGCTCTCCCTCCAACCGCATTTAAGCGTGCTAAGCCAGATATTAGAGTTTTATTTATTGAATGCTTATAATCGACAGATTTTCTTCCGCACGTCGGGCAGAAAGTGACATTGTTGCTCATTTCTTTCCACCTTTTTCTGCGTATCTTTCAGATGAGCTTATGAACTTTCTATTGTTCTCGTAAGTTCTGATTGCTTTCTTCGTATATCGGACCTTACCACCTATTTTTATATATACAGGTCCAGTTCCCAGGCTACGCCACTTTTGTAGGGTTCTTTCTGACATTTGCCAGTATTTGGCCAACTCTGCCTCGGTCAAAATATTTTTACGCTTATTGTTGTTTTTATCCATTTTCACACCGCCTTTTACTATGTTTGACTATGCTTTAAGTCTATTTGAGCCGGCTTAGTTTGTCGGTCTGCTTGCCATCCGATATGCCGTTGTTTCACGGCTCTTCGGCAGGTGTGTTTTGGTATGCTGGGTGTGACACTTTGGTGCGGAATTATCCCTTTTGCATTTTTATGGACTATCATTTATACTGATTTTGAAATGGCGGAAAGGTTCTATCTTTGCATCGATTTGAAAAGCTTTTTTGCATCGGTTGAAGCTATTGACCGAGGGCTGGACCCTTTTACTACAAACCTGGTTGTTGCGGATCCTACACGTGGTTCCGGTTCTGTATGCCTGGCTATTACACCGGCAATGAAGGAACTGGGTATTCGTAATCGGTGCCGTGTCTTTGAAATCCCTAAAAATGTGGAATACATCACGGCCGTTCCACGCATGAAAAAGTATATGGAAGTTTCTGCCCAGATTTACAGCATCTATCTACGATATATTTCCGCTGAGGATATTCACGTTTATTCGATTGATGAGTGCTTTATTGATGCGACACCGTACCTGAAACTGTATAAAAAAACGCCCAAAGAATTGGCTATTATGCTGATGGATGCCGTCCTGGCTGAAACTGGCATCTGTGCCACTGCCGGCATTGGGACCAATCTGTTTCTGGCCAAAGTTGCCCTGGATATCACGGCTAAAAAGGTTCCGGACCATATCGGGTATCTGGACCAGGATTTGTTCCGCAAACACCTTTGGCATCATAAGCCCCTGACAGATGTGTGGAATATTGGAAATGGAATTGCAAAAAGGCTGGAAAAGTACGGTGTACACGACCTGCACGGAATAACAGAAATGCCGGAAGAAGTGCTTTACAAGGAATTTGGAACGAATGCTGAGTATCTTATCGACCATGCTCATGGTGTTGAGCCGTGTACTATTGCCGACATTCATAATTACCAGTCAAAGTCCCATTCTTTGTCTAATAGTCAGATTCTGTTTGAAGATTATGCGTATGATGATGCTTTGATTGTAATGCAGGAAATGGTGGATAATTTGGTCCTGGAGTTGGTGGAAAAGAATTTGGTGGCCAATGAGTTGTCTTTGGGGATTGGCTATTCTAAGGACGTTCACAGGCCCACAGGAGGCAGCAGGAAATTACCAGCGCACACGACATCGTATAAGTCGCTGGTTCGTGAGTTTATACGCCTGTGCCAGGAATCGACCGTCCAAGGTGTTCCGATCCGTAAACTGTCCATCGGTCTTGGCAATCTGATGGATGCTGATACTGTCCATCTGCAGCTGGATCTGTTTGCTGATACAGCGGCCGAGGAACGTGAAAACAAACTGCAGCATGCCTTGTTGGACATCA
>JAZNAU010000056.1:0-5617 GCA_045586685.1 Clostridia bacterium
ATAATCGAAAGGAGCTATTTTTATGGAACATACCTATTATCAAAATTTTCAAACAGAATTTTCACAGTTAGAAAAAACAGAACAATTAGAAAAAGCCAACTCTATTATCTACACCGCTTCTGCCGCTGCTACGGCAACAGGTGCCATTCCCGTTCCTTTTGCAGACGCACCCTTGTTGATTGCAGAACAGTTGGGAATGATGCTAAAGCTTAATCAACTGTTTGACATTGAAATCAGCAAAAAAAATCTTCGTTCTCTGCTGTTTGCCCTAATGGGTGTAGGCGGCAATACGATTTTGGGAAAAGCAGCTGTTTCAGGCTTGCTGAAATTCTTCCCATTCGCTGGAGCAGTAGTAGGCGGAACCATTTGTGCAAGCACCGCCGGTGTTCTTACCCTCGCTCTTGGGAAAGCATATTTAACCTTTTGTCAGCTCTTTACTTCCGGTAAGCTCAGTCAGGATATTTTCAACACAGAAGAAATGACAGAATTACTGAAAGAACTGTTGCAAAAAGAAATGAAACTCTAATCAATTTATAAGCATAAAAGCAATTGTGCACATAAGAGGTAACGCTCTGCCCCTGCCAAAAGAAAATTATAAAAAAGAATACAGATAAAAAACATATCTATAAACAAAAAAATTGAAGAGATCAAACCCATCGAAAAGCTGAATCAAAAAATATCCATCGTGATGATATCTATCTTTTTTGCAATTATATCATTTGCTTTATCTGTAGTAATTTTAAAAAATTATAAATATTATAAAAAAATAACCTAAAAATGCAAAAGCCTCAAACCCTTGTTACATAAGGGTTTGAGGCCATTCGTTTAATTCAGTTGTTTCGGTGAAGCGTTAGGAAAAGTTCAGGAATGCTTATCAGACAAAAACACATTCTATATGGGTATGAAAAAAGGGTAATATTCTATACAAAAAAGGTTCCGACAGGTTTGCTTGTCAGAACCTTTTTTAGTTATATTTCATCCATATTAAAACTCAATTCCCTGTCTTGCCTGGACTCCTTCATCAAAAGGGTGTTTTATTTTTTTCATTTCTGTGATATAATCTGCTAATGACAGAAGTCGTTCAGACGGATTACGGCCTGTCAAAATAACCTCAAGATTTTTTGACTTATTTTCCAAAAAAGAAATCAATTTTGTTTCTTCAATGATTCTGTGATTACAAGCCGCTAGCACTTCGTCAAGCACCAGCAGTTCGACATCACACTGCACTGTATCAATCACTTGATCAAACAGCTTACCATAATCACATTTTATTTTTTTTAATTCTTCGTTACTTTGGTTCTTTATAAAACCGCAAAAACTTGATAAAGCATAAAGTTTTACTTGATACAAGCTCTGTAAAATTTTCACTTCCGACGAAGTTCCGCTTTTTAAAAATTGCAAAATAACCACTTTTTTGCCAGAACCCGCTGCACGAATTACAGCACCCATTGCCGCGGTTGTTTTCCCTTTTCCCTCTCCGCAGTAAAGATGAATAAGCCCTGACATTACATTCCCCCCTATTTAATATATATGAATAAGCCCTTCTTTTTTAAGAAAGTTCTGCACTGCGTAATTCGGCAATCTTATTTTCCAATGCTGTTAAAGCCTCTTTTTCATCCGAAATATCAATTACCGTTTCTTCCATGGGACACATCCCATCACCTTTTCTGTTTTCAATCATCGAAACAGTGCAACAGCATTGAAATGACATATTCTTCGATTTCATCCAGTCAACAGCAGCCTGACTTACTGTTTCCCCATAACATCCCTTAACTCCGCCTAATGAAAAAATCATTGCTGCAGCTTTTCCTATAATTTTATCAGCAACAAATACATTTTCCAGTTTTCCGGCATGATACAAATCAATAATATAAGCAATTCCTTGAGGGGATTCTGCGCTGATAATTGCATTGTCTTTAACAAGTACGCAAGTAGCATTTTCTTCATTTAATAATTTTATTGCCTCACCGACTGCATCATAGCTTCCTGATTTGTTTTTTTGAACAGAGGAAACAATGATTGGAATTAAAATAAGTTGAATTAAAATTCCGGGAAGTCCGGTAATCACAGAGGAAATAACTGAAAATTTACCCGCATCTGCATCAAAGAAAAGCAGAACCCATGCTGCAATTCCGTATACGATACGCCCTATCAGCATTGCCGAAATCAAAGTTCCCTCAATTACAATTAACCTTTTACTGTATCCGAACAGTTTATAAAGCAAACCACTGACAAGACCATATGTAAGCAACTCGAAGGTCATAAGAGGTGCCATTGGATATAAGGCAGGCATCCCTGTCAAAATACTATTTAAAACAGGCAAGATTAACCCGCAAACTGCACCATATAATGGCCCGCAGAAAAATCCGCATAACAATACCGGAATATGCATTGGCAAAATCACATTTCCCTTGATCCCATACCCATGGGCGGTTACAAAGGGTAAAATCATTCCGAGTGCAATCATCAGACCTGCTGTTACTAATTTTCTTGTTTTACTTTCGATCATAGTGTAGCCTCCTCCGGTCAAAAAGAGGACAACCATAACAATCGCCCTCTTCTTTGCCCTTTTTATAATGTATATTTTTCTTTATAAACTGCGTACTGTTCAAAGAACTCGTTTTTACCATCTTGTTTTACATGGTTCAGATATTCATGAGTTTCAAAAGAATCGTTTGCCATTTCCAGCAAACAAACGGCAATGTTAGAACAATGGTCCGCCACACGTTCACAGTTGGTAAGTAAGTCTGACAGGACAAACCCCATTTCTACTGTACAATTTCCGTCCCGCAAACGAGTAATATGATTATTTTTAATCGTATGCTTCAGTTTATCAATTCGTTGCTCTAACGGTTCTACTTTCTTTGCAATTTCCAGATTTTCACTGACCAATGCTTCTGTCGCCAGTTCCAATACCTCTGTTACTGCACTTTTTATTACGCCGATTTCATGCTCTGCATCTTTGGAAAAGGCAATTCCTTTTTCATGAATTTCCTGAGCAGTTTCCAAAACATTCACAGCATGGTCGGAAATACGTTCTACATCTCCAATGACATGAAGAAGCTGAGTTACTCGTTTGCTATCCGAATGAGAAAGTTTCATTTCGGCTACCCGCAACAAGTAAGAACTGATTTTATCTTCGTACTTATCAACTAATGATTCAGTTTCCAAAATTTCTTTTACATTTTGACGGTCAAACTGTTTAAATAGAGTAAAGGATTGCAATAATGCATCACGAGACAGTATCGCCATATCGGATACCAGCTCACGGCTTTTTTCCACTGCAAAGGAAGGAACTGATAAAAATCTTTCATCCAAAGCATCAAAAACATCATTTTGAATAGAGGAATTCCCCTTCACTGTCTTTACAGTAAGCTTTTCAATCCAAGAGCAGAAGGGCATCAAGATAATCGTTGAAAGTAAATTAAACAAACTATGAATAATTGCAATATTCAATACATTCACCGAAGTATCCATAAAAGCATAATCAAAAAGAAAATCCAAGGAATAAAACACAACGGATACAATCAAAACTCCTATCATTTTTATATATAAACAGGCTAATGCAACACGTTTAGACTCTGTATTTCCACTGATTGAAGATAAAATAGGAGTAATGGTTGTCCCTATATTCTGCCCAAGAATAATGGGGATGGCAGTAGAATATGAAATGGTCCCGGTCATGGAAAGAGCCTGTAAAATACCAACAGAAGCAGATGATGATTGAATGATTGCAGTCAAAATCGTACCTGTTAAAATACCCATAATTGGGTTAGAAAACATGACCAGAATTTTTGAAAAGGTCTCGCTATCCTTTAACCCTTCCATAGAACCGCTCATAGTCTCCATTCCAAACATTAAAATAGCAAACCCAAGTAAAATATTTCCAATATCCTTTTTCTTATCCGATTTTGCGATCATAGTAAACAAAATACCGATAACTGCCAAAATTGGTGTAAAGGATGAGGGTTTTAACAAACGAAGAACAAAACTTTCACCGCTAATCCCTGTTAAGCTTAATAACCATGATGTAACAGTTGTCCCAACATTTGCACCCATGATAACGCTAATGGTTTGTGCAAGCTTCATGATTCCCGAATTCACAAAACCAACCAACATTACCGTAGTTGCAGATGAGCTTTGAATAAT
The DNA here is from genome assembly GCA_045586685.1 of Clostridia bacterium. Classification (GTDB taxonomy): domain Bacteria; phylum Bacillota; class Clostridia; order HGM11514; family HGM11514; genus SIG438. The sequence continues at coordinate 4,150 of JAZNAU010000056.1, forward strand.
TGCTGTTACCAAAAAACCAAGTAAAAACCCGATAAATCGATTCGAGGTCAGTTTACCTAAAAATGTTTCTAATTGACCCCCTGCCAACTTTTTCAGATTATCTCCCATTGCCTCCATTCCATACAGAAACAATGCCAATCCTCCAATTAAGGTTAAAACAGAAAAAAAGTCCATCATTTGCCTCCTGTGTTAGTGTTATGTAAATTTTTATATTTCTATTATACCTTATTTTTTTAAAAAAGAAAAGTGTTTTTTTAAAATTTATCTTTTTTTACATAAAAAAACCGAAAGAACAAAATTGTTCCTTCGGTTTTAAAGGTTGTTTAAAATTCTATTAAGTATTTTTTCATTGTATCAGATGCAACCGAAACGGGCGCACTCAGTGAAATGGTAAAATCAATATTAAACTTTTCAGAAATTTCTTTAATTCTTGCCAGGAAGTTATCCATATCTTCCAAAGTTCCTTGGGCACACTTTAATACACTGTCAATAAAAATATGAGTTACATCAAAATCATGGGCAATAACACCTTCGATAAATCCCAAGAAAATGTCCAAACTTTTAATTTCAAACTGTTCTGTATCAATCAAACGAACGGGGTGCTTTAAATCAAACGTAAACCGATTTCCCTTATTGATGCAAACAACTTTGCCTTTTTCAGTCTCAAGGGCATCATTTGCCATTCGAATCAAAGCGCCTGTCTTCCCTGTTCCCTTTTCACCCATCATAATACGAATCATGTAAATTCCTCCTTTAGGTTGTGAATTGGTATGTAATTATTACCTTGAACTTATTATACTATAAATTTAAATATATTTCAAGTATTTTTACAAAAAAATTTAAATTTTTTTCAAAATATTGTTTAAGATAAATAAAACCCGCCCCTAAAAGATGGGCGGGTATCCATTTACTTTTTTAATCGAGCTTCCAAAACCGCTTTTTGTTCTTCATAACCTGGTTTTCCCAATAATGCAAACATGTTTTTCTTATATGCTTCCACACCGGGTTGGTTGAAGGGATTTACTCCTAACAAATATCCGCTGATCCCACAAGCTTTCTCAAAGAAATAGAACAAATATCCAAGATAATAAGCAGTCATTTCGGGAACATCAATAATCAAGTTAGGAACATTTCCGTCGGTATGTGCTAAAACAGTACCGAGACATGCCTTTTGATTAACAAAATCCACACTCTTTCCTGCTAAGAAATTCAAGCCGTCTCCATCATCTGCTTCCGCTTCGATTGCAACATCCAATTTCGGCGTTTCAAATCGAACCACTGTTTCAAAAAGATTTCTCATGCCGTCCTGAATATATTGACCCATGGAATGAAGATCGGTAGAAAAATCTACAGCCGCAGGAAAAATTCCTTTGCCGTCTTTTCCCTCGCTTTCGCCAAATAGTTGCTTCCACCATTCAGCAAAATAATGAAGTCTCGGCTCATAATTTACCATAATCTCGGTAGATTT